>CAYVPC010000028.1:0-23216 GCA_964453555.1 uncultured Hyphomicrobiales bacterium | reverse complement strand
TCTCGACCGCGCCCTTGGCGCCCATCACCGCGATCTGCGCGGTCGGCCAGGCGTAATTGACGTCGCCGCCGATATGCTTTGACGCCATCACGTCGTAGGCGCCGCCGAACGCCTTGCGCGTGATCACGGTGACCAGCGGCACAGTCGCCTGCGAATAGGCGAACAGAAGTTTGGCGCCGTGCTTGATCAGGCCGCCGTATTCCTGCGCGGTGCCGGGCAGAAATCCCGGCACGTCAACGAAGGTCACGATCGGGATGTTGAACGCGTCGCAGAAGCGCACGAACCGCGCCGCCTTGCGGCTTGCGTCAGAGTCGAGCACGCCGGCGAGCACCATCGGCTGATTGGCGACAACGCCGATGGTGCGGCCGGCCATCCGCCCGAAGCCGACGACGATGTTGCGCGCGAACGTTTCCGACAGCTCGAAGAAGTCGCCCTCGTCCACGGTCTTGAGGATCAGCTCCTTGATGTCGTACGGCTTGTTCGGATTGTCGGGGACGAGCGAGTCGAGCGACGGCTCGATGCGGTCGATGTCGTCGAACGACGGCCATTCCGGCGCGCCGGCGGAATAATTCGGCGGCAGGAAATCAAGCAGCCGCCGCATCTGCAACAGGCACTGGACGTCGTTGTCGTAAGCGCCGTCGGCGATCGAGGATTTGGTGGCATGCACGGAGGCGCCGCCGAGCTCTTCCGCGGTGACGATCTCGTTGGTCACCGTCTTCACCACGTCCGGGCCGGTGACGAACATGTAGCTCGTGTCGCGCACCATGAAGATGAAATCGGTCATCGCCGGCGAATAGACGTCGCCGCCGGCGCACGGACCCATGATGACCGAGATTTGCGGGATGACGCCCGACGCCAGCACGTTGCGCTGGAACACTTCGCCGTAGCCGCCGAGCGCGGCGACGCCCTCCTGGATGCGGGCGCCGCCGGCGTCGAACAGGCCGATGATCGGGGCGCGCGCGCGCATCGCCATGTCTTGGATCTTGAGGATCTTCTGCGCGTGCGTCTCCGACAGAGCGCCGCCGAACACGGTGAAATCCTTGGCGAAGGTGAACACGCTGCGGCCGTTCACCGTGCCCCAGCCGGTGACCACGCCGTCGCCGGCGATCTTGGTCTTTTCCATGCCGAAATCGTAGGAGCGGTGCTCGACGAACATGTCGAACTCCTCGAACGAGTTCTTGTCCATCAGGAGCTCGATCCGCTCGCGCGCGGTCAATTTGCCGCGCTTGTGCTGCGCGTCGACGCGCCTTTTTCCGCCGCCGCCGCGCGCGCTTTGCCGCCGCTCTTCGAGCCGATCGACGATGTCCTTCATGTCCTGCCCCGTCCTTCGGTGCCCCGCCAATTCCCCGGTAAATCAATAGCAAGGCTTGCGGCAACTTTCATCATCCTACCTTTTTCGGCCCCCGCCCTGAGCCCCCTGCTGGGACGGGATCGAAGGCTTGGGGGTCGCAAGCGGCTCTTGGCATGCTCCCTTGGCATGCTAAAGCCAGGCCAATGATGGAACGGATGATCGACGCGGCGGAGCGCCGCCCGCAGGCGGCTTTTGCTGCCTTCCTCGCGCTGCATGCGGTTGTCTGGACCGCGCTGCCTGCGCTCATCTACGCCAACCTGCCGCTCGACGTGATCGAGGCCATGGTCTACGGCCGCGAATGGCAGCCCGGCTACGACAAGTTGCCGCCGCTGCCGTGGTGGCTCGCCGAAATCGTCTGGCGCGCGACCGGCAGCGATGCCGCGCTCTACGCGCTGTGCCAGGCCGCGATCGTCGTCACCTTCATCGCCGTGTGGATGACGGCGCGCCCGCTCGCCGGCACGCTCGGCGCGCTGGCCGCCTGCCTGATCATCGATGGCCTGCATTATTTCACCATCAGCTCGGTCAAATTCAATCATAACGTGATCGAGCTGCCGTTCTGGGCGTTTGCCGGCTTCGCCTTCTATATGGCCCTGAAACAGGAGAAGCTGCGCTACTGGATCCTGCTGGGGGTCATGCTCGGGCTGGCCTGGTGGGCCAAATATTTCGTGGTGATTTTGGCGGTGCCGATGGCGCTGTTTCTCGTGCTCGATCCGGCGGCGCAGCGGCGACTCGCCACGCCCGGTCCATGGCTCGCCGCCGCGGCCGCGCTGATCGTGACGGCGCCGCATCTGGTCTGGCTGGTGCAGAACGATTTTCTTCCCTTCCGCTATGCCGAAGCCCGCGCGGAGCCGGCGCGCGGCGCGCTCGATCACCTGCTCAATCCCCTCGCCTTTCTCGCCGCCCAGGCGTTCTTTCTGATCCCGGCAATCTTGATCGCCGGGCCGTTGCTCTATCCGCGGCCGAAGCCGCCGGTGGCGGCCAGGGCCGACGCGTTCGACCGCCGCATCGTCACGCTGCTGGCCTTCGGGCCGGCGGCCACGCTGCTGTTGGCGTCGCTTGTGAGCGGCCGCGGCACCCAATCGACCTGGGGCTATCCGCTCTGGCTGTTCCTCGGTCTGTGGATCGTGCTGCTCGCGCCGGCCGCACTCGAGCGCGCGCGGCTCGCCCATCTCGGCGCGCACTGGGCGGCGATCTTCATTATCTTCATCGCCGCCTTCCTCGCCGATTATTTGGTGTTGCCGAACTTCGATCACCGCCTCCGCGCCGCGTTTCTTCCGGGCGATGCGCTTTCCGCCGCGATCACGCAGCGCTTCGAGGCGGCGACCGGCAAAAAGCCTGATTACATCATTGCGTCGATGTGGGACGGCGGCAACGTCTCGCACTATTCGGGACAGCGCCCGCAGCCGCGCGTCCTGATCGACGGCCTGCCGCGCCGCGCGCCGTGGATCGATCTAAACGATCTGCGCGCTCGCGGCGCCGCTTTGGTGTGGACCGAAAGCAATCCGGACGTGATCCCGCCGAATCTTGCCGCCATCGCGCCCGGCGCCGAAATCGGCGCGCCGTTCGATCTGCCGTTCCACCGCGGCGGCGGCACGCTGCATGTCGGCTGGGCGATCCTGCCGCCGCAGAAGCCCTAGCTGGCGCCGCCCCGCGCGAAAGCCATCACGTTGTCGCAATACCAGTGGCTCGCGCCCGCGGCCTTCCATTCGTCGGCGAAACGCCGGGACGTCGCCGCGTCGAAACGAAGCCCGTGGCCCGCGAGCTTTTCGATCCAATAGGCGTGCGGCTGCTCGTTGAGATGCCCGCGCCCGCCCTGGCCGGGGGTCGCCGCCGACATGACGACGCGCGGCGAAAGCCCGCACAGCAACGCGGCATAGCGGCCGGCGGACCGCGCCGGCAGATGCTCCGCCACCTCGAAGCTGACCGCGAGATCGCAGCGCGCGTCATCGGCAAGGCTGTCCTTTTCGATGTTGAATTTCTGCACGGCGAGCCCGCGCCGGCGGCAATAATCGAGGCCGGCCTGCGAATATTCCAGTCCGCGCCCATCGCAACCGAGCTTGCCGAAAGCCTCCAGCAGCGAGCCGGTGCCGCAGCCGACGTCGATCACGGTTTGCGGTTTTGCCCACGCGAAGATGGAGCGCGCCATGACGGCAGCGCTTCGCACCGCGCCTTCCTCGACGTCGGCCGCGTAATAATCCCGCGTATAGATTTTATCGTGCGGCAGGACGGCGTGGCGGAGCGTCCTGCGGGCCCGCTTGAGCTCCTGCCAAAGCCGCGCCGCCATCGATGCTTGCTCCTCAAAGCTACTCAAGGCGGCGACAGCAACCCGAAGCGCGGCATGGAGTCAACACGGCGCGCCGGCTTGATTTACCGCGCCGCGACGGAGTGCTAGTTTGCCGGCGCAATCAGGACAACAGAGCGAAAAATGCCGGGTTATCTGAGGCTTGACGCTTTCCGGGCGACGCCTTTGACGCGCGAGCCGTTCCAGCATCTGATCGTGCCCGGATTCGTCGCGCCGGCGGCGCTTGCCGCCATCAACGCCGATTACCCGAAGATTTCCACCTCCGGCAGCTTTCCGGTCGACCAGGTCAGCTTCGGCCCGGCGTTCCAGACTCTGCTCGACGAACTTGAAGGCGACGATTTCCGCACCGCCTTCGAGGAGAAGTTCGGGCTCGATCTCGAGGGCCGGCCGACCGTGACCACCGTGCGCGGCCGCTGCGACGCCCGCGATGGCAAGATCCACACCGACTCGACCAGCAAGATCATTACCGTGCTGATCTACCTGAATGAGTCGTGGGAGAATTCCGGCGGCCGGCTGCGGCTCCTGCGCTCCGCCGACAACCTCAACGACATCCTCGTCGAGGTGCCCCCGGTGTCCGGCACGCTGCTCGCTTTCAAGCGCAGCGACAATTCCTGGCACGGCCACGAGCCTTTCGCCGGCGAGCGCCGCGTCATCCAGTTCAACTGGCTCACCTCGGAAGGCAACCGGCAGATCGCCATGCTGCGGCACCACACCTCCGCCGCGTTCAAGCGCGTGCTGCAAACGCTCAAGCCGGACCGCGCCTGAAGTCGCCAATGCCAAGCGGCACCGACCTGCGCGCCAGAAACTTCCGCAAGATTCTGCTGATCAAATTGTCGGCGGTCGGCGACGTCATTCACACCATTCCGGTGTTGAACAAATTGCGCGCCCGCTATCCGGCGGCGCAGATCGACTGGCTGGTCACGCCAGCGATCGCCGAGCTCCTGCGGCACAATCCGGCGATCAGCAACGTCATCGAGTTCGAGCGCGGAGAATGGGCGACGCCGTGGCGCCCGGCGCCATTCGTCAGCTATGCACGGCTCGCTGCAAAGCTGCGTGCCAACGGCTACGACCTCGTGGTCGACATGCACGGCCAGTTGCGCACAGCCATCTTCACGCTCGCGAGCGGCGCGCCGGTGCGGATCGGCTTCGACCGGCCGCGCGCGAGCGTCTGGGACGCTTCGCCGCGTACCTTTTCCAAAGAGGCGCGCAAGCACGCCTGGCAGGGCGCCCGCGAGGGAAGCTGGATCGCCTACACCCACCACATTCCGGTGCCGACGCTGGACCTGCACGCGGTCGACCGTTACCTCAACGTTGGCCCGCTGCTCGGTCTGCCGGAGGGACCAGCGGATTTTTCCTTCCCGATTCCGCCGGCGGCGGACGCCAGCGTCGGGGCGCTGCTGCGGCGGCACGGTATCGGCGGCGATTTTGTCGCCATGGCGCCCGGCACGATCTGGGAAACCAAGCACTGGGACAGCGACAAGTTTGCCGAAGTCGCACGGCATTTTCTGCGCCGGGGACTGGCGGTGGCGCTGATGGGGACGCGACGCGAGCGCGCCGTCTGCGAAGAGGTCGCGCGGCTCGCGCCCGGCGCGGTCAATGTCGCCGGCGAAACGAGCCTCACCCAGCTTGCGGCGCTGATCCGCCGGTCGATGCTGAGCGTGACCAACGATTCCGGACCGATGCATCTTGCCGTCGCGGTCGATCGGCCGGTGGTGAGCGTCTTCGGACCGACCGATCCGGTCTGGATCGGCCCCTACGGCCGGGCCGACGCAGTCTTGCAGTCCGGCATAGCCTGCTCGCCCTGTTTTCTGCGTCAGCTCAGTCACTGTCCGCACGGTCACGCCTGCATGCATGACGTGGCTGCCGAGGCGGTGATCGAGCGCGCCGAAGGCATTCTGCGCAAGTCCACGGCGGGCACGGCACTCGCCGAGGCGGGCCGCTAGCTCATTGGCGCTTTCGCTTCGCCAGCCACGCTTTCATGTAGGGATAGTAGCTCGTCTCGGCGGAGACGACCGCAACCAGAAAGCCTTCCGCGCCGTCGAGAAAGCCGGCGCGCAGGATATAAGAGCGCAGGAACGCGAACACGCCGTGGCCGATGCCGGAAAAGAATGTCACCCGGCGGCCAGACTCGATCATCATCTGCGCCCGCGCGGTCGAGTAGCCGTTGACGCGCGACAAGGCGGCTTCGAGCGTTGGCATGGCGTAATGGACCAGCGGCTGCCGCAACCGTCCGATCGGGCCGTCGCACGCAAGGCGGGTGTGCACGCTGACGTCCTTGAAGCGGCCCTTACCGCGTCGAAACAGCCGCAGGACGTAATCGGGATACCAGCCGGAATGACGGATCGGCTGGCCGCAAAAACTGTTCAGGCGGGGAAATTCGTAGGCATCGGCGCCGCCGCCAGCGGCCACCGCGGTCTTGATCTCGGCGGCGAGCGCCGGCGGGACGCGCTCGTCGGCGTCGAGATTGAGCACCCAATTTCCGGTCGCAAGCGACAACGCAAAATTCCGCTGCGGTCCGTCGCCGCTCCATTCGTGAAACTCGACGCGCGCGCCCTTGCCGCGCGCGATCTCCACGGTCGCGTCGGTCGAGCCGCAGTCGACCACGATGCGCTCGTCGCAGAAAGCCAGGCTGTCGAGGCAGTCGCCGATATTCGCCGCCTCGTTTTTGGTAATAACGATCGCGCTGAGCTGCGCCATGCGTTTGGTCCCCCGCCCGTTACGCCGGCTGCTCGCGCGCGGCAAAGATGGCGAGCCAAAGATAGGCGCCGAGCAAGGTCGCTTCCGCGAGAACGATGAACAGGCTGCCGCCGTAAACCTGCGGAAAGAAAACCTCCACCACCGCCATCGACACTACCGACGTGAGCCACACCACCGCGCCCCAGGCGGCGGCCAGCCACAATCCGACCGCGGCGACGAGATCGATCACGGCAAAAAACACCGTCGCGGTCTGCCAGGCGACCGTGTGCGCTTCGAAGCCGCTGTCGGCGCCGGCGCCGATGCCACACACCGCCGCCCAGTGATAAAGGCCCTTGACCAGCGATACCGCCGCCATGATGCGCAGAAACAGCACGAGATATTCCGCCCAGGAACCGGCTGCGTTCGATGCCTTGCCGGCATGCACCGGCTCAAGCATGTCGCTCGGCCGCGTCGGGCGCCGTTGCGTTTGATCGCTCATCGCCAGCGGGCTTTGGCACTCGCTGCAGGCGGAAGTCAACCATGCCGCGGTCAGCCCAGTGGCGGCTTGGCGCCGGAAGGAGTAAAAAGGGCCGCTTTGGTGGAGAGCGTTGTAATGGCAATCAAATTCGGCCGCCCGCTGGAACGTGTTCGCCCTTCGCCGATTGCGGCGGAGATACCGGCCGAGCGCCTCGATCTGCCGAGCCGCTTGCGCCGTAACCGGCGCGCCGAGTGGTCGCGGCGGATGGTGCGCGAGCACGTTCTCACCACGGACGATTTGATCTGGCCGCTGTTTCTGGTCGAGGGCGACAATGTCCGCGCGCCGGTCGCGTCCATGCCGGACGTCGAGCGGCTCTCGGTCGATCAGGCGGTGCGCGCGGCCGAGCGCGCGGCGAGGCTCACCATCCCCTGCCTCGCGCTGTTCCCCTGCACCGACCCGGACAAGCGCGACGAAGATGGTTCCGAGGCGCTCAACGCCGACAATCTCGTTTGCCGGGCAATCCGCGCCATCAAGAAAGAAGTGCCGGACATCGGCGTCCTCTGCGACGTGGCGCTCGATCCCTACACCAGCCACGGCCACGATGGCCTGTTGCGCGACGGCGTCATCCTCAACGACGAGACCGTCGCGGTGCTGGTGCGCCAGGCGCTCGTGCAGGCGGAAGCCGGCTGCGACATCATCGCGCCGTCCGACATGATGGACGGCCGCGTGGGCGCCATCCGCAAGGGCCTCGACGGCGCCGGCTTCGGCGACGTGCAGATCATCGCATATGCGGCCAAATACGCCTCGGCCTTCTACGGCCCGTTCCGCGACGCCATCGGCTCGAGCGCGACGCTCACTGGCGACAAGCGCACTTATCAGATGGATCCGGCCAACACCGACGAGGCACTGCGCGAAGTGGAACTCGATATCGCCGAGGGCGCCGACATGGTGATGGTCAAGCCGGGGCTACCCTATCTCGATATCCTGGCGCGGGTGAAAGAGGCCTTCGGCATGCCCACCTTCGCCTACCAAGTGTCGGGCGAGTATGCGATGATCATGGCCGCCGCGGGGAACGGCTGGCTCGATGGGGACAAGGCGATGACCGAAAGCCTGATCTCCTTCAAGCGTGCCGGCGCCGACGGGGTGCTGACTTACTTCGCGGCCAGGGTCGCGGAGAAAATCAGGAAGAGCGGTTCGTAACCGCCGGCGACAAACGACGATGGTGGGGTGTCATGCGTGAGGACGAACATTTCGGGCATTTTGTCCCGTTGCTGCGCCGTATCATTATTCTGGCGGCGGTGATCACCGCGATCCCGGTGGTGCTGTGGACCATCACCGCCTTCGTGCGCGCCTATGTCGGACCGCCGAAGATTCCGACCTTCCATCAGCTCGCGGCGAAAGCGTCGATCCATGAGCCGCCGAGCGCCGAAACCCAGGACACAACCGATAAGCAGATCGCGGCCGCGAAACCGGCCAAGCTTGCCGATGCCTCAGCCGAGCCGCTAACGACGGATATGCGCGACGCGCCGGCGCCAAAGGGGCCGTTCCTGGGCGAACGCGCGCCGGACACCGATACTGCGGCGCCGCCGGGCGTGCCCGCCGCCACGCCGCCGGTACTGGGCACGGCGGTGACGATCACGCCGAAAATGGCCGCCACGCCGTCGGCGCAGCCGACGGACTCAAAGCCGGCGGATGTACCTGCCCCGCCCGTAGCCGCCGCGCCGGGCATACTCGACACGGCAACGCCGAAGGTCGTGGTCGCCGCGCAGGAGCCCGCCGCCGCGACCGAACCTGCGCCCGACGCCGTACCCGCGGGAACGCCGCTTGCCGGACGGGTCCCGCTGCCGCGCAAACGGCATGTGATCGCCGACGCGCAACCGGAGCCGGCAACGCCGACCGGGACGACACCGACCGGGACCATGACTCACGTCGCCGCGGTCGGGCCGATCCCGATGCCGCGGCGGCGGCCGGACGCCGCCGGTCCCGGCGCGCCGCCGCCGGATACCGCCAGCGGCGGCCCGCTCGATTTCATCACCAACATCTTCGGTGGCAGCAAGTAACTCCTGGCGTTGCCGCCGTCATTGCATCGCCGTGCCGCTCGGCATGCGCACCGGCTGATAACCATCGGCGGCGAGCGCGCTGAAGATTTCTTCCGCATGCGCGGCGTCGCGCGTCTCCATGGTGACATCGAGCTTGGCGCCCTTGGCGGGTACGTCGAGAAACAACCGGTGATGATCGACGCTGAGGATATTGGCGCCGAACTCGCCGAGACGGCTCGCGATCTGGCCCAGGATTCCAGGACGGTCGGGGATGGTGACGCGGAACGAGACGATGCGGTCGTCGCGCTCGAGTTCGCGGACCATGATCGAGGCGAGAATGCGCGGATCGATATTGCCGCCGCACAGGATCAGCCCGACCTGGCGGCCGTGGAAGCGATGCGGCTCGGCCAGCATGGCGGCAAGCCCGGCGGCGCCCGCCCCTTCCGCCATGGTTTTTTGCAAGGTCAGGAAGGCGTTGACCGCGCGCTCGATCTGCGGCTCGTCGACCAGCACGATGTCGCCGACCAGTTCGCGCACCACCGGCAAAGTCAGCTTGCCGACATTCTTCACCGCGATGCCTTCGGCCAAAGTCGCGCCGCCGCATGGCCTGCTGCTTCCTCGGATGGCGTTCCACATCGAGGGATAGAGCAGAGCTTCCACGCCGACGATCTCGATCGACGGCTTTTGCGCGCGCGCGGCAATCGCGCAGCCGGTGATCAATCCGCCGCCGCCGATCGGGATGACCATCAGATCGAGATCGGGCGCGTCTTCGAGCATTTCGAGCGCGACCGTGCCCTGGCCGGCGATGATGCGCGGATCGTCGTAGGGATGCACCCAGACCAGATTGCGTTCCGCCGCGATCGTCTCCGCGCGGATCTGCGCTTCGCTGATGGTCTCGCCGTCAAGGACGACGGTGGCGCGGAGCGCTTCGGTCGCTTTGATTTTCACGAACGGCGTCGTCACCGGCATGACGATGGTGGCCGGAATACCGAGCCGGCGGGCGTGATAGGCCACCGCCTGCGCATGATTGCCGGCCGACATGGCGATTACGCCGCGGCGGCGCTCCTCGGCGGTCAGTGCGGCGAGCTTCACGCAGGCGCCGCGCTCCTTGAACGAGTTGGTGACCTGCAAATTCTCGTATTTGACAAAAACATCCGCACCGGTCAGTGCCGAGAGCGGCGGCGCCGCAAGGAGCGGCGTCCGCAGCACATGGCCGGCAATGACACGGCGGGCGGCCTCGATATCGGCGAGCGTCACCATGACCGGCCTTCTTCCTCATTTCCGCCGGCGTTACAATGTCAGAATCGCTGGACAGGCAGTCATGAGCTATTCTGGGCCAAATCCGGGACCGGGCTCTGCACCGGGCGGCATCGGCATTCCGGCCGAGATGCGGTCGCGTGCCTACGATCCCGACGCCAATCCCGAACTGTTCGAAGGCGTGCTGGCGCGGCGCGCGATCGCCTTCGTCATTGACCTCGTCATTATTGCGCTGCCGCTGGTCGCGGCGGCGACGTTCATTTTCGTGCTCGGGCTGATCACGTTCGGGCTCGGCTGGACCTTGTTCTGGCTGCTGTCGCCGGCGTCGGTGATATGGGCGCTGTTTTACTACGGCATGACGCTCGGCGGCCCGGCGTCGGCTACGCTCGGCATGCGCGCCTTGGAGCTCGAAATGCGCACCTGGTACGGCGCGCCGTCGTATTTCGTGCTCGGCGCCGTGCACGCCGTCGTTTACTGGGTCACCGTGAGCGTGCTCTCGCCCTTCATCCTGCTGGTCGGCTTCTTCAACGCGCGCAAGCGGCTCCTGCACGACATGATCGTCGGCGCCATCATCATCAACGCCGCCGGGCGCGCAGCAGCATTGCGCGCGCGCGTATAGAATTCGGACTTTAACCGCGCGGTTGTCTCGGGTTAATCTAACGCCGCCGAGGGTGTCTCGGTGAGGAGGCTCAGGGGCCGGCAACGGCCCGGAATTCCGTGACCCAGCATTCCCGCGATACGCCACAATTCTACCTGACCGCGCCATCCCCGTGCCCGTATCTCACCGGCAAGGAGGAGCGGAAGGTCTTCACGCACCTGGTCGGCGAGCGCGCCGGCGAACTCAACAATATCCTCACCCAGGGCGGCTTCCGGCGCAGCCAGTCGATCGCCTACCGGCCGGCCTGCGAGGGCTGCCGCGCCTGCGTCTCGGTGCGGGTGATCGCCGGCGAATTTTCCCCGACGCGCAGCATGCGGCGCATCGCCGCCCGCAACGCCGACATCGTCGGCGAGATGAAGATCGCCGTGCCAACCTCGGAGCAATACGCGATCTTCCGCGGCTATCTCGATTCGCGGCATCGCGACGGCGGCATGGCCGACATGACCGTGCTCGACTATGCCATGATGGTCGAGGACAGTCACATCGAGACCCGCATCATCGAATACCGGCGGCGCGAGCCGGGAACGTCGATGCCGGGACGGCGCGCCGGAGATTTGATCGCGGTAGCGCTCACCGACGTGCTCGCAGACGGCCTGTCCATGGTCTATTCGTTCTTCGAGCCGGACCAAGCCGACCGCTCGCTCGGCACTTTCATGGTGGTCGATCACATCGCACGCGCGCAACGGATGGGGCTCGCTTACGTCTATCTCGGCTATTGGGTGCGCGGCTCGCGCAAGATGGATTACAAGAGCCGTTTCCTGCCGCAAGAACGGCTCACGCCGGACGGCTGGGCGAGGGTGGAGATTTAGGGTTCCGTCATGCCGCGGCCTTCGCAACGCAGTCGGCGCGGTTGCCGCGCCAGTTGGCGTCCGCCGTCATAAAATCTCCATAGCACCGAAATTTGCGAAGGCGCCTGGAATTAGCAGGATTTTTCACTGCTGATTCCGGCGGGAGCAGGAAATTCTTGTTGCGAGCCATTGCATTGACTCGCCGCGACATTCCTCAATTTACTGGCTCTGATCGGACGTCATAGCGTCCATTTCGATCAAAATCGGCACTGAAACTAAACTCAAGCGTATGGAGGGTATCCTATGGCTACCGCGACCAGCAAAACACCTGCCAAGAACGGCGTGAACACCGAAGCCCTGATCGCTGCGCGCGAAGCGCTGAGCAAGGCCCCGGAGGCCGCGAAATTCAAATGGCGCGCGACGAATGAATGGAAAAACGGCACACACAGTCATTCGACCGTCGAGGGGTATTACGGGCTCGGCCAGCAGCAGCGCCACAAGAAGGCTTTCACCTTCGACGCCGATCATCCGGAAGTCTTTGCCGCGGAAGACAAAGGCATCACGCCGGTCGAGTTTGTTCTGGTCGGCCTGGCAAGCTGCCTGACCGCCGGCATCGCCGCCGTCGCCCAGCACCGCAACATTCAGCTGCGCTCGGTCAAGGCGACCGTCGAAGGCGATATGGACATTCAAGGCATCCTTGGCATCGATAGCGACGTGCGCAACGGTTACAACGGCATCAAGGTGACGTACGACATCGACGCCGACGCCAAGCGCGAGGACATCGAGGCTTTGGTCGCGCAATCACAGAAGCGCTCGGCGGTCTACGACGTCGTTACCAACCCGACCAACGTCACGGTCGTGGTGAACTGACGTTTTGGAACGAGGTCGCAAAGGAGCGGCCTAAAATTCGCACCGTCACCACAGTGATCATCGGGGCCGGCCATGCCGGCCTCGCCATGAGCCGCTGCCTCGCGGAGCGCTCGATCGACCATGTGGTCCTCGAGCGCGGCGAGGTCGCGCATTCGTGGCGCACCGAGCGCTGGGATTCGCTGCGGCTGCTCACGCCGAACTGGCAGAGCCGGCTGCCGGGCTTTGCTTACAGCGGCAACGATCCCGATGGCTACCGCACATTGCCCGAGGCGGTCGACTTCATCGCGGGTTACGCGAGGGCGATTGCGGCGCCGGTGCACACGCATACGACGGTAACGTCGGTGCGCAGCACCGAAACGGGATACCTGGTGCGAACCGATCAGGGCGACTGGCGGTGCCGAATCCTGGTCATCGCTTCGGGAGCGTGCAATATCGCCGAAATTCCCGCCTTTGCCGCTCGGATACCTTCCTCGGTCGCGCAACTCACCGGCCAGCAATACCGCAATCCCGGACAGATCGCCGACGGGGGTGTGCTGGTCGTCGGCGCATCGTCGAGCGGCACGCAGATCGCGCATGAAATTCACCGCTCCGGCCGTCCGGTGACGTTATCGGTCGGCGAGCACATCCGGGCGCCGCGCGTCTATCGCGGCAAGGATCTGGAATGGTGGATGGACGCCGCCGGCGTGCTCGACGAACGCTACGACCAAGTCGACGACATTGCGCGCGCGCGACGCGTTCCTTCGCTGCAACTCGCCGGCACGCCCGACCGGTCGACGCTCGATCTCAACGCCTTGAGCGCCATCGGCGTGCAGCTCGTAGGCCGGCAGGCCGGCATCACCGACGGTGGCAAGGCGCAGTTCGCCGGATCGCTGCGCAATATGTGCGCGATGTCCGATCTCAAGATGAACAGGCTGCTGGACCTGATCGACGAATGGGCGCGCGCCAACGGGCACGAGGACACCATGCCGCCGCCGCATCGCTTGCCGCCCACCCGCGTCGAGGACGCGCCGCCGCTTGCTCTCGACCTTGCCTCCGGCCGGATCAAAACAGTCATCTGGGCCACGGGCTATCGGCCCGATTATTCATGGCTCGAAGTGCCCATCCTCGATCGCAAAGGCATACTCCGCCACGTCGGCGGAGTTGTCGACGCGCCCGGCCTTTATCTGATGGGCGCCGTCTTCCTGCGCCGGCGAAAATCCACCCTGATCGACGGCGCCGGCGACGATGCGCGCGAGCTGGCCGCGCATCTTGCCGCTTACCTCGACGGCGAGCGGCCGCGGTTGACGGCGTGACCTAACGCGCCGCGTGTTACTCGCCGTTCGCCGTACGGCCGTTGATTGCCCCGCCAAACTTGTTGGTCTTCGGAAAGCCCTTCGGCGCCAGGCGGCCGGCGTCGGCGCGGTTGCCGCGCCAGTCGGCGAGTTCTTTCAGCGATAATGTGAACACGCGGCCGGCGGAATCGGTCCAGCTTAGGCCCTTCTCTGCCTCGAAGGTCTTGATGTCGGACAGCCCGCCGTCCTTGTGACGCTGCAGGCGCACGCCGCGGCCGCGCGCCATCTCCGGCACCTGGTCGATCGGGAACACCAGCATCTTGCGGTTCTCGCCGATGGCGGCGACCAGCTCGCCCTCGGCGACCGCGATGGCGCGCGCCTCATCGGGCGCTTTCACGTTGAGGATTTGCTTGCCCTTGCGGGTGTTGGCGACGCATTCGCCTTCCGGGACGATGAAGCCCCTGCCCTCAAGGCTCGCGACGATGAGCTTGCGGCCGCCTTCATGGCGGAACACCGAGATCACGTCGGATTCCTGCTCGAGATCGATGAACAGCCGCACCGGCTCGCCGTGGCCGCGCCCGCCCGGCAGCTTTGCCGCCTCGATGGTGTAGCAGCGCCCGTTGGTGGCGAAGACAAGAAGCTTCGACGTCGTCTCGGCGAAGAAAGCAAGCTTGAGCGCGTCGTCGGCTTTGAAGGCGAGACTGGAAAGGTCGGCGACCTGGCCGCGCAGCGCCCGGATCCAGCCCTTCTCGGAGACGACGACGGTGACCGGCTCGCGCTCGACCAGCGCTTCCTCGATCTCGGCCTCGTCGTGGCGCGGCGCCTCGGCGAAGGTGGTGCGGCGCTTGCCGAGCGGGGTCTTTGGGCCATAGCGGTCGCGCACCTCGCGGATTTGCCCGGCGACCGTCTTCCACTGCTCCTTCTCGGAGCGGATCAGGCCTTCGAGCGATTTCTTCTCTGCGCGCAGGTCCTTGTCTTCGGTGCGGATCTCGATTTCTTCCAGCCGGCGCAAATTGCGCAGCCGCATATTGAGGATGGCGTCGGCCTGGACGTCCGAGAGCCTGAACGTCTTCATCAGCACGGGCTTCGGCTCGTCCTCCTTGCGGATGATCTTGATGACCTTATCGAGGTTGAGATAGGCGACCAGATAGCCGCCCAGAACTTCGAGGCGGTGTTCGATCTCGCCGAGCCGGAAACGCGAGCGCCGCAGCAAAACCTCGCGCCGGTGCGTCAGCCACTCGGTCAGCACCTCGGCCAGCCCAAGCACCTGCGGAATGCGCCCGCGCACTAGCACGTTCATGTTGAGCGGCACACGGCTTTCCAGCTCGGTTAGCTTGAACAGGCTCTCCATCAGCAACACCGGATCGACGCTGCGCGAACGCGGCTCGAACACCAGCCGCACGTCCTCGGCGGATTCGTCGCGCATGTCTGCAATAAACGGGAGCTTTTTCTCGTTGATCAGTTCGGCGATGCGCTCGACCAGCCGCATCTTCTGCACCTGCCAGGGAATTTCGGTCACCACGATCTGATAGGTGCCGCGCCCGGTATCTTCGCTCTTCCAGCGCGCGCGCAGCCGGAACGAGCCGCGCCCGGTGGCGTAGGCCTCGGCGATTGTTTCGGTGGAATCGACCACGATGCCGCCGGTCGGGAAATCCGGCCCCGGCACGAATTTCAGCAGCGTTTTGGTGCGCGCCTTGGGCTGATCGATGAGATAAAGCGCAGCATCGCAGAGTTCGGCGATGTTGTGCGGCGGGATCGAGGTCGCCATGCCGACCGCGATCCCCTGCGAGCCGTTGGCGAGCAGGTTCGGGATCGCCGCCGGCAGCACCACCGGCTCCTGCGACACCCCGTCATAGCTCGGGCGAAAATCGACCGCGTCCTCGTCGATGCCGTCGAGCAGAATACGCGCGGCGTCGGTCAGCCGCGCCTCGGTGTAACGCATGGCGGCCGGATTATCGCCGTCGATGTTGCCGAAATTGCCCTGGCCGTCGACCAGCGGATAGCGCGAGGCGAAATCCTGCGCCAGCCGAACGAGCGCGTCGTAGATCGCCTGGTCGCCGTGCGGATGGAAGTTGCCCATCACGTCGCCAACGATCTTGGCCGACTTCTTCAAGGCGGCGCCGGGATCGAGGCGGAGAAGCCGCATGCCGTAGAGGATGCGCCGGTGCACGGGTTTGAGCCCGTCGCGCGCATCCGGGAGCGCGCGGTGCATGATGGTGGAGAGCGCGTAAGCGAGATAGCGCTCCTCCAGCGCTTCGCGCAGCGCGATCTCCTGCACGCCGCTCGTTTCCGGGGGAATCACTTTCTTGTTCATGGCCGTGACGGGTTAGCGCGGTTGGCCGTTGTGAACAAGAACGGCTGCGACGAAACGGCCGCGGGCGTCCGGCAAGGGCATGTCGCGTGGGGCGAACGCGTGCCGCTCGAGGAAAAAGCCGGTCAGCGCAAAGGCATCGGCAAGATCGCCGGCCGAGGCCGGGCCGCCGGCGGTGCGGAGAAAATCGGGCAGCCGCATCAGCTTGTCGCGGTAGGCCTCGCCGCCCGCGCGCGACACCGCGCGGCCGGAGCGTGGCGAGACGTAAATGAGATCGTCCTTCGCGCCGGTCGCGGCGCAGGACGAAAGATCGAGGCCGAAGCCGAGCTCGGCGAGGAATGCAAGCTCGAAGCGAGCGATCATCGGCGCGACCGCCGCCGGATCGTCGAGCGCGTCGAGGATGCCCTCAAGTGCGGCATGGATGCGCGCATGCGGCTCGCGCTCGGCGAGCAATCGGCACAAGGCGGCAAGGTGGGTGACGCCGTGGACCGCATGCGCCGCATTGAGAAATCCGGCGGCGCGCAGGTTCGTGCCCTCGACCGCGTAATTGCCGAGATGGTCGTCGAGCCGCGCTCGCCAGGTCGCGCGCAGCGAATTGCCCGGTTGCAATACGCCGCGTAGCCGCGTGCCGGCGCCGCCGCGCACCAGGCCGAGATGACGGCCGCGTTCCGTCGTCATCAGTTCGAGGATGACGCTCGTCTCGCCGTGGCGCCGCACGCCGAGCACGATGCCTTCGTCCGTCCACTGCATGTGAGGTATGTAGCGCGCTTTGCCGGGATTCGCAGGGCTATTCCTTGGGGAATTCCAGCCCCATTTCCCGGTAGCGCTCCGGGTCGTCGCCCCAGCCTTCGCGCACCTTCACGAATAGGAAAAGATGTACCGGATGCTCGATCGAAGCCGCGATGTCGGCGCGCGCCGCCGCGCTGATCGCCTTGGCGGTTTGCCCGCCTTTGCCGAGCACTATCTTGCGCTGGCTTTCGCGCTCGACATAGATCGTCTGCTCGATGCGCACCGCGCCGTCCTTGAGCTCCTTCCAGACTTCGGTCTCGACGGTGGACTGGTAGGGCAATTCCTGGTGCAGCCGCAGATAAAGCTTCTCGCGGGTGATCTCGGCGGCGAGCTGGCGCAGCGGCGCGTCCGAAATCTGATCCTCGGGGTAAAGCCACGGCCCTTCGGGCACCTGCGCGGCGAAGAACTTTTTCAAATCCTCGACGCCGTCGCCGGTTCGCGCCGACACCATGAAGGTCCCGGCAAAGGTCGCGCGCTCGTTGAGCGTTTGCGTCAAGGCGAGCAGCGCCCGCTTCTCCACCAGGTCGATCTTGTTGAGGACGAGGACTTTGGACGCGCGAATGTCGCCAAGCCCGGGCAGGATCGCGTCCTCGTCGTCCTCTACGCCTTTATGCGCGTCAATCAGCAGTGCGACGACGTCGGCATCCCGCGTCGAGCCCCAGGCGCTTCCCACCATGGCGCGGTCGAGCCGGCGGCGCGGCGCGAAAATCCCCGGCGTATCGACAAAGATAAGCTGCGCGGCGCTTTCCATGGCAATGCCGCGGATGAGCGCGCGCGTCGTTTGCACCTTGGGCGTGACGATCGATATTTTGGCGCCGACCAGCGCGTTGAGCAGCGTCGACTTGCCGACATTCGGCGCTCCGATCAGCGCGACAAAGCCGCAGCGCGTGGCCGCAGTAGGTGGCGCGGCGTGCTCCGCCGGTTCAGCCATCGCGCGGGTCGCGCTTGACGCCTTCGCGCGCCATCATGGCGGCAGCGGCGGCCTGCTCGGCGGCGCGCTTGGAGCGGCCGGAGCCTTCGGCGGGAGCAAGCTCCGGCAACTGGACTGCAACGCGAAATTCCGGGTCGTGATGGGGGCCGGAGCGCGCGACTTCGCGATAAGCCGGCGTCGGCAGGCCGCGCGCCTGCGCCCATTCCTGCAATACGGTTTTCGGATCGCGCAGCGGCTGCGCCGTGGTGCGCAGCCGCGCTTCCCACAGCCGGCCGACCAGCGCCTCTGCGGCGGCAAAGCCGCCGTCGACATAAACGGCGCCGATCAGCGCCTCGCAAACGTCGGCAAGGATCGCCGGACGGGTGCGGCCGCCGGCATTGGCTTCGGACGCGCCGAGCCGGATGGCAGCGCCGAGATCGATGGCACGCGCAATATCCGCGCAGGTCTCCTTGCGCACAAGATCGGCGAGCCGGCGCGACAACTCGCCTTCGTCGGCTTTGGGAAACGCGCGATAGAGCATGTCGGAAATGACGAGGCCGAGCACATGATCGCCGAGAAACTCCAGCCGCTGATAGCTGCCGGCGCGGTTGCGCGCACCCTTGAGCGCGGAGATGTGCGACAACGCGCTGTCGAGCAGCGCCGTGTCCTTGAAGTGATAGCCGATCCGTTCCTCGAGCGAGCCGTCGCCGCGGCGGCGCCGGCGGCGCGGATCCTTGTGCGCGTCGCCGACGGCCGGGGCGGATGGCGCGCGGACGGCCTCAGCGGCGGACGGCTGTTGCGGAACTGGGACGGATTTGCCTTTAGCCCGGCCGCTCATCGCACCAAGGTGAACAACCGGCTCCCACGCACGGTCCACGGCCAGGTCCACACCTCCCAGGCGTGCGCGCCGTCCCGGACCGAGAAGAAGATGATCTGCGCCCGGCCGATGATGTTCTCGTAAGGCACGTAGCCGACCGCGCTCAGCACGCGGCTGTCGGTCGAGTTGTCGCGGTTGTCGCCCATCATGAAGTAATGCCCGGGCGGGACCGTGTAGACTTGGGTGTTGTCGTAGAAGCCGTTATCGGTGAGATCGAGCGTGGTGTAGATCACGCCGTTCGGCAATGTCTCGCGGTAACGCTTGACGCGCTGGACGGCGCCGTCGTCGTCGGTGACGTAGTCGTCGATGCGCTCGCGCTTGACGGGCTCTCCATTGATGTTGAGCACGCCGTCGATCATCTGGATGCGGTCGCCGGGCAGTCCGATGACGCGCTTGATGTAATCGGTGGCGTCGTCCTTGGGCAGCCGGAACACGACCACGTCGCCACGGCCGACCGGCTGGCCGATGATGCGGCCGGAGAACAGCGACAGCGGCGGCGAGAGCGGTAGCGAATAGTGGGTGTAGCCGTAGGAATATTTCGAGACGAACAGATAATCGCCGACCAGCAGCGTCGGAATCATCGAGCCGGACGGGATGTTGAAGGGCTGAAACAGAAACGTGCGTATGACGACCGCGATGATGAGGGCATGAAAGATCACGCGAATGATCTCGGCGATTCCGCCCTCTTTGCGTTTGGCTCCGGTTTGCACGCTCATCGGCCTATGGTTCCGTTGCGGTTCAACGCCCCGCGACCTTGTAACCGTTGGGCCAAAGGCGTGCAATTGCACGCGGGATTTGGTCGCGGGCCGGCCCAACCGGCATTAGCTAGGCGCGCCATGGGCTTACCGCCAGAGCGTCGGGAACATGACCACTTTGTCATGCCCGGCAGGGCGCCTAAGGCTTGCGGACGGCGGTCGCCGAAATGATCACCAAGGCCTGCGCCATGGGTCCCTCATCGGTCATCGTCAGGTCGATGCGGGCCTGGTAACCGGCGGGTGTGAGCGCGTCGAGGCGCCGCTTGGCGCCGCCGGACAGCTCGATCGTCGGCCGCCCCCCGGGCAGATTGACGACGCCGATATCGCGCCACCAGACGCCCGCCCGCAGCCCCGTCCCCAGTGCCTTGGCGCAGGCTTCCTTGGCCGCGAAACGCTTGGCATAGGTCTCGAAGCGGTTTCGCCGCTTCTCGGCCTTGGCGCGTTCGGCAGGCGTAAAGATGCGGTCAATGAAGCGGTCGCCATGGCGCTCGATCACCTTGGCGATACGGCGCGCGTCGCAGATATCGGAGCCGATGCCGAGGATCATGACGCCGGCCCGGCGGCGCGCGCACGGCCCCGGTCCATTGCCGCACGCATGTAGCCGACCGCGGCGGCGAGACCCTCGAACACCGCCTCGCCGATCAGGAAGTGGCCGATATTGAGCTCGACTATCTCGGGCAGCGCCGCGATCTTCTCCGCGCTGATGAAATCGAGCCCGTGGCCGGCATGAACCTCGAGGCCGGATTTTGCCGCAAGCGCTGCAGCACGCGCGATGCGGTCGAACTCGGCGCCGGCAGCCGCGACGTCGCCGGCGCCCAGCGCGTCGCACCAGGCGCCGGTGTGAATCTCGATCACCGGCGCGCCGATCGCGGACGCAGCTTCGATCTGCGCCGGCTCGGCGGCAATGAACAGCGACACGCGAATGCCCGCGCCAGCAAGTTGCCCGACCGCCGCGCGTAGCGGTTCACGCTGGCCGGCGACGTCGAGGCCGCCCTCGGTGGTGCGCTCGGCGCGGCGCTCGGGAACGATACAGGCGGCATGCGGACGCAGCCTGCGGGCGATCTCGACCATCTCCGGCGTCGCCGCCATTTCCAGGTTGAGCGGCTTTTTGATGCGGGCCTGCAATCGCACGATATCGTCGTCGACGATATGGCGGCGATCCTCGCGCAGATGCGCGGTGACGCTGTCGGCACCAGCGGCGATGGCGATTTCGGCGGCCTTGACCGGATCGGGATGCTTGCCGCCGCGCGCATTGCGGACGGTGGCGACGTGATCGACGTTGACGCCGAGGCGGATGGGAGGATGCGCGGGCATGCAGACGCGGCGAAGCCTAGCCGTTCACCCGCTCGGCGCTGGCGATCACCTTCTTCGCGCGCAATTGCGCGATGATCGAAGTCAGGTGCTTGAGATTGTAGACTTCGAGATCGATGGTCAGTTCGGTGAAATCCGGCGACTGCCGGGACATGCGGATGTTGTCGATGTTGCCGTCATGCTCGGCGATCACCTGCGCCACCTGGGCGAGCGATCCCGGCTCGTTCACCGACTGCACGGACAGCTGCGCCGGGAAACGCTGCGGCGCTTTCTCGTCCACGTCCCAGCGGACGTCGAGCCAACGTTCCGGCTGGTCCTCGAACTCCTTCAGCGCGGTCGAGTGGATCGGATAGATCGTGATCCCCTCACCCGGCGTCATGATGCCGACGATGCGGTCGCCCGGCACCGCGCCGCCGTCGGGCGCAAAGCGTACCGGTAAGTCCGTATTAATGCCGCGAATCGGAATGGCGGCGCCGTTCTCACCCTTTTCCGGCAGCTTGAACTTCACCGCCTTGGCGCGCTTTAGCCCGAACCAGCCGGTTTCCGCCTTCGGCGCCGCCGGTGTCACGCGTTCGTCCTTGTAGTCCGGATACATCGCGCGCACGACGTCGGAGGCCTTCATCTCGCCGCGGCCGACCGCCGACATCACGTCGTCGATCGAGGCGCGCGCGAGCCGCGGCAACGCGCCTTCGAGCTGCTCGTCCGAATAGCCGATCTTGGCGCGCTGGCAGAGCCGCTCAAGGATGCGGCGGCCGAGGCCGGAATACTGGTTGCGCACCGCGGCGCGCGTGGCGCGGCGGATTGCGGCGCGCGCCTTGCCGGTCACCACGATGGATTCCCAGGCGGCGGGCGGCGCGGTCTGCGCCTTGGAAGTCAGGATCTGAACTTCGTCGCCGTTTTGCAGTGGCGAACTTAACGGCCCGATCTTGCCGTTGATCTTGGCGCCGACCGCCATGTTGCCGACGTCGGTGTGCACGGCATAACCGAAATCGATCGGAGTGGCGCCGCGCGGCAGCGCGATCAGCTTGCCTTTCGGGGTGAAGCAAAACACCTGGTCGTGGAACAATTCGAGCTTGGTGTGCTCCAGGAATTCTTCCGGATTGGAGCCTTCGGCCAGAAGCTCGATGGTGCGGCGCAGCCATGCATAGGCGTTCGACTCGCGCGACAGCATCTCAGTCGGCGAGCCCACGCCGTCTTTATAGAGAGCGTGCGCGGCGATGCCGTATTCGGCGATCTGCTGCATGCCGCGGGTGCGGATTTGCAATTCGACACGCTGCTTGCCCGGCCCGATCACGGTGGAGTGGATCGAACGGTAATCGTTCTGCTTGGGCGTGGAGATGTAGTCCTTGAAACGCCCTGGCACCACTGGCCAGGTGGTGTGCACGATGCCGAGCGCGCCGTAGCATTCGGCGACGCCACCGACCACGACGCGGAAACCGAAAATGTCAGACAGCTGCTCGAAGCCGACGGCTTTACGCTCCATCTTGCGCCAGATCGAATAGGCGCGCTTGCGCCGGCCGCTGACTTCGGCGGAAATGCCGCTGTCGGCGAGCTTGCGCGCGAGCTGCTGCTCGATCTCGGCGATCCAATCTTTGCTGCGCGCGGCAAGCGCTTCGAGCCGCTCGGTGATGACCTTGTAGGCGTCGGGATTGAGTTCGCGGAAGGACAAATCTTCGAGCTCCTCGCGCATCTCCTGCATGCCCATGCGGCCGGCGAGTGGAGCGTAGATGTCGAGCGTCTCCTCCGCCGTCACCCGGCGCGCTTCCGGCGGCCGGTATTCCAGCGTGCGCATGTTGTGTAGGCGGTCGGCGAGCTTGATCAGGAGCACGCGCACGTCATCGGCGATGGCCAGCAAAAGCTTGCGCAGGTTCTCGGCCTGCTTCGCCTCCTTGGAGACGAGATCGAGTTTCTTCAGCTTGGTCAGGCCCTCGACCAAAGTGCCGATGTCGTGGCCGAACAGGCGGTCGATCTCGGCGCGGGTTGCGTCGGTGTCTTCGATCGTGTCATGCAGGAGCGCAGCCGCGATGGTGGCGTCGTCAAGCTTTAGATCGGTCAGGATCGCGGCGACCTGCAACGGGTGGGAGAAAAACGGATCGCCGGACGCCCGCTTCTGCTCGCCATGCGCCCGCATGGCATAGACGTAAGCGCGGTTGAGCAGGTCTTCGTTGGCCGCGGGGTTATACTGCTTGACGCGGTCGATCAGCTCGAATTGCCGCAGAAGCCGCCGCTTCTTCGGCTTCGGCGCCCCTTCGTCGTCTTGCGGCACGAGGTTTGGCCCGCGCGCGACCGCTACCCGCAGCCGGGGCTGGTTCTGCATCCGCGGCAGATCGATCGGCGAGCGCGCCATGGCAAAGAGCCTCGGTCCGCCGAAAAGCCGACGGAACTCGCCACAATATCATGGCGCGGGCCAAGCGTCACAAGGCGACGGCTCACAACCCGCCAAGGCGATCAAAGCCGCGGCGGTCGCAAAATTTATCGTTAATTCGGCGGGCGAAGCCCGGCGGAGGGAAACTGAGGCTTACTCTTCCTCGTCCTCGTCGCCGACTTCGACGTCCGGTTCAGGCTGGCTTTCC
>CAYVPC010000027.1:0-23314 GCA_964453555.1 uncultured Hyphomicrobiales bacterium | reverse complement strand
CACAAAATGTCGAAGTCGCTCGGCAACGTGGTGGCACCGCAGGATGTGATCAAGCAGTCAGGCGCCGATATCCTGCGGTTATGGACCTGCGCGACCGATTATTGGGACGACCAGCGCATCGGGCCGGAAACGCTGAAGACGACCGTCGACACCTACCGCAAGCTGCGCAACACCTTGCGCTGGATGCTCGGCAATCTCGCTCATTTCGACGTCGCGGAGCGCGTGGCCGTCGAGCGTATGCCGGAGCTTGAGCGGCTGATGCTGCATCGGCTCGCCGAACTCCATCCGCTCGTCCGTGGAGCCTATGCCGATTTCGATTACAAGCGGATCTTCGCGGCGCTCAACGCGTTCATGACAGTCGATCTATCGGCGTTCTATTTCGATATTCGCAAGGACGCGCTCTACTGCGATCCCTACTCGTCGGTCAAACGCCGGGCCTGTCTTACCGTGCTCGATCACTTGTTCCGCTGCACGGTGACGTGGCTCGCGCCTATGCTGTGCTTTACCGCCGAGGAGGCGTGGCTCGCGCGCGATCCGGCCGCGAACTCGGTTCATCTTGAAACATTTCCGCCGGTGCCGGCTTCCTGGCGTGACGGTGCATTGGCCGAGAAGTGGCGGGCGCTGCGCGACCTGCGCCGCGTCGTCACCGGCGCGCTTGAAATGGAACGGGCGGGCAAGCGCATCGGCTCCTCGCTCGAAGCCGCGCCTGTCGTTTACGTCGCTGAGGCAAACTTATTTGGCGTTGCGGCCGATACCGATCTTGCCGAGTTGTGCATCACGTCGGACGCGACCTTGGTCGAAGGTGGGGGGCCGCCGTCGGCTTTCCGGCTCGACGACGTGCCCGGCGTCGCCGTCGAGCCGCGTCTCGCGCAGGGCCGCAAATGCGCGCGTTCATGGAGAATTTCGCCAGCGGTCGGCAGCGATCCGCAATATCCGGACGTGACGCCGCGCGATGCGCAAGCGCTGCGCGAATGGGACGCCATGCGCAAGGCGGCCGAGTAGCTGCCATGGCGGAAGCCGTGCGGGAGAAGCTGCGGCGCTCTTCCGTCTGGGGGCCGCTCAGCGGGCTCGGCCTCGGCGCCGCGCTCGTTACCGGTATTCTCGATCAGGCGTCGAAGCTTTGGCTGCTGGACGTATTCGACCTTCCCGACCGCGGCCGCGTGGCGCTGTCGCCGTTTCTCGATCTCGTCGTCACCTGGAATGCCGGCATCAGCTACGGGCTTTTTCAGCAACACAGCGCCTTTGGGCTGTGGGCGCTGCTGGTGTTCAAGGCGGCGGCGGTGGTGTTTTTGTGGGTTTGGCTCGCGCGGGCGTCCTCGCGGGTGACCGCATTGGCGCTTGGGCTCATTGTCGGCGGGGCGTTGGGTAATGCGGTCGATCGCTTTCATTGGCCGGGAGTGATGGATTTTGTGTTGTTTCACGTCGATTCGGCCGGTTTCAGCTTCCGCTGGTACGTCTTTAACCTTGCCGATGCTGCCATCGTGGCCGGCGTTATCGGGTTGTTGTACGATTCCCTGCGGGTTGGGAGCGCCGCAAAAGCGCCCTGATCCCGGATAAAAGAAATAGCATTATGGGACGTGCCGTACGGCACCTCGGGTGAGGGCATGCCGCTGGACGTAAATCTCGGCCGCAAGACAAGCCGCGCGCGCGGCCGCACTGCCTTTGCGCAGGTCGTGGTCGTTGCGACCTCGATCGGGCTTGCCGTCACCGTGGCCGCGCCGGCGCGCGCGGCCGACGACGGCGAAGCCCAGGCCTCGGCCTGGGCGAAGTTCATGCAGACGCTCGGCTTGAAAAAGACGCCTGATGCCGCCGGCACCGACGCCGGCATCAATTACACGGAACGATCACCGCTGGTGGTGCCGCCCAGTCGCGATCTGCCGCCGCCTGCAAGCGACTCACCGCCTGGAGGGGATTGGCCTAAAGACCCGAAGCAATTCAAGCACACTAAAGCCAAGCCCGGCGTCGTTCCCGACACGGCTGTGCAGACTCCCAATCCGCCCCATGAGAAGAAGCCATGGTACAATCCGTCCGGGTGGTTTGACAAAGAAGAATACGCCAACTTTACCGGCGAGCCGGTGCGTGCGGACCTGACGGATCCGCCGGCTGGCTATCGGATTCCCTCGCCGACCCAGCCTTATGGAATCGCCCCCGACAAAAAGCCCAACAAGGCGACGGTGACAAATCCGACGGGTCAGGAAGGCGCCCAAGCCGGCAAGTAGCTATGACCAAGCGGCCAGTCGGCCGCGTACGCAACAGCGTTTTCCCAGGCCTTCCGGAGATTCGTCTCGTGGCAAAAATTCTGCCGGTCGTTTTTGCGCTCGTTGCCGTTGCAACGGTTACGGCGGGCGCCGATAGCGGTCCGCGGGTGGCGCACTTCACATTGGCGAACGGTCTTGAGCTTGTGGTGATTCCGGATCATCGCGCGCCGGTCGTCACGCACATGATCTGGTACAAGGTCGGCGCCGCCGACGAGACGCCGGGAAAATCCGGCCTTGCGCACTTCCTTGAACATCTGATGTTCAAGGGCACCACGCGCAATCCCGGCGACCGTTTCTCGCTCGCCGTCGCCGCTATCGGCGGCCAGGAGAACGCCTTCACCACCAGCGACTACACCGGCTTCTTCCAGCGCGTTCCGCGTGATCACCTCAAGGAAATGATGGCGTTCGAAGCCGACCGCATCACCGGACTCGTTCTCACCGATGCGGTCGTGCGTCCCGAACTGAATGTTGTGCTCGAGGAGCAGAACATGCGGGTCGCCAACAATCCAAACAGCCGGCTGGCCGAGCAGATGGATGCGGCCCTTTATCTCAACCACCCCTACGGCCGGCCGGTGATCGGCTGGCGGCCGGAGATCGAAGCGCTCACCCGCGACGAAGCGCTGGCCTTTTACCGGCGCTTCTACACGCCGAACAACGCGATCGTCGTCGTTGCCGGCGATGTGACGCCTGAGGAGGTCAAGGCCGACGCAGAAGAAACTTACAGCAAGATTGCCGTGCAGGCGGAGATCACGCCGCGCCATCGGCCGCTCGAGCCCACGCAGGAGGCGCCGCGCACCGTGACATTGGCCGACGCCAGGGTCGAGCAGCCGAGCGTGAGCCGGTACTATCTCGCGCCGTCGCGCACGACCGCCAAAACCGGCGAGAGCCAGGCGTTGGAGGTCCTGGCACACATACTTGGAACCGGCGCGAACAGCCGTCTCTACCGGAACCTGGTGGTTGAGCAGGGCATAGCGATCAATGCCGGCGCCTATTATTCCGATACGGCGCTCGATTACGGCAAATTCGGCGTTTACGGAATGCCAAAACCCGGCAAGACCCTGCACGACGTTGAGGCCGCCATCGACTCGGTCCTCACCGATATCAGCGAAAATGGCATCACCGCCGACGAGCTTGAGCTTGCCAAGAACCGCCTGATCGCGGACGCGGTTTACGCGCAGGACAATCAGGCGACGTTGGCGCGCTGGTACGGCGCGGCGCTCGCGACCGGGGAAACCGTCGAAATGGTGCGCAACTGGCCCGACGAAATTCGCGCCGTAACTGCCGGCACGGTGCGCGAGGCCGCCCGCACCTGGCTTAACCAGCGTGCGTCGGTCACCGGTTATCTGGTCAACAGCCTTCAATCAGCGGAGAAGCACTCGTGAGCGCGATGATGCCGGCGCCGTCCCATTGGCTTGTCCGCCGTGCCGCCGTTGCGGCTTTTGCGTTTTTATCGGCGCTAACGCTTGCTGCGGCGCCGGCATCGGCGACGACGATCGAACGCGTGGTGAGCCCCGGCGGCATCGAAGCCTGGCTTGTGCACGAGCCGGCCATCCCGCTGATTGCTATCGATTTTGCCTTTCGCGGTGGCTCGGCGCAGGATCGCGCCGATAAAGCAGGCACGGCGTATCTGGTTTCCGCCTTGCTCGACGAGGGTGCCGGCGATTTCGACTCGAAGGCCTTCCATGACCGCCTCGAACGCCGGGCCATCGAACTCGGCTTCCAGGCGGACCGCGATACGCTGCGCGGAACGGTCCGTACGCTGACGGAAAATCGCGACGAAGCCTTCGAGGATTTGCGACTGGCGCTTACTGCGCCGCGCTTTGATGCGGCCGACGTCGAGATCAACCGCGCTCAGGTGATTTCGATGTTGCGGCGCGCCACCACCAGCCCGACCGAGATCGCCAGCGTACGCTGGTGGCAGGCCGCTTTCGGCGACCATCCGTATGCTCATCCGGTCAACGGCACGCTCGACTCCGTACCGGGCATCAGCATCGATGACCTGAAAGGCTATACCCGCCGCGTGCTCGCGCGCGATAACCTGAAAATCGCAATCGTCGGCGACATCGACGCCGAGGCGGTCAAGACGATGCTTGATCGCGTCTTCGGCGCGCTGCCCGCGCAGGCGGACCTCGCCCCGATCGCAACCGTGGCGCCCCAGGTCGGACGGCGCGTCGTCGTCAAGCTCGACGTTCCACAGGCGGTCGTGACATTCGGCGGTCGCGGGATGGCGCGCCAAGATTCCGATTTCATGGCCGCCTATGTCGTCAATCACATCCTTGGCGGCGGCACGTTTTCCTCGCGGCTCTATCAAGAGGTGCGCGAGAAGCGCGGCCTCGCTTATTCGGTTTCCGACAGCCTGGTGTGGCTCCAGCATACCGCGTTGTTCCTCGGCGGTACCGGAACGCGCGCCGAGCGAGCCGGCGAAACGCTCGATCTGATCGAAAAGGAGATCCACCGCCTGGCCGCCGACGGTCCGACAGCGGACGAACTCGCCGGCGCCAAGTCCTATCTCAACGGCGCGTTTGCGCTCAATCTCGATACGTCGACCAAAATCGCCGCGCTCCTGGTCCAGGTGCAGCTCGACAGCCTCGGCATCGACTACTTCACTCGCCGGGCGGATATGATCAACGCGGTGACGCTCGACGACGCGCGCCGCGTGGCTAAACGGCTCTGGGGCGGCGGGCTGCTGGTCACCGTGGTCGGCCGGCCCGACGGGCTCGTTTCGACCAGTGCGGAATAGACTACAGCCCGGATCGAGCGTGGCGAAATCAGCGACGTGTCGGGCCTGATCGAACGGCGTTCTCCGGTTTTGGTGCCGCTCAAACCGGGCTACGTTTGCGGCATGATCCGCGTCAGCGCCCACATCAGCATCGACGATCGCGAGATTGAAGAAAATTTCGTGCGCGCGTCCGGGCCGGGCGGGCAGAACGTCAACAAGCTTTCGACCGCGGTTCAGCTGCGCTTCAACGTGCGGAGTTCGCCGTCATTGCCGGCCGATGTGCGGGAGCGACTGGAGCGGCTGGCCGGCAGCCGCCTCACCCGCGATGGCGTGCTGGTGATCATCGCGCAACGCCATCGTACCCAGGGGCGCAACCGGCAGGACGCGCTTGCGCGGCTGATCGATCTCGTCCGTGAGGCGGCGGTGGCGCCGCGGTTGCGGCGAGCGACCAGGCCGAGCAAGGCGTCACGCGAGCGCCGTGTCGAGGCCAAGAAGCACCGTTCCAGCCTCAAGCGGCTGCGCCGCGGTAAGCCGTCGTTCGATTGAAATCGTTCACGCGAACGCGGGATTCGACAGCATCGAGAAAATACGTCGCTGCGAAGTTAAACGGCAGCGCGGCATTAAGCCTTTTATCTAGGCAGAATTTCGAATCGCCCTTACATCCAGCGTGCGCGAACTATCGGGGCAATTTTGCGGCTGAAGCAATTTTGTGACGGCAAAATCAAATCTGTCGTGCTGCGATCAAATATCCGTATTGCAATGGCGGTTCTTGCGCGGCGGGTGCGGCGCTACTAGCTGCATGCTGGGGAAATGCTCAGATGAAAATCTTTTGCAAAACTGGTGTTGGCGTTTCCGTACAGAACAGAAAACCTTGGAGCGCGATGGTAGTGGCGGAGGATTTTCGGCTGCCGCGAACTTGATGACAGTCGGGAGACGGAAATGAATCAGGTACCTTCACCACAACGCATGGCCGAAGGCGCAACGCGCATGCTGCCTTTTGAGCGCGTCGCGCTGGTTTTGCAGGGCGGTGGTGCGCTGGGCGCATATCAAGCGGGTGTGTACCAGGCGATCCATGAAGCGAATATCGACGTGCATTGGATTTGCGGCACGTCGATCGGCAGCATCAACGGCGCGCTCATCGCCGGCAATCCGCCCGACCGCCGCGTCGAAAGGCTGCGCGATTTCTGGGAGACCGTGACCAAGCCGCCGGTACGGCTGCCGAACTTCCTTTGGTTTGCGGATGTGCCGTGGAATGGCAACGGACACGCGCGCTTGTGGACCAACAAGATCAGCGCCTTCTCCACCATGATCCATGGCGCGCCGGGCTTCTTCACGCCGCGGCCGTTTCCCCCGGTGAACTCGGCCGCAGAAAGTCCCGAGCAGGTCAGCTATTATGACATTACGCCGCTGCGGGAGACGCTCGCGCGCTTGGTGGACTTCGATTTGATCAACGTCGACTCGATGCGCTTCACCGCGCTCGCCACCAATGTGCGTACCGGCGCGCCGGCCTATTTCGACAATCGTGAGCAAAAAATCGGGGCCGCCCATATTTTGGCCAGCGCCTCGCTGCCGCCGAGTTTTCCGCCAACCGAGATCAACGGAGAATATTACTGGGACGGCGGCGTGGTCTCCAATTCACCGATGCAATTCGTGGTCGACAATCGCGGCCGCCACACCGCGCTCGTTTTCCAGGTCGATCTTTGGGACGCGAACGGGGCAGTGCCGCTCGACATCCCGTCCGCTAATCTGCGCGCCACGGAAATCCACAGCGCCAGCCGCATCAATGTGTCGTTCGAACAATACAAGAAGACGCAGAAATTCCGCCATGCACTGCGCAGATTCCTCGACCAGCTCCCCGAGGAGTGCCGGAACGATCCCGACGTTCAATTTCTCTCGGAGCAGGCGCGGTCGAAGGTGGCGAACATCGTGCAATTGAAGTACCAGTCGAACAAATACGAGACCGCAGGCAAGATGTTCGAGTTCTCCCGCCAGGCGATGGAAGAACATTGGCGGGCGGGCTACGATGACACTAAAGTCGCTTTAGGCGAGCCGGCGGTCTTCGAACTCCCGGACGTCAAGGAAGCGGCGCGCATCTTCGACGTGCATCACGGCTGGGTGGAGTGACGAATAGGGCGGTGTTTTCACCGCTATTCGCGCTTCCCCGCCGATTATTAGCGCCGGAGTCTCTCCCGCGCGAACGCGGGCGCCGTTAGACTCGGCCGCTTTAAGCGAGTCGCCATGCCCGTTCGCCTGCTTCCCGAGACGATCGTCAATCGCATCGCTGCCGGCGAGGTTGTCGAGCGTCCGGCCAGCGTGGTCAAGGAACTGATCGAGAATGCGCTCGATGCCGGAGCGAGCCGCATCGACGTGCTAACCGACGGCGGCGGCCGGCGGCTCATCCGGGTCGGCGACGACGGCGCCGGCATGACGCGGGCCGATCTTGCGCTCGCGGTCGAGCGCCATGCCACCTCCAAGCTCGCCGACGACGACCTAGTCGCCATTTCGACGCTCGGCTTTCGCGGTGAGGCTTTGCCGTCGATCGGCGCCGTGGCGCGGCTTGCGATTACAACGCGCCACAAGATCGAGCAGCACGCCTGGTCGATCGGGGTCGATGCCGGCGCGAAGTCTGAGCCCAAGCCGGCCGCGCTCGGGGAGGGAACGCGCGTCGAGGTTCGCGACCTGTTCTACGCGACCCCGGCACGGCTTAAATTCCTGAAACTCGACCGTACCGAAGCGGAAGCGGTGCGCGAGGTGGTGCGCCGGCTCGCCATGAGCCGGCCGGACGTCGCCTTCACGCTTGCCGGCGAGGAGCGCGTCCCCGTCACATTTGCCGCGACTTTGCCGGGAGCGACCGGGCGCCTGACCCGTCTCGGCGACGTGCTCGGCGCGGATTTCCGTTCCAACGCGGTCGCGATCGAGGCCGAGCGCGAATTGGTCGCGGTCCATGGCTTTGCCGCGCTGCCGACGCTGACGCGCGCCAATGCCCTCGGCCAATATCTTTTCGTCAACGGACGTCCGGTGCGCGACAAGCTTCTCTTGGGTGCGGTGCGCGCAGCCTACGCCGACTATCTGCCGCGTGACCGGCACCCCCTGGTCGCTTTATTCGTCGAGCTCCCCGCGCGCGAAGTCGACGTCAACGTGCACCCGGCCAAAGCCGAGGTACGTTTCCGTAACGCCGGCCTGGTGCGCGCCGTGATTGTGCATGCGCTTAAGGCGGCGCTCGCGCGTGAGGGCACGCGGACATCGACGACCGGCGGTAGCGCGACGATCGCGGCATTTCGCCCGAGGACAGGTATTTCCCGGCCGTCGTGGGCCGCGCCGCGCAATGGCGGTTTCGCTGAAGCTGGGCAGGCCGCCTTCGACGTCGGCGCGCCGGCGGTCGATCTGCGCGCCGGACTTGGCGAAGGAGCGGCCGCCGAATATGTCGCGCCCGGGGATGATCCGCTTGACCACCCGCTCGGCGCGGCGCGGGCGCAGGTCCACGAAACCTATATCGTCGCGCAGACCCGCGACGGGCTCGTCATCGTCGATCAGCATGCCGCTCACGAACGCATTGTTTATGAAAGGCTCAAGGCGGCAATCGAACGGAGCGGCGTCGCCCGCCAGATCCTCCTGATCCCGGAGATCGTCGAGCTTGACGAAACGGACGTCGAGCGCCTGCTCGGGCGCGCGCAAGAGCTTGCGCAATACGGCGTCGTACTCGAATCATTCGGTCCCGGCGCGGTGGCGCTGCGCGAGACTCCGGCGCTGCTCGGCGAAATCGACGGCGCCGGGCTGGTCCGCGACCTCGCCGAACACCTCAGCGAATGGGATGAGACCGTACCGCTCGAGCGGCGCCTGATGCATGTCGCCGCGACCATGGCCTGCTACGGCTCGGTCCGCGCCGGACGAACGCTTAAGGCGCAGGAGATGAATGCGCTTCTGCGCGAAATGGAAATCACGCCCAATTCAGGCCAATGTAATCATGGCCGTCCGACTTATGTGGAACTGAAACTCACCGACATCGAGCGGCTGTTCGGCCGGCGCTAGCGCATGATCCGGAAAAGTGGAAGCCGGTTTTCCGAAAAGATCATGCGCCACGTCTAAATTACGCCGACCGCAGCATGACGAATTCGGTGTCGTCATAGCGGCGGCGCTCGATCTGGGTGAAGCCGGCGGGCGGGATAAAGTCCGACTTCGCCGCTTCCTCGACGACGACAAGTGCCTCGGAAACGAACCATCCGTTATCGCGGGCCGAGGTGAGGGCTTTTTCCGCCAAGCCCTGGCCGTAGGGTGGATCGAGGAAGGCCAGCGAGAAAGGCTCAAGCGGGTGCGCCGGCCCAAGCTTGGTCGCATCGCGGCGAAAAATACGCGAGATGCCGCCAAGCCCAAGCGCGGCGACATTTTCGCGCAGTAACGCGCGCGCCTCCGCGCCGTCGTCGATGAACAGCGTGAAGGCGGCGCCGCGCGACAGCGCTTCAATCCCAAGTGCGCCCGTTCCGGCAAACAGGTCGAGCACGCGCCCCCCGGTTATAGGGTCATCGAAGCCGTGAACCAGGATATTGAACAGCGACTCGCGCAGCCGATCGGCGGTCGGGCGGACGGCCTGCGATTTCGGGGGAACAAGCGTGCGTCCGCGCAAGCGTCCGCCGATGATACGCACTATCGGCCCTGCGGATGGCCGGACCGCGGGCCCGATTTGCGGTCCGGCGCGCGTCGCTTGCGCGGCCTGCGGTCCGGCCGCTGCTCGCGCGGTTCCTGGCGTGGAGGCTCGCCGTGTCGTTCGACCGGGATGGCGCGGCCTTTGCGGTCGGTAAGGAGCCCGGCGCGCAGGTCTCCGGGCGGTCCTTTGCGCGCCTCCTCCTTGTCACGTCGCGCACCATGATATTTCCGCCGCAGCTTTTTGGCCGGGCGCCCCTCTTCGCGCGCGCGCCAGACATGGTGTGCCGGTTTTTGAGCCGCCGGATTTTGCCGAGCGTCAGGCGGCGTTTCTTTCTCTTTCTCTCGCATACGGGCGGCGACCGGCGCAGAGAAGTCGGCGCCCGCATGCGCCATTACGCGTTCGCCCAACTGCTCGCGCAGGACCCGTGTACGCACCTCTTCAATGGCGCCTTCCGCAAGGTCGGCGAGCTGAAACGGGCCGAACGAGACGCGGATGAGGCGCGTGACCGTAAGCCCGAGATGGCCGAGCACGTTGCGCACTTCGCGGTTCTTGCCCTCGCGGATGGCGAAGGTGAGCCACACATTCGACCCCTGTGCGCGCTCGAGGGTCGCGTCGATGGCGCCGTAATTGACCCCGTCGATCGTGATGCCAGCGCGCAACGCTTCCAGTTGTGGCTGCGTCACCGAACCGTGCGCGCGCACGCGATAGCGCCGCAGCCAGCCGGTCGCCGGCAGTTCGAGAACGCGGGCGAGCGCGCCGTCGTTGGTGAGCAGGATGAGCCCCTCGGTATTGAAATCGAGCCGGCCGACGCTGATGAGTCGGGGCAGATTCTTCGGCAGGCGCTGGAAAATGGTTGGCCGTCCCTGCGGATCGGCATGCGAAGTCAGGAGCCCGCGCGGCTTATGATAGAGGAATAAGCGCGTGCGCTCGCGTGCCGGCAGCGCCTCGCCGTCGACAGTGATATGATCGCTGGCGGTGACGTTACATCCAGGCGAATGGATTACGGTGCCGTTGACGGCAACGCGTCCGGCGGCGACCCACGCTTCCGCCTCTCGCCGCGACGCCAGTCCCGCGCGGGCGATCACTTTGGCGATCCGCTCGCCACCGTTGCCGAATTGGCTCTTGTCGTTCATGGCTGCGCCCGGCAATAACGCCCGACGAGCAATCAGGCAAATCGTCAATGGCCTCCTTTATGGATTTGGCGCTTGAGGAAGCCCGCGCCGCCGGCAAGCGTGGCGAGGTCCCGATCGGCTGCGTCATCGTCAAGGATGGCGCCGTCATTGCCCCCGCCGGTAACCGCACGCTCGCCGACCGAGATCCAACGGCGCATGCCGAAATGATAGCAATCCGGGCGGCTGCCGCGGCTCTCGGTTCGGAACGGCTCGACGATTGCGACCTCTACGTCACGCTTGAGCCATGCGCGATGTGTGCCGGGGCGCTGTCGTTTGCGCGCATCCGCCGGCTCTATTACGGCGCCGCCGATCGCAAGGGCGGGGCAGTGGACAGCGGGGTGAAGTTCTTCGCCTCGCCCAGTTGCCATCATCGGCCCGAAGTCTATGGCGCCATCGCGGAGGCGGAATCCTCGGCGTTGCTCAAGCAATTCTTTCGGGAACGCCGCTAGACGACTCCGGCCTGCTCGGCAAATTCCCAAGCCTTGGCGGCCAGCGGACGTACTAGGTTGGCCTTGGCTGCCGCTACCGCGCTGGTCGCGGTGCCGTCGCGCACGCGACCGACGATGCCCTGCAGGATCGCCGCGATCCGGAAGAAGTTGTAGGCGGAATAGACCGCGAGATGGGGCCGTGGATCGAGGCCCGTGCGTTTCACATAGGCGTCGACATATTGGCTGAGCGACGGGATACCGAGGGCCGTCAAATCGCAGCCGACAAGCGAGCCGGTGCCGGCTTCCGACGGCGGCATATGCCACTGCATCAGGTGGTAGGAGAAATCGGCCAGCGGGTCGCCAAGCGTGGACAGTTCCCAGTCCAGAACGGCGCAGATTTTCGGCGCGTTGGGGGCGAGGATGACGTTGTCGAGCCGATAATCGCCATGCACCAGGCGCGGCGGCTGCGGCGGCGGCAGATGCGCCGGAAGCCAGGCGATCAGCCGTTCCATGTCCTCGATCTTCCCCGTCTCCGAGGCCCGGTACTGCTTCGACCAGCGCTCGATCTGCCGCGCCACGTAGTTTTCGCCGCGGCCGTAATCGGCAAGCCCGATCGCGGCCGGATCGAAGCTGTGCAGTCGCGCCAGCGCCGCGTTCATGGCGTCATAGACTTGCGCGCGCTCAGCCGGATTCGACGACGGCATTTCCGCTTCCCAGAACACGCGGCCCTCGACATAAGACATGACGAAGAACGCGGTGCCAATAACGGTTTCGTCGGCGCAATAGATAACCGGTTCGGCGACCGGGAAGCCTTGCGCATGGAGCGCGCTGATCACCCGGTGTTCGCGATCGACCGCATGCGCCGAAGGCAACAGCTTGCCCGGCGGCTTTCTTCGCAAAACGTAACGCCGCTGCGGCGTTTCAACGAGGTAGGTCGGGTTGGATTGGCCACCTTTGAACTGGCTGAGCTTTATCGGCCCGGCAAATCCCTTCACGTGTTCGCGCAGATAGAGTTCAAGCGCGCCGACGTCGAAGCGAAGCCGTTCCGCGACCTCTTTGGTGCCGGAAAAGGTACTCTGACGATCGCTGTTGGCCATGCTTCACCCGGATATCCGAATATACCCCACGCCGGCCGCCCGATCGCTATTTCCCTTGTTCGCGCTCGACCGCACGCCAGCCGATGTCATGCCGGCAGAAGCCTTCCGGCCAGCGAATACGGGAAACGGCCTCATATGCCTGTTCGCGCGCTTGCATGACGTTCGCGCCGATGGCCGTGACGTTCAGGACGCGTCCGCCATTGGCTAGGATGCGCCCGCCTTCCTGTCTGGTTCCCGCGTGAAAGATTTCAACACCGTTGACCGCGCCGGCGGCATCGAGGCCTTCGATAACGGAACCCTTGGCGTAATGGCCAGGGTAGCCTTTGGACGCCATCACGACCGTCAGCACCGCATCGGCGTGCCAACGCAGATCGACCGATTTGAGCACGCCGTCACGGCTGGCAAGCAGCGCGGGAAGAATGTCCGACCACAGCCGCGGCATGAGCACTTGGCATTCCGGGTCGCCGAAGCGCACGTTGTATTCGATCAGCTTGGGTCCTTGCGCGTCTATCATCAGGCCGGCATAGAGCACGCCCTTGTAGGGCGCTCCCATCGCTTTCATGGCGCGTAAAGTCGGCAGTACGATTTCGCCCATGACGCGGTCGCTCATCGCAGCATCGACGATCGGCGCCGGCGAATAGGCGCCCATGCCGCCGGTATTTGGCCCCGTATCGCCGTCGAAAGCGCGCTTGTGATCCTGCGCCGATGCCAGCGGCAGCGCGGTTTTACCGTCGCAGAGTGCAAAAAACGAGGCCTCCTCGCCGGTGAGAAACTCTTCGATGACGACTTCAGCGCCAGCCTCGCCGAGATCGCCGCCAAGAATCATGGCGATCGCGGCTTCCGCTTCGGCGATCGTATCCGCGACCACGACACCCTTGCCGGCGGCCAACCCGTCGGCCTTGACCACGATGGGCGCGCCGCGGGAGCGCGCGTAAGCCATCGCCTGATCCGCGGTGCGGAATCGCTCATAAGCTGCGGTCGGTATGCCATTGGCGCGACATAGATTCTTGGTGAAGCCCTTGGAGCCTTCGAGCCGCGCGGCGGCACGGCTCGGTCCGAAAGCCTTGATGCCTGCGGTTTCCAGATCGTCGACGATACCGGCGCAGAGCGGCGTTTCTGGTCCCACGACGACAAAATCGACGGCATGAGCGCGGCAAAATCCGATGACAGCTGCATGATCGGCGATATCGAGGTCAACGCATTCGGCTTCGCGGGCGATGCCGGCGTTGCCGGGCGCGCAGAACAGCCGATCGGTTAGCGGGCTCGCGCCAATCTTCCAGGCCAGCGCGTGCTCGCGTCCGCCGGAGCCCAACAGTAAAATATTCACGGCTGATTGGTCATGGGTTGAAAATGCGTCGCCGCCGCCCCTGTAGCACGGGAAAACGCCGGTGCAAGATCGCACCGGGAGTTGTTCAGGGGTCTTGACCGGGACTGGCGGCGCAAAGCACTAACGTCTATCTGCCAATCGCACCGTTACCGTGATGAACGAACCGCGCCTCAACCTGCCGGAACTGACGGTCTCCGAGCTCTCGGCGGCGCTCAAGCGCACGATCGAGGACTCCTACGGCTGTGTGCGAGTGCGCGGCGAACTCGGCAAGGTCAGCTATCATTCCAACGGCCACGTTTACTTCGACCTTAAGGATGAACGCGCCAGTATCGCCGGCGTTATCTGGCGTACCACCGCCGCACGCATCAAGCTGAGGCTCGAAGCCGGTCTCGAAGTGGTGCTTACCGGGCGGCTGACGACCTATCCCGGCCGCTCGCAATATCAGATTGTGGTCGAGACGCTGGAGCCGGCCGGCCTCGGCGCGCTCATGGCGCTGCTCGAACAGCGCAAGCGGCTGCTCACCGCCGAAGGCCTGTTCGACGAAGCGCGCAAACAGCTCCTTCCGTATTTGCCGGTGGTGATCGGCGTCATCACCTCGCCGACCGGTGCGGTCATTCGCGACATTCTGCATCGGCTCGCCGACCGCTTCCCGCGCCACGTGCTGGTCTGGCCGGTGAAGGTACAGGGCGACGGCTCGGCGGCGGAGGTCGCCGCCGCCATCGCCGGATTCAACGCACTGCCGGACGGCGGACGGATCCAGCGGCCCGATCTCCTCATCGTGGCGCGCGGCGGGGGCTCGCTCGAGGATTTATGGTCGTTCAACGAGGAGATCGTGGTGCGGGCGGCGGCAGCGAGTCTCATCCCGCTCATCTCTGCGGTGGGGCACGAGACCGACGTTACGCTTATTGATTTCGCCGCCGACCGGCGGGCGCCGACGCCGACCGCGGCTGCCGAGATGGCCGTGCCGGTGCGCGCCGAGCTCATGCTTGACGTCGGGGGCTTTGGGCGCCGCGCGCTTGCCTGCTGGTGGCGCAGCCAGGAAGCGCGGCGGAACGAGGTGCGGTCGGCAGCGCGGGTTCTGCCGAATGCGGATGAAGTCCTCGCGTTGCCGCGGCAGCGGCTCGATCACGCCGCCATGGGGCTGACGAGCGGGCTGCGTGCCAATGCCCACATTCATCGCGCGAACTTTTCGCGCATTGGCGGCAGACTGAGCGCGCATCTATTACGCGCGCATGTGGACCGCCGCCGCGAGCGCTATGCCGGTGTCGCCCATCGGCTGCGGGCAAGCGCGAGTGCGAATCTCGAAATGCACCGAACCCGGATCGCACGCGAGCGCGATCGCGTCGACGTGCTTGCCGCACGCGCCGGGCGCGCAATCGACAACTCATTGGACGCGCGCTGGGCGCTCTACGAACGCGATTCGCAACTCTTGGCGGCGTTCTCCTACCGCGGCGTGTTGGCGCGCGGCTTTGCGCTGGTGCGCGACCGAACGGGACGGCCGCTGCGCTCGGCTGCGGTCGTCACCACCGGTATGTCGATCGACGTGGAGTTTGCCGACGGTCACGTCGGCGCCCGTGCCGAAGTGGTTCAGACTTCTACCGCTCCGAGCACGACGCCAATGCGGCGGCGGGTGCGGCGCGGCAGCGACCCCGGACAAGGCAGTCTCTTCTAATTGCCACATCCGCGAAAGTTTTCAGACGAAAGCTGACTGTTCGTTCATTGTGTGAAAACTCTCGCGCGGTGGAACCGCCATCATGCCCGCGAATTGTTTGCTTGGCGACATCGTTTCGTCGAAGGAGAATAGCATGAGTCGATTCATGTTTGCGGCCGCGATCGCCGCGTTGGCTTTCGTAGCCGTGTCTGGAGTTTCGCAGGCAGCGCCTATTGCGCCGCTTCCGGCGGGAATCGCGAGCGACGCGAGTACCGGTAATGTCACTCAAGTCTACTGGCGTCACCATCGGCACTGGTATCGTGGGTGCCGGTGGCACGGCTGCTAGAAACCGCCATTTCCGACAAATTCTTCCGCCGCGCCGATAAGGATCGGCGCGGCGATTGGTTTTCCGGCAAGAGAATGATTATCTTGCGTCGAAGCGGGCCGTTCCCACCATGGCCCGTTTGTTCCGGAGGCCTAGTTGCTCAATCGCACCGACCGCCCGTCCCCGATGCCCGGCGAAGCCGAGGTCAAATACCTCGATGGCGATTTCCGCGTGGTACGGCCTGGAGCCTTCGTACGCTGCGCCGTGACCGGCGTATCGATCCCCCTGGAAGAGCTCCGCTATTGGAGCGTTGATCTTCAGGAGGCCTACGCGACCCCGGAGGCGGTCCTGCAACGGCACAGCGGAGCTTACGCGCGCAAATAGACGCCCGCGTCCGCTGTCCGGCAGCGCGAGCGGCGATTTCAGCCGCGGAGCTTCGCCGCTTTGAGGATCATGTCGCGGAAAGCATCGGCCTCTTCGACGACGAGGCGCACCGGCAACGCGCTAGCGCGGCCGGCCAGCGCGGACAAATTCGGATCGCCAGACAACCGCGCGAGATCTTTCTCGGTGGTGATAAGGACGAGGCTTGCGGCATCGGCGCGCGCGATCAGGGCCTGCGCTTCGGCCGACGTGTAACGATGGTGGTCCGCAAAGCTTGCGCGCTCGCCGATGACGATGCCGGCCTCCGTCAGCGTCGCAAAGAATTTTTCCGGGTGGCCGATGCCGGCGAAGGCGAGAACCTTGTGGCCGGCGAGCGCCATCACGATTTGGCGGTCCGGCTCGAGGCGGCCGTGGAAGATCGCGGCGGCATAGCGGCGTGCGCGTTCCGCGATTGGAGCGAGGCCCGCCGCCGGTCCGACGAACACAAGCGCCTGAGCCCGCGCCATTTGCGTTTCCAGCGGCGCCCGCAACGGCCCGGCCGGAATGGTGCGGCCATTGCCGATGCCGCGGCTGCCGTCGACCAGCAGGATCGCGAGGTCCTTGGTCAGCGCCGGATTTTGAAAACCGTCATCCATCACGATCGCCGTCGCGCCTCCGCGCCGGGCCGTCTCGGCGCCCTTGAGTCGATCGCGCGCGACGATGGTGGGTGCAAGACGCGCAAGCAAAAGCGGCTCGTCGCCGACGTCGGCAGCAGAATGGATCGTCGGGTCGACGCGCACGGGGCCGGGCAAGCGTCCGCAGTAGCCGCGGCTCAGGAAGAACGGGCGCTCATGCGCGGCGAGAAGAAAGTGCGCCACGGCGAGCGCCGTCGGGGTCTTGCCGGCGCCGCCCACTGTCAGATTGCCTATGCAGATGACGGGCACGCCGACGCCATGGCCTTGCGCATGCATGCGCAACGCCGCGACTGCCCCGTAGATGCCGCCCAGCGGACTCAGAAGGCCGCCGCTGCCGGGCCGCCACCAGAAGGCGGGTTCTCGCATCAGAACGTGATCCGGGAAGGTGGAAACCGGCTGTCGGACAAGATCATGCCCAAACCTACGACGTTTGCTGCTCCAGCCGAAGTTGCATCAGATAGGGTTCGAGCGCCACGACCGTTCGTTCGAGCGCGCCGCCGAGCTTCCCAACGGTCACGGCGCCCGCGTCCGCCGCCGCCTTGCGAGCCGCCGGATCGGCGAGCCAGCCGCCAAGGCAAGCCCTCAGCGCCTCCTGGTCAGGGACAGGCTCGGCGCCGCCGGCCGCATCAAGGGCTTCGTAGATTTCCGCAAAATTCCAGACATGCGGACCATGCACTACCGCTGCGCCAAGCGTGATCGCCTCGATCGGGTTCTGCCCGCCGTGGCTTGCCAGCGAGCCGCCCATGAATACGGTCGGCGCCAGCCGGTAGATTAGGCCAAGCTCGCCGAGCGTATCGGCCACGAACACTTCGACGGCGGGCTTCGGCACGTCGTCACGCGAACGCAGCGCGACGGAAAAGCCGGCCGCTTTTGCCATTTCGGCAATGCCAGCGCCGCGCTCCGGATGGCGCGGCGCGATGATCGTCAAAAGCGACGGGCAATTTGCGCGCAGACGCCGATGAGCATCGAGGATCGCTGTTTCCTCGCCGTCATGCGTTGACGCTGCCGCGATGACGACGCGGGCGTCGATCACCGACTTGAATTTGCGCAAAGTTGGGAGATCGACCGGCGGGGCTGGCACATCGAGCTTGAGATTGCCGATGCTGCTGACCCGCGGCGCGCCGAGCTGGCCGAAGCGCCGGGCATCGGCGCTCGATTGCGCCAGGCAAAGGTCGAACTTTTGCAGCAGCGCGGCGATCACGCTGGGCTGGAGTCGCCAGCGGCTGAATGAACGCTCCGACACGCGGCCGTTGACCAGGATCATCGGGATGCCACGGTCGGCGCATGCCAGGATCAGGTTGGGCCACAGATCGGACTCGACGAACAGCACAAGGTCAGGCCGCCAATGGTCCAGAAAACGGGCGACAAATCGCGGCGCATCGACCGGGACGAATTGATGCACGACGCCGGCGGGCAGCCGCTGTTCGGCGAGCGCTGCCGAGGTGACCGTGCCCGAGGTCACCAGCACGGCGAAATCTTTGGCGCGGATGCGTTCGATTAGCGGAATAACGGCAAGCATTTCGCCGACGCTGGCGCCGTGGAGCCAGATCAGTGGACCGCCCGGCCGCGGCAAGCTCGCCTGACCGTAACGCTCGGCAAGCCGTGTCGGGTCTTCCTTGCCGCGTTTGAGCCGCCAGGCCAAAAGACGCGATGCGACCGGCGGCGCTATCGCAAGCGATGCGAGCCGATAGAATCGCAGCGCGAGCGGCAACCGATCGCGCACGCTTATTCTCCTCCAAGCGGCCGTTCGGCGACGTTACAAATGCAGCGCATCGCCGCTCGATAGGCATGCTAGCATAAACTCACCGCTGCGGCGTTTGACCGTCCGGATCGAGCAATCGGTGCAGATGGACGATGAAATACCGCATTTCGGCGTTGTCGACAGTGCCCTGCGCTTTCGCCTTCCATGCCGCATAAGCGCTGGCATAGTTTGGATAGATGCCGACGATATCGAGCTTGTCGAGATTCCTAAATTCCATGGCCGCAAGGTTGTTTAGCTCGCCGCCGAAGACGAGGTGGAGCAACTGCTTGACCGGCTGTTTAGGGACGTCCGACATGATACTCGCTCCGCGCTGTTGGTGATTGATCAAGACGCGAGGCGTTCATCCCCAAGAAGTTCGATGATTGTTGCGTGCCTGTCCCGGCCGGCGGCAACGAGCATCCCATGCCGCGGTACGGGACGATTATAGACTACGGGGCCGCCGTTTGCGGACGTCAGCGTGCCGCCGGCTTCGTGCACCAAAAGATCAGCCGCGGCAAGGTCCCAGTCGTGGCTATCGACTCCGGCGACGGCAACATCGATGGCGCCCTGCGCGACGCGCGCGAGACGTAGCGCGAGCGAGCGTATCCGCGGCACGACGGTGAACGGCGGGGCTATTGCGGCAAGTCGTTCCAGAAATGCCTTCGGGCCGGCGACGCGCGCTTCCGCGAGCGAGGAACCGGCGGTGGCGGCGATGGCGGCGCCGTTGCAGGTGGCGCCCTGCTTGGCGATCGCGATAAAGAATTCGTCGGTAACCGGCGCATACAAGCACGCCACGATCGGTCTGCCATCCTCGACCAGCGCCGCCGAGACCGCCCAATCCGGCGAGCCGGCGAGATAGGCGCGCGTGCCGTCGATCGGATCGACAATCCAGACATGATGGGCGGCAAGCCGCGCGGGATCGTCGGTGCTTTCCTCCGACAGCCAGCCGAACGCCGCCTCGCCGGACAGACGCTCACGCAGCAACCGGTCGACGGCGATATCGGCCTCGCAGACCGGCGAAGACTCTCCCTTGGTCCAGGTCTTGATCGGGCTTTTGAACATCGACAGCGCCAGCGCGCCGGCCTCGCGTACGTACGCCGCCAAATGCGCGGCCGCGGCGGCCGGATCGACAGGCTCAATGGCCCGCAACGGTCATGCTCTCAACGCGCAAGGTAGGCGCATTCGTGCCGTAGCGGAAAACAAGATCGTTCGCTGGCGTAAGACTTGCGAGCATATCGGACAGATGCCCCGCGATAGTGACTTCGCTCACCGGATAAGTGCATTCGCCGCCCTCGATCCAGAATCCGGAGGCACCGCGGCTATAGTCGCCGGTCACCAGATTGACGCCCATGCCGATCATGTCGGTGACGTAAAATCCGTCCTCGATGTCGGCGATCAGCTCGCGCGGGCTTTTGCTGCCGGCGGCGAGATGAAGATTGCTGGCGCCGGGGGAGGGCGTCGATGAAACGCCGCGTTGCGCGTGCCCGGTGGTGTCCATGTCGAGCTCGCGCGCGGTCGCGCAGTCGAGCAGCCAGGTCTTGAGGACGCCGTCCTCGACCAGATGGCGCTTTCGCCCGGCAACGCCTTCGGCATCAAAAGGCCTCGAGCGCAAGCCGCGTGGCCGCAGCGGATCGTCGATGATGTCGATGCCGGAGGCAAAGATCTTCTCGCCGAGCTTTTCCCGCAGAAAACTGGTCTTGCGCGCGATTGCCGCGCCATTGGCGGCACTGGCGACATGGCCGACCAGCGAACCGGATATTCTGGAATCGAACACAATCGGGACCCGGCGGGTGGCGACCTTGCGCGGGTTGAGACGCTTGACCGCGCGTTCCCCGGCCCGGCGTCCGATTGCTTGCGCGTTGTCGAGATCGGCGGCGTGCAGCGTGGAGGAAAAATCGTAGTCCCGCTCCATGCCGGTGCCTTTGCCGGCAATGGCCGTCATGGCGATGCCGTGGCGCGAGGCGAGGGTCGCGCCATGAAAGCCGTGGCTTGTCACCAGCACCAATCCGCCGATGCCGGCCGAAGCCGAGGCGCCGCCGGATTTGGTGACCCCGGAAACCGCAAGCCCGGCGGCTTCCGCTTCGCGGGCGCGGAGTTCGAGCGCGCCAACGTCCGGCATGTCCGGATCGACAAGGTCGAGCGCCGGCGGCTTGTCGGCCAACAGCTCCGGCGCAGCGAGCCCGGCAAAACGGTCATCTGGCGCTGCGCGCGCCATGGCGACCGCGCGTTCCGCCAGCGCGTCGAATCCGTCGCCCTTGAGGTCGTTGGTCGAGACGACGGCCTGCTTGTGCCCAACAATAACGCGCAGGCCGAGATCGTCCCCTTCGGAACGCTGCGATTCTTCCACCGCGCCGTCACGCACTTCGACCGAAAGCGACACCGAGCGCACAGCCAGCGCATCCGCCTGGTCCGCGCCGGCGCGGCGCGCGGCTGCCACAAGGCGTTCAGCGAGATTGGCGAGGTCGGATTGGTCGAGCAGCGACTGCATGCAATGGGTCGTTTATGGGGGAGCGAAGGCGAACACAAGACCAAGATGTAGCTGTCAGCGGCTTGTTTCAACCCAAGTGATCGCGCGCGTTAGCAACGTGGAAGGCAAATTGCGGCCGCCGCAGCAACCGCTCGTCAATCATGCGCACTGTTGGCGGACACGCTACGAGCTCTTAACCAGGCTTCTTAAGCCGATTCCGACAGCGCTATGGCATTGTCGCGGCAACCGGGCGGCAACAGCCCGGGGGAGCCGAGCCGAGTTTTTCGGGGCGTCAAATGGAAGCCGGCAGGATTGCTGCTGGGTCGAGCCGCCGGTCGCGGCTCGACCCCTTCTCTTTACCCGTTCGTTTCGAAGCCGCCGACGAAGCGGCCGACGAACGCCTGCGGGTCATCGATCTTCATCGCGAGCGCGTGGTCGTGCGCCGCTCCGTGCGCGGCATGCGCATGGCGCTGAATTTGCCCGTCGCAGGCTTCCGCGGCGTTGCCATTCGTCTGATCGGAAAAAAGGACGAACCGCTTTCGTCGATCTCCGTGGTGCTCGAGCACGGCGACCCGGCATTATCGTTGCCGCTGTTTTCGTCGAGCGCGAGCGACGAGATCGTGGTGGAATGGCAATCTTGGGGTCGCGTGCTGGGCTTGCCGCTTCTTGTCGCCGACGGCGACGGCAGCTTGCGCGAGCCGTTCGCCCGCCTTGGCGCGGTTCGCATCGAAGCGCCGACCTGGCGCCGCCGCCGTCGCAGCGCCATCGCCCGCCGCCGTCCTTCCGCGTTGCTGCGGCGCCGCGCCGGGCGGCCATCACCGACACCGGTCGTCCATGCCCACGAGCGCGAGATCATCGCCCGGAATTAGACGCAGCGGCCGTCATTACGCCATCGCGGTCTTGAGCAGTTCGACAAAAGTGGCGGCCGCAATCGGCAGCACCCGTCCGCGGCGTGTCGCCAGAATAAGCTTAGCCTGCAGCAGCGGCGGATCGACGAGCGGCAGCGCGATCATGTCGCCGGGTGGAACGACGGCTTCGCCCGGCTTGCGAAACTGAAAGCAGACGCCGCGATTCATGCGGGCGAATGCCTTCATGGTCTCGACCGAATTGGAAACCAGACGCGGATCGAGATCGAACGAAGCCTGCGCCAAGACCTGCTCGATCAAGGCGCGTCCCGCCAAAGTCGCGTCGCCCAGCGCCAGCGGATAGGCAAGGCAATCGCGCAGGCGCAAATCTGACCGGCCGGCAAGCGGATGATCGCGTGTCATCAGCGCGCACAGTGCTTGCTCGGCCGCGGCGATGACCGCGACGTGCTTTCGCGGTGGTGGATAGTGCGTGAGGATCAGATCCACCTGATCAGCGAGCAGGGCGGAGACCAGTTCTTCCGGGACGCCGATGCGGACATTGAAGCGGACGTTTGGATGCTCCGTCTGGAATTGCATGATCGCGGACGGCAACAGTTCGCTGGCGACCGATTCCACGGCGGCGATGCCGACCTGCCCGCGTACGAGGCCGCGCAGTTGCTCGACCTGGGATTCGACCGCCTTGAGTTCTGAAATCGCCTGCCGGGTATAGGCGAGAAAAACTTCGCCGGCCGCGGTCAGCCGAACGCCGCGCGGCAACCGCTCGAACAGCGCCGTGCCCAAGTCGGTTTCGAGGTCGAGGATTTGCCGGTTCAAGGCGGACGACGCCACATTGAGCGCGTCCGCCGCTTTGCGGATCGAACCGTGGCGCGCTACAGCGTCGACGTAGCTCAACAGGCGGGGCGGGCGCAGGCGTTGGCGCACCACGGCAACTTCGCCGGCCGCGGCGCGTGGCGGCGCGGCCGGCGTTCGTCGTCCTCGCTTTGCCGCTGTCCTGCCTGACGCCGTCCTTGTCATCGGTGCTTGGCCCTTTGTAGCGATTGTAAGTGGTTTCGCGAGTGAGTGAGCGGTTTTTTCGCTCGCTGCGGCCAGAATTTGGTTCTGGTGGCGCTCACTGGGAGGTCATAGTGAGGATCGCCGGGCTCTTTCAGGAGGGCAGCCATCATGCACTACCGAGCTGTGGCATCGATATTGTTTCTGGCCTTGAGCAGTCTGTGCGCGACCGCCTATGCGGAAGAGGCGGTCACCCTGCGGCTGAAGTGGCTTAATCAGGCGCAATTCGCCGGCTTCTACGTCGCGCAAGAAAAGGGCTATTACAAAGCCGAGGGCGTCACGGTGAATATCCAGCCCGGCGGCCCGGACTTTCCCGCCGTACAAATGGTCACCGGCGGCAACGAGCAGTTCGGCGTGACCAGCGCCGATCAGATTCTCATCGCGCGCAGCAAGGGTGTTCCCGTCGTCGCGCTGGCGGTCATCTACCGGCGCAATCCGTTCGTGCTGTTTTCGTTGGCCAAGTCAGGCATCAAGACGCCGGCCGACTTTGTCGGCAAGAATGTCGGGGTGAAGCTC
>CAYVPC010000026.1:0-24094 GCA_964453555.1 uncultured Hyphomicrobiales bacterium | reverse complement strand
TCGCCGGTGGTGCGCCGCTTCCCGATGATCGCCGGCATCGATTTTGCCGGCACGGTGGAATCGTCGACGCATCCAGCTTGGAAGGCCGGCGACAAGGTGATCCTCAACGGCTGGGGCCTGGGCGAGACCCATCTCGGCGCCTACGCAGAGAAAGCGCGCATCAAGGGCGATTGGCTGGTGCGCTTGCCGCCCAGCATGACCACGCGAGAAGCCATGGCGATCGGCACAGCCGGCTACACCGCGATGCTGTCGGTGATGGCGCTCGAACGCGCCGGCGTCGCGCCGACGCGGGGCAGTGTGATTGTAACCGGCGCCGCTGGTGGCGTCGGTTCGGTCGCGATCGCGCTCCTGGCCAGGCTCGGATACACCGTCGTCGCCGCGACGGGCCGGCCGGCTGAAGCCGGTTATCTCAAGAGTCTCGGCGCTTCCGAGATCGTCGAGCGCAAGGAATTGACCGGCGCGCCGCGGGCGCTCGCCAAGGAGCGCTGGGCCGGCGGCATCGACGCGGTCGGCTCGACCACGCTTGCCAACGTGCTGTCGATGACGCGCTATCGCGGCGCGGTGGCCGCCTGTGGACTTGCCGGCGGCATGGACTTGCCGACCACCGTCGCGCCCTTCATCCTGCGCGGGGTTTCGCTCATCGGCGTCGATTCGGTCATGTGTCCGCTCGCCTTGCGCCAAGAGGCTTGGCGCCGTCTCGAAGCCGACCTCGACCGCGGCAAGATCGCGGCCATGACCAGCGAGATCGGGCTCGCCGACGCGATCGCGGCCGGCGCGCGCATCATCGCCGGCGAAGTGCGCGGGCGCATTGTGGTAAAGATTCGGTAACGAGCTTGAGCATTGTCGAGCTATTTCCACTATCGCGGGGAGCCGCTATGGTAAGGGGACGGTTAAGAATTTTTGCTAGCGTTCTCCTCGTGTCTTCGGTGGAGTCGTCGATGTTGCTGCGCGTTGCCGTGGTCTGTGCCTGCATGTTGGGAGCGTCCCCAGCCTTCGCCGAGGAGCTCGCTCCGGATCAGGCAAAGGCCTTCGTGGTCGGCAAGCTCTTTGCCTACACCTGCTTTGACGGCACCGCGGGCATGGGGCGCATCTTTGCCGATGGCTCGGTGGTCGGCACCATCCGTCCGGGCGGCCACGGCGAAACGCATTTCGCCACTTTGCCGGCCGGTACCGTCAAAGTGGATGGCTCCTCCATGTGCGCGCATCTGGCGGGCTTGCCGATCGAGCCGTGCTTCAAGGTGCAGAAGGTCGATTACCGCTCCTTCCGCGGATCGGTTGCCGGCCTGGGCTTCGCCTATTGCGACTTCCGCCAGCACAACCCGCGCACCCAACTGACCAGCAACGCGCGGATGCCGGAGCCGGTGCGCCTTGAGCCGGTGCGGGCCGCGCCGGTCACGCCGGTGCATGTGACGCCGCTCACAAGCTTGCGCCCGGCGATCGAGGAATAATTCTCACTCCAGATCGAGCCGGAAGGGTGCCCCTTCCGCAGCCGTCTCGCCGCGCCCGATCGTTTCGATCGCCGCGACCATGCGGCCGTCGCGCCCGAGCAGGTGGTCGGCCAGCGACACGATGCGGATGTTGGGGGTCGCCGTCGGTGAGGCGTGCCGCAGCGCCTGCGCGATGCTTTCCTCGTCGCGCTGCGGGTTGAGCGCGCAGACGCTCGCAAACGCGCTCGCGGTCGAACGGCTGATTCCGGCATGGCAATGCATGACCAGCGGCGCGCGGCGGTCCCAGCGCCGCACAAAGCTCAACAGATCGGCGACGTGCTCTTCGTCCGGCATGATGCAGCCGTCGACCGGCGTTGAAATGTCGTGGAGCCGCAGCCAGAGGTGGTTCTCCTGGACGATCGCCGGCGGGCGCTCGACATGAACATCGTCGCCGATCAGCGACACGACATGGCGGGCGCCGGTATCTTTGACGGTTTCGTGCAGGCGGGCGAGGGAGCAGACGTGAATCATCGAATCGAATTCGGACCTTTCGCTATTTTCATATAGGCCTCGGCGGGCGGCACAAGTATGACGCTCACTCGCTGACAAGTTTCCTGAAGAGTTCGAGATAGCGCGCTTGCGCCGTCTCCGCCGGCCAGGGCTTTAGGTAATCGCGCTCCATTGCAGCCGGGATCACAGGTGGCCGGCCGAAGAAGCGCCCCGCCTCGGCGGCGGCGAAGCCGGCGAGCCGGGTCGCTTCCAGATAGGCCGCCTGGCGATCGGCGATCTTGATCAGGGCCTCAAGCTCGGGCGCGGAGTTTACCGGCAGCCCGAAGCGGCGATGGATGGCTGCAAGCAGACGCCGCTCCACCGCCTTATAGGCATCGCCGATCACAGCTTTGAACGGCGAGATCATGTCGCCGACCACGTATTCGGGGGTGTCATGCAGCAGCACGGCCAGGCGCCGGCTGCGATCGAGCCGCGGCGCGCGCACGCGCGCCAGCGCCTCGACCAGGAGCGAATGCTGAGCGACGGAAAAAATGTGCGGGCCGTGCGTTTGCCCGTTCCAGCGCGCCACGCGCGCCAGCCCGTGCGCGATGTCCTCGATCTCGACGTCAAGCGCCGACGGATCGAGCAAGTCGAGCCGTCGGCCCGACAACATCCTTTGCCAGGCGCGGGACGAAGCCGCGCGCGGTGCTTTGGTCATGCCGGGAGGCTACCGCGCTCCCGGCTGCTGGCAAACCGGCCTGCTAGGCCGCGGCCTTCTTGCCCCACAGGCGCTTGCTGGCAATGTCGGCGCCCTCGCGCAAGGTCTTGAGCTTGAGCCACACCACGTCCTCGGCGACCCATTCCCAGCCGGCGAAGGTGCCGAAGCCGCAGTCGACGCCGGCGATGACCCGCTCGCGGTCGCCGATCGCGGCCACTGCCTGCTCGATCCGCTGCGCTACGACTTCCGGATGCTCGACCAGGTTGATCTTCGAATCGATGACGCCCGGGATCATGATCATGCTGTCGGGGAATTTATGCACCTTCAACGCCGCGTATTCGTGCTGCCTGCGTGCATTGGCGAACTCGATGCCGATTGCGCCGACCTTGGCCTGATAGAAAGCCTGCAACAGCGGCTCAAGGCCGATGTCGAAGATGTGCGGGCCTTCCCAGTTGCCCCAGCAAATGTGCAGGCGCACGCGATCCGGCGGAATTCCCTGCAGCGCCTTGTTGAGCGTCGCAATGTGCAGCTCGACGAGCTTGACGAATTCCTTCTCGGTCTTGTCCTGAAACAGCAGCACTCGTTCCATCGCCAGGTCAGGTGCGTCGATCTGCAGGATATACCCGGCATCGACAACCGCCTTGTATTCGTAGTTGATCTCGCGCGCGATCGCGTCGAGATAAGCCTCGTAAGTTGCGTAATGCGCGTTGAGCATCGTGCAGGCGATGATGCCGGGCGACGGTTCGGCGAAGAACATTTCGGTAAAAGGCGGCTTGATCGCGCCCGCATGGCGCTTAAAACGTGCCAGCTCGGTCTTGATCGCCTCCTTGTCGGTATATTTGATGTCGGCGATCGCCTCCGGGCAGCCGAAGACTTTTCCGATTTTTGGAATCCTCGCCATGAACTTTTGCGTAAAGAGCGGAAGCTGAATCCACTCCTGACCGTAGGGCCGTTTCGACTCGCCGCCGAAGCCGGACATACGCTTTGGCAGGTAAGTCTGGAAGCCGACGCGGCCCTGCTCGCCGTCGTTGGCGACGCTGACCCCGGCCCAGCGCTGTTTCTCCATCACATAGGCGACGCGCTGGTCGATCATGCTGTCGAGCTTGGCCTTGTCGACCTTCTCGCCGGCTTCGTCCGCGATCAAAAGATCGTTAAGTTCGGCGCCGCGCGGCAGGCTGCCGGTGTGCGTCGTCAAAATGTGATCGGTGCTCTTTTTCATCGTTTTCCCTCCCGCCGCCTTAGTCTTGGTCATTACGGCTCGTTTGCGAGTATGCCAGCCCGCCATTGCAACGCGCAAGACAGCGCGTAACGCTTGCGGCGCGCCACCTGAAAGCAAGTCTGCCGATGGCCGTTATCGACGGGGCGCTTGTGAAAGCACAAAGCGCGTCTGCCGCGGGTCTGCCCACTCAAGAGGGGGGCTACGTCCCACGGCCAAATTGCGCTTTTTTTTGAGCCCGCGTCGTCGAATGCGGTCGCAAAGCTTGGCACCGGCCGTAAAAGGAGTATTCTTCCGTCGCACAAAGTCATCTGGAAATTTTCTAGCTGCCGAACGCACGGATCAGGCGCTGTCGCCAGTTCCCGGCGTCGATTATCCAGAAAAGATCGAAAGCAGATGCACAGGGGAGGATTTTTATGTTGTCACCACGCAGTCTAGCCCTCGGCGTTTCCGCATTTGGCCTCGCGGTTGCGATGGCCTCGGTCGGTTATGCCGTCGACATCACCAAAGCGAAAATGTATCCGGACAAGCACGGCACCGTCGCCGACTTCCTGCCGATATCCAAATTCTGTGGTACGGCGCCACTCAAGGTCGCGCTGTCCGACGGTTGGGGCGGCAACTACTGGCGCCACATCACCCGCGGAGAGTTCGAAGACGAGGCGTCGAAATGCTCGAACATCACCGAGACGCGCTACACCGACGGCGAATTCAAGCCTGAGAAGCAGATTGCCGACATCGAGGGCCTGATCGCGCAAAAATATAACGTCATCGTCGCGTTTCTCGACGGCGGTCCGGCCATTCTGAAAGCGACGCGCGAAGCTATGGCCGCGGGCGTAGCCGTCGCTCCCTATGATACCGGCGATAGTTTCCCGGGCACGATCGGCAAGGACTACGTCGATCGGGCGACGGAAAGCCAGGCCAAAGTTGGTGAGCAAGCCGCCGAATGGCTGGTCAAGACGCTCAACGGCAAAGGCAACATCATCATGTTCGGCGGCACGCCGGGCAATCCGATGACGGCCGCGCAAGTGGTTGGCTGGAAGCCCACCTTCGCCAAGTATCCGGGCATCAAGGTACTGGAAGCCGAGCCGGTTCCGACCAACTGGGACCCGGCATTGGCACAGCAGAAGACGGCGGCGCTGATCGCCAAATATCCGCAGATCGACGGCATCTACAGCGAGACTACTGGTCCAATCCGCGCCTTCATCGCGGCCGGCAAGCCGATTCCCGCTTATGTCGGACAGTCGCTGATGGACCTCAGCTGCCTAGCCGCCGATCATCCCGACATGAAGATGGCGAGCATCGACGCGCACACCTGGATGGTGCGGCTCGCGTTGCGTAAAGCAGTGGCCGCGGCCCAGGGTATCGACGAGCCCGAGCCCAGCCTGATCACGCTGCCGTTTACCGAAGACACGACATCGAAGGATCCGAAACTCGCCGTGAAGTGCGACAAGTCGATGCCGATGGATTCGATTCCGTCGTCGATGCTGACGAAGGAGCAACAGATCAAGGCGCTCGGCGGCAAGTAAGCCAGGAGCTTTAAGTCTTACGATCGCCCGGTCCCCCATGGGGCCCGGGCGATCTTTTAGCGCTGTTGCGCACCTGCGCGCAGCGCGCTGTTGTTTGATGCCCAAAGTTTCGCTACTGGATATCCCTTCTCCGCCGCGCGCGTGGGCTTCGGCGAAGTTAACGTTGGGCTAAAGCCGGCAGAAGCTCGGTGAGCCGCGGGAAGAGCGGCGCGGGACCGGCGGCCGGTTGCCGCTACCGCACTCGAGTAGGGGCGGGAATGACTACGTGGTTTGAGTATCGAACGATTGTTCTGCGGGTGCCATGGCCTAGCAGAGATTTGACCGAGCTCCCGCTGGCGCCCAAGGCCTTCGTCGCCACGGCGCTCCTGGTGTTGATCGGCGGCGTCGCCGCGCCCAGTACGATCAATTCGGCCGCCATCCTTTCGACTTTGCCGTACTTCGCCATTCTGGCGGTGGCCTCGATCGGCCAGCACCTGGTGATTCAGCAACGCGGACTGGATCTTTCCACCGCCGGTATCATGTCGTTCGTGGCGGTGGTTGTGACCAAACTACCGAACGGCAGCACCGATCTTGGCGCCGTGCTTTTTTACCTCGCGGCCGGACTTGCGGTCGGCGCGGCAATCGGTGCGATCACCGGATTCATCGTCACTCTGCTGCAGGTGCCGCCGCTGGTGACCACGATCGGCATCAACGCCATTTTGTTCGGCCTGACCTATTTCGTATCGACCGGCGCCTCGGTTCAATCTCCTATGATGATGGTCGATTTCTTTGTCGGCCGGTTCCTTTACGTGCCGACCACGGTTTGGGTCTTGCTCCTGGTCGCGGGCGCTATAGTTTTCGTGCTGGCGCTCACGACCATCGGCCGCCAGTTCATCGCCGTAAGCGTCAATCCGCCGGCGGCCCACGCCGTCGGCATCCCGCTGAAGACCTACCGCATCCTGACCTATGCGATCGCCGGGCTGATGTATGCGATCGCGGCGATCATGCTGTCGGGCTATCTGGTTTCGCCCACCGTACTGTGCGGGTTGCCGTATTTGCTCGGCACCATCGCCGCCGTCGTCGTCGGCGGCAATCCGCTCGGCGGTGTCACCAAGGGAAGCGTCGTCGCCACCGTCATTGGCGCCTTCTTTCTGACCTATCTCGCGCAACTCGTGACCGCGCTCGGTTTCGGCGGCTCCGCCGAAGATTTGGCCGACGCGATCATTGTGCTTTCCGGCGTGGCGCTGCCTGAAATCACCAGGCGGTTGCGCCATGCATAACGTCGTGCAGGCCGCCGCGCCGTCGCCGAGCACGGCACACATTCCGGTCATGACGTTGTTTGGCCTGCGCAAGAACTTCGGCCCGGTGCAGGCGCTCAAGGGGGTCGACGTTCTCGTCATGCCCGGCGAGGTTCATGCGATTGTCGGCGAGAATGGCGCCGGCAAGTCGACCCTGATCGGCATTGCCGCCGGAGTGCTGCATGCCGACGCCGGCGCCATCTACTACGACGGCAAACATGTGGACGCGCCCGATCCGCGCCGGATGCGCGAGGACGGCGTATCGGTGGTGTACCAGCACCCGGCGCTCGCTCTCGATCTCACCGTGCTCGAGAATCTTCAACTCGCGGTGCCGTCGCTGGCCGGTCCGGGCGGCGCGGCCGAAGCCGAACGTGTGCTCGGGCGGATCGCGACCGACGAATTGCGCATGCCGCTTAAGCGCCGCGTCAGCGAATTGTCGCTTGCCCAGCGCCACGTCGTCGAGATTGCCCGCGCGCTTGCCACCCATCCAAAAGTTCTCTTCCTCGATGAGCCGACCGAGCCGCTGCAACAGGCCGACGTGCGCAAGCTGTTCGCCCTGATCGAAGAGCTCAAGCGCGACGGCGTCGCGATCGTCTATGTCTCGCACCGGCTGCACGAGGTTGACGAATTGGCCGATCGCATCTCCGTGATACGCGACGGCGAGATCATTGCCAGCCGCCCTGCCGAATCGATCACTCCGGCCGAAATCGTGGCGCTGATCGCCGGCCGGCCGCTTGGCCAAATCTTTCCCGGCAAGGCGAAATTGGTCGGGGCGCCCTTGTTCGCGGTCAATGGATTAAGCGGCCGCGGTTTCGATCAGGTCGACCTTGTCGTGCATGCCGGCGAGATCGTCGGCCTCGCCGGTATCGAAGGCGAAGGTCAGCGCGAATTTATTCGCGCCGCTGCCGGCATTGATCGGCGCACCGCCGGGGAGGTCCAGGTCGCATACGCCAGGATTCGCGGCGACAGCCCCGGCGCATTTCGTCATGCGGGCGTCGGTTTCATCACCGACGATCGGCACGAGGAAGGCGTGTTCCTTAATTTGACCTTGCGTGAAAATCTCAGCCTCGGATTTCTGCAATCGGTTTCGCAGAACTGGGTGATCGACCGCACCCGCGAGGCCGGCCGGGCCAAGCAAATCACCGAGGATTTGCACATCCGCGCGGCGTCCATCGAATCCAAGCTCAGCGAATTGTCGGGCGGCAACCAGCAGAAAGCGCTGTTCGGCCGCGAGATTTCATCGAAGCCAACGGTCCTTTTGGTGGACGAGCCGACCAAGGGCGTCGATATCGGCGCGCGCAGCGAGATCTATAAGCGGTTGCGCGCGCTCGCCGACCGCGGGCTGGCGGTACTGGTCGCGTCGTCGGACGGGATCGAACTCCAAGGCCTCTGCGACCGCGTGCTGATCTTCGCCCGCGGCCGAATCGTCCACGAATTGTCCGGCGCCGATGTCACCGATGCCGCCATCACCGAGGCCAATCTCACCGCCACCGTGTCGCGTGCGAGCAAGACGTCGGCGGCGCCGGACCGCCGCTGGCGCGAATTTGCCGCCAGCGATCACTTTCCCGCGCTGGTGCTCGCCCTCCTGACCGCCATTATCCTCGGCGGCACGCAGGCGCTGAACGGTTACTTCCTGTCGCCGTTTTCCATCAAGAGCATGCTGTCGTTCTTCAGCATCGTGACCTTCCTCTCCTGCGCGCAACTGGCGACAGTACTGGTCGGCGCGATCGACCTCTCAATCGGTCCGCTCGCCGGACTTTGCGTCGTGCTGGCCTCGTTTCTGGCGCCGGATGGCGTCGCAACCGGGCCGTTCGCGGCCGGGTTGATCCTGATCCTTCTGTTCACCGTCGGCTTCGGCTTGATGCAGGGGCTTCTGATCACCTCGTTGCGGCTGCCGGCGATTGTGGTAACCATCGCGACTTTTATCGGGCTGCAAGGCATCTCGCTGCTGCTGCGGCCGACCGCCGCCGGTCAGATCGACGACGCCATTTCCGACGCGGCGCAGTTTCAGATTTGGTTTTTGCCGGCTTGCGTCGTGCTGACGCTCTTGATGGTCGGCGGCGCCGAGTGGCTACTGTTTCGGACCGCCTTCGGCCGGAGCTTCCGCGCCGTCGGCTCGAGCCCCCTCGCCAGCCATCGGCTCGGCATCGACAGCCAACGGCTGACCTGGCTTGCTTTCGTGATCTCCGGGCTGCTGACCGGCATCGGCGGGCTGATGTTGGCTGGCCAGGTCGGCATCGGTTCGCCCTCGACCGGCTCCGATTATACGCTGATGAGTATTACCGTCGTAGTGCTGGGCGGCGCGAGCGTGGCCGGCGGCCGCGGCTCGTTCGTGAGCACGCTGCTTGGTGCGGCGCTTGTGCAAGCGACCTCGAGCGCATCGTCCTACATCAACGCCAATTCCTCGGTGCACTACACCGTGATCGGAACGCTCACCGTGCTGGCGGCGATCTTCTTCAGCCTGGCGCGACGGCGCAGGATCGGCGTTTGACTAGGTGCCTCACGCTTTTCGCGCGAGCTTCTGCACGGCTTTGTGCCGGTAGCAGGTGACCAGGTGATCGTTGACCATGCCGACCGCCTGCATGAATGCGTAAACGATAGTCGGCCCGCAGAATTTGAATCCGCGCTGCGCCAGTTCTTTCGACATGGCGCGCGAAACTGCGGTTTCCGCCGGAATCTGCCGCATGGTCTTGTAGTGGTTCAGCCTCGGCTTGCCGTCGACAAATCCCCAAAGGAGCTTCGAGAAGCCAGGTCCTTGTCCCATCGCGTCGAGATAGGCGCGCGCCGAGAGCACCGCGCCCTCGATCTTGGCGCGGTTGCGCACGATGCCGGCGTCCTGCATCAGCCGTTCGATCTTTTTTGGCGTGTAGCGCACGATTTTCTCCGGGACGAAATCGTCGAACGCGCGGCGGAAATTCTCCCGCTTGCGCAGAATGGTGATCCATGACAGGCCGGCCTGAAAGCCATCGAGCACCAGCTTCTCGTAAAGCGCGCGATCGTCGAATTCCGGCACGCCCCATTCCTGGTCGTGATAGGCGCAATAAAGCGCGTCATCCTTCGGCCAGGGACAGCGCGCGAGTGGAGATAACGGAGCGGCCTTCATTCGGCGGGTTATTCGGCGGCTTTGGAACCGTCGGGAAAGGCAAAGCGGGCCCAGTCGGGCTTGATCGCGCGGATTGGAATCCCGCCGGCGACGAGCTTCTCGCCGTGCGAAAGCGCATCCGCCACCCGGTCGAGGCGCAGCAACGCAAGCCCGTAACCGGCGGCGGCCGAGCCCATGGTTCCGACCTGGCGCTCGCCGGCCATGACAGCGATGCCGGCGTCCGGCGCCGCACCTTCGTAGCGAACCGGAACGGCGCGCGTGCGGGCGATGCCGCGGTGTTCCATACGCGAAACCACTTCCTGGCCGACATAGCAGCCCTTGGCAAAATCGACGCCGCCCAGCTGATCCATGTCGCTCTCGTGCGGAAAGGCGTCGCCGTATGCGAAGTCGACGCCGCCGTGTGGAATGCCGAGCGCAATCCGATGCGCGTCGTATTCGCCCGCGTCGACCAAATCCGCGCCAAGCGCGGCGGCCGCGTCGGCGGCGCGTGCGGGCGGCAGCATGGCGCGTAAGCCGAGCGCCGGCAGGCGCGGATCGGCGTAGTTCAGCCCCGCCGCGATGGTGGCGCTTCCATCCCAAAAGGCCAGCACGCCGAGAATCTCGGACAGGTCTTCGATCATCACGCGGGATCGCAGCTTATAGATGTTTAGCTTGTCTACGAGAGCCGTGGCGAGCGCGCGCGGAATATCGATAAAAAAGCCGCCGCCGTCCTTTGCCGAGGCCTCGACGACGATGAAATCCGCAATGATCTTGCCTTGCGGCGTCAACAACGCGCCGAAGCGCGCGTCGCGCGGCGCGAGCTTGAGCATGTCGGCGCTGATCAGGCCATGGAGAAAATTCCGGGCATCGTCGCCGGTTACCTTGACCACGCCGCGGTCGGCCAGAAGGGCGGCCTTCATGGGCTGCTAACTCCCTCACGTTGGAATCAACCTAAGGTTCCCACCGGTTTCCCTCAAGACCTTGCGCGCTTTCTGAGGAAAAGTCGCGGCAGACGGCACAATCACAGAGGTTTGTTATCGGCCGCGCTTGACCGAAGCGACGTTGCTATCGCAAGTTGCAGCGCCGAGCCGGGGATTTAGGAAATTGATTTTGTTCGGTCGCTAGCCGCGGCCATCGTCATGCCGCTCGGATAACGTTTTGGTTACTGCTCGATCACAGCAGGCGTTCAGGGGGCGAGCGCATGACCGATGATTTGCTTTCTTTGCGGCTTCTGGTCGTCTCGGGGTCGAGTGCCGACCGGGACCTGTTCCGGCAAGCGGCGTCAACGGCGAAGGTGCCGATTGAAATCGTCGATGCCGATGGCGCAGCGGCGGCCGGTCGGTTGATCGGCGCCGGCGTCGATCTGGTCTTTATCGATATGGCGCTTGGCGGCGAGGCGGTCGCCCAGGCGTCCTCGACCGCACGCGCGGCGGCAAAGCCGCCATTCACTGTACTGCTGTGTGTGCCGGGGAGCGGGGCACCGTTCCAGACCGACGCCATGGCAGGTAATCCCGGCAACCTGAAAGATGCAAAACACCTCGTGGACCGGGTAGCGCGTGTCCGGCTGCCGAGCCGCGTCCTTGTGGTGGACGATTCGGCGACCATGCGCAGCATCGTGCGCAAAATTCTTGCGGCGACCCGCTTTCCGTTCGAAGTGACCGAAGTGGATCAGGGTGGGGAGGCGCTCGAACTCTCCCGGCGAAACGAATTCGACATCGCTTTCGTTGACTACAATATGCCCGGCTTCAGCGGCCTGGAAACGATCAGCGAGTTTCGGCGCGCACAGCGGGACGTGACTTTTGTATTGATTACTTCGGCGTCGGATGAAGCCGTCGCCGCGCGCGCTCGCTCGCTGGGCGTCGCCTTTCTCAAGAAACCGTTCTTTCCGGCCGACATGGAAAGCGTGCTGTGCGGTTTCTACGGGTTGCGCGCGTTGAACCCGCAGCGCCCCTAGGCGTAGCGGGGGATCCATACTATCGGTTGAAGCGAGGGTACGACGGCGAATCTGCAATCGGCGCGACTCAGCTTTATTGCCGCGACAACTCGACTGAGAATTCACCGTTGCGGATGCGGGGCGCGAGATTCTCCGCGTAGCGGGCGGTGGCTTCTTCGCCATAAGTCGAGATCAGCTCGGCGAGCGCCAGGAAGAGGGCGGTCTGCGCCAAGCAGTCGCCTTCGATGCCTTCGTGATGCGCTTCCGCCCACGCGTCTTGCAGATAGCCGAGCGCCAAACGCTTCTGCTCGTGGTCTGTCGCGGCCTCGTGCGCGGCCGGAATTTGCGTCGCTACATTCATTGCGATCACTTTTACCGCCGCAGCCCGCAGCGTCCCTGTCCAAGCCACGTTAGCACGCTGCCGGCGGGCGCTAGGTCGAACCTTGAGGAAGGGTTAATTCGAAAGCTTATTCCGCTAGATAGACTGGTTTTTGCCGCGCCAAAAGCGGCCTTCCGGCTGGGCCCGCCGAAAGTCAATTGGCGTAGCGCGCGGTGATATCGCGGGCGATCTTGGCGCCCTCGTCGAGATAGCGCCGGATGGCGAAATCGGCCGCCGGCGTGCAGGTCCGGTAGCTTTGTTGAAAAGCGCGATAGCCGCGGTTGAAGCTTGCGACCATCTGATTATGTCGCTCGCCGGCCGGCGCTTCGGCGTCGATCAGCGCCTGCGCCTCGTTGCGCCATTTCTGTCCTTCGTTCGAGCCGCAGATGCCGCGCAGAAAATGCAGCGAGCCGAGAATTTCCGACAGCCGCTGCAGGTCGCGGTCATAGGGAGCCGGCGTGTTCTGCACTGCAGGCTGCGGCGCCGGCGGCTGACCGGGTCTGGCCGGTTGAGCCGGAAATGGCGGTTGCACTGGTCTGACCTGCGGCTGGGGCTGCGCTGGCGGCTGCGGCTGTTGGAAAAAACTCTGGGCGCCGGCGGGACCGGCGCCGAAACCAATGAGAAGCGAAACAATGATTGCGGTTCGGCGCATCGTGTTGCCTGACAATAACGGGCGATCGGTCCGCGCACCAAGCCCGACAACGCGGCATGGTTAGGGCAGCGTGGCCATTTTTTCCTGTGCGGCAGTCACGATCTCCGCGAGACCCTCGGTGGTCTTGAGCCCGCCGAGCTCGGCTGGCTCGAGCCAATGCGCCTCGCTTAGCTCCTCATTGAGTGCGGCTTCGCCGGCGATCCAGCGTGCGGCGAAGGGCAAAATAACGAAATGCCGCTCGATCCGTCCGCCTGCGTCGCGCGCGATCACCTGCCGATAGCCGGCGAGCGCCAGCGGTTCGATATCAAGTCCGGTTTCCTCGCGGACTTCGCGGACCACCGCACGTTCGAGGGTTTCGCCGAGCTCTACGCCGCCGCCCGGCAGCGTGTAGAAGCCGCGGGCGGGCGGTTGTGCCCGCCGGACGATCAACACCCGGCCGTCACGAAAGATAGCGGCGCTGACCGCCAAATAAGGCCGCGTGGGATAAGTCCGCGATTCGCTGCTGGTACCGGTCAAGGACCGTGCCCATTTGGTTATGATTGGAAAGACTGCGTCGCCGCTATTCGCCGGAGAGCAAGCTTATCCCAATGTGCGCCCGTTATGTCATCACCTCGCCTGCGGCGGCGGTCAGGGCATTGTTCGGCTATAGCGAGCAGCCTGATTTCCCGCCGCGTTACAATGTGGCGCCGACCCAGCCGATTCCGATCGTCCGGCTTGTTGACGGGCAGCGTTCGTTTGCGCTTATGCGCTGGGGATTCGTCCCGGCCTGGGTGAAGGATCCGAAGACGTTTTCGCTCCTCGTTAACGCGCGCGGCGAAGGCGTGCTCGACAAGCCCTCGTTCCGCAACGCCATGCGGCGGCGCTGCCTCGTTCCCGCCGACGGCTTCTATGAATGGAACGACAGCATACCGCGGCGGCCTTACTTCGTGTGGGCCAAATCCGGCGTGCCGATCGCCTTTGCCGGGCTTTGGGAAACATGGACCGGCCCAAACGGCGAAGAGGTCGATACCGCAACGATTGTGACCACGCAGGCGAACCGTACGCTCGCCGCCATTCACGGCCGGATGCCGGTGATCATCGCCCCCGATGCGTTCGACCTCTGGCTCGATTGCGCCAAGGTCGATGCCACGACGGCCGCCGCGCTGATCGCGCCGGCGCCGGAGGGGCTGCTGGAATGCTACGAAGTCTCGCCGGCGGTCAATCGCGTGGCGAACGACGCCGCCGAGTTAATCGTACCGGCTCCGGCGGGCGCGGGCGTCGGGCAACCGGCGAAAACAAAAAAGCAGAACGACCAGCCGTCGCTGTTCTAGCGTTCGCCGACGTGCGCGGTCTCCGCGGCGCCGCGGGTAAATTGCGCACGCTCGGCGGCGGCCTTGACCACGGGAATTTCGTGATCGGCGAGCGGCTTCATCCATGGCTTCCGCTTTAGCGCGGCGGCGATGTAAGGGGCGAGCTCTTCCGCCTTGCGCGCTTCGCGCGCCGCCGCCGCGGCCTTGAACTCCGGCATCACTTCGCGCGCGAACAATTCGAGCGCTTCGCAAATATGATCGTGGCGATTGTGCCCCGCCTGTTGCAGGAAGATAACTTGATCGATGCCGTTTTCCGCAAAGCCTCCGAGATGCCGGCGCATGTCCGCCGGGGTGCCGATGCCCGACGAATATGCGCCGACGCGGTCGGCCGCCGCGACGACGTCTTCGTTGCGGTTGCCGCGCTGTGCCTGATAATCCCTCCACAGATTGGTCCGGCCGGGCACGCAGTCCTGTGCCACCAGTGCGTTGAGCGCAAAGCCGAAGAACTCAAAACCTTCGAGGCCGCGGCGCACGGCTTCGGTGCGGTCGCGATGCACCGAGAAGCTCGACACCATGGCGATGTTGGCGTTGACCGAATGGCCGAGCGGCACGCAGGCGTCGGATTTGATGATGCCGTAATAGATATCGGACCACAGCCGCGCCTGCTCCGGCTCTAGGAAGGAAAAGGCGAGCGCGCCGACACCGTTCTGTGCCGCAATCTTGATCGTTTCGCGATTGGTGCACGCCATCCAGATCGGCGGATGCGGCGTCTGCAGTGGCTTCGGCAGGACGTTGCGGCACGGCATCGAGAAATATTGGCCTTGAAAGCCCGGATAGGGTTCCAGCACCATCATGTTGGCGATTTGCCCGGCCGCCTCTAGCGCCATGGTGCGCTTCTCCTTGGCGGGTATTTTGAAACCGCCGAGCTCAAGCCGGGTGGCGCCCTCGCCGATGCCGAAATCGACCCGGCCGTCCGACATGATGTCGAGTGTGGCGAGGCATTCGGCGGTGCGCGCCGGGTGATTGTAGTTCGGAATGACCTGCCGGATGCCGTGGCCGAGGCGGATGGATTTGGTGCGCGCGGCTGCGGCTGCGAGGAAAACCTCCGGCGCCGAGGAATGCGAATATTCCTCCAGGAAGTGGTGCTCCACTTCCCACGAGTAATCGAAGCCGAGCCGGTCGGCCAATTGCACTTGTTCGAGTGCCTGATGAAAGAGATTGCGCTCGTCGCCCTTGTTCCATGGCCGCGGCAGCTGGAGCTCGTAGAACACCCCGAAGCGCATTTCCGTCCCCTCGGCGAAACGTTTTTATCGGGCGGAAATCACTGTAATCCGCCGCCGTGTTCGCTGTCGAGGACGCCTGCCGTGTGTCCGGCAATGGATGCCGGGGCAGGCTAACGGGCCTGCGCTGGTTCAATCGCACCAGAACGGCCGCCCCGCCCAATCGCGCGCGTCGTTATCAGTGAGCCCGATATCGGCGGCGGCACGATGATCGACCGCCATGTAGTCAAGAAGCTCCTGGCGTTGCCGTTGCCGCCGGGCCCAAGTCCGTATGACCTCCAGAGTGCTCTTGAGGGATGTGCGCCGCGGAATCGAGCGGCGTGCGCCGAAAATGGTGGCCGATTGACCGAGCAGATAATGGGCCATGACGATGCGCTCCAAAAAGACGATCCAGGGCGTTTTTCTTCCCCAGGTATCTTTTTTGGCGCGACCCGTTTTCCACGCGGGGCCGTGTCTTGAGCGGAAGGAACTTCGGCTCGTCGCGAAGCGAACCGTGAATCACTCATACAACAACGTGAATCACTCATACAACAAACAGTGGGACAAAATAATGACGAACGCTGTGCAGCGCGCACAAATTTCGTGCCGACCCGTTAGGCACTCGGATGAAACATTGCGCGCCCGGCGCGATTTTAGGAATCGGACGGCAGCACTTTGCCAGGATTGAGAATATTCTTAGGGTCGAGCATCCGCTTAAGGCTCTTCATCAGCTCGAGCGCAACCGGATCTTTCACCGACGGCAACAGATCGCGCTTGACCACGCCGACGCCGTGTTCGGCCGAAATCGATCCGCCATACTTCTTGACCACCGCAAAGACCGCGGCGTTCATATCGTCCCAGCGCTTGAGATACTCCGCCCTGTCGGCACCTTCCGGCTGAAGGACGTTATAATGAATATTGCCGTCGCCGAGATGGCCGAACGGCATTGGACGTGCGCCGGGAACGATCGCGACGGCCGCGGCATGCGCCTCCGCGAGAAACGCCGGCACGGCCGCCACCGGAACCGAGACGTCGTGCTTGATCGAGCCGCCGGCGTGGCGCTGCGCCTCGCCGAGCATTTCGCGGATGCGCCAGAACGTCTTCGTCTGCTCGAGACTGCCGGCGATGGCGGCATCGGTCACCAGCCCGTGCCTTAGCCCTTGCGCCAGCACGTCCTCCATCACTTCGCGAAGTCCCTGTTCGCGTTGCGAAGAAAGCTCGACCAGCACGTACCAAGGATGCAGCTTGGCCAGCGGATCGCGAAGGCCGGACCCATAGCGGAGCGCCAGTTCCAGTCCGAGGCGCGGCATGAGTTCGTAGCTGGTGATGCCGCCGGCGGCGCGCTTCGCGGCGATCGTCAACAGCGCCAGCGCCGCTTCCGGCGACGGCACGGCGACGAACGCGGTTTCGACCGCGCGCGGCTGCGGCACCAGCCGCAGCACCGCCGCCGTGATCACGCCCAAAGTGCCCTCGGAGCCGATGAACAGGTTTTTCAGATCGTAACCGGTATTGTCCTTTTTCAGCTTGTTGAGATTGTTGAGGACGCGTCCATCGGCGAGCACGACCTCAATGCCGAGCACATGCGAGCGCGTGGTGCCGTAGGCGAGCGCCGCGGTGCCGCCGGCATTGGTCGAAAGATTGCCGCCGATCGTGCAGGTGCCTTCCGACGGCAGCAATTGCGGATACAGGCGGTCGACTGCGGCCGCGGCCTCGCGCGCGCGGTGCAAGGTGACGCCGGCCTCGCAGGTCATGGTATTGGAGGCCGGATCGACTTCACGGATGCGGTCGAGGCGATTGAGCGACAGCACGATTTCGTTGTTGAGCGGCGTCTGCCCGCCGACCAGGCCGGTATTGCCGCCCTGCGGCACGATCGGCGTCGCCGTCTCGTTGGCGAGCTTGAGAATTTCGGCGACTTGAGCGACCGAGGCCGGCCGCAGCACGACCGGCGTGCGGCCCGCGAACATGTCGCGCCTCTCGACGACGTAAGGCGCCTGCATCTGCGGATCGGTGATGGCGTATTTGTCGCCCACAATCGCGGCAAAGCGAGCGAGCAGCGCCGGGCCGGTCGTATTGGGCGGTTTATCGAGCATCGTAGACGTCCATCGGGATTACCCCTAAATAAGCCAGATTACCCGCCTGCGCATCAGCTAACGTCCGGCCGCGGCGCGCCGGAGCCGGTCGTTAATGGCTTCGCCGAGGCCGTTGCCGGGGACCGGCATGACCGCGATCGCGCTCGCGCCGGCGGCGTCGAGCGTGCGCAGGTGCGAAAAGAGATTGGCCGCCGCCTCGATCAGGTCGCCGTGTGCCGAAAGGTTCAGCGCCGCCTTGGCTCTTCCCGCCCCTTCGGCCGGCGCGGGCCCGAAGGCGAGCAACGCTTCACCGGGCTCGATGCCCGCGGCGGCGAGCCGGAGCCGCGTGCGCGGCGCGTAATGCGCCGCTAGCATGCCGGGGGCGAGCGGCGCGGATTCGTTTTGCGCCGGGGCATTGGCGAGCTTCTGCCGCAACGCGTGCTCGATCGCGGCGCGCGGAAGGCCGCCTGGCCGGAGCAGCAAGGGCTCGCCCAGGCAGGCGACAATGGTGGATTCCAGTCCAACCGGCGTCGCGCCGCTGTCGACAATCAGATTGATACGCCCGCCCAGATCCGCCAGCACATGGCCGGCGGTGGTCGGCGAGACGTGGCCTGAAATGTTGGCCGACGGCGCGACAACGGGCTTGCCGAAAGCGCTGAGAATTTCATGCGCTACGGCGTGGTTTGGAACCCGCACGGCCAAAGTATCAAGCCCGGCCGAGGCAAGATCGGCAACCGGACATCCGGCAGCGCGCGGAAGAACGAGCGTGAGCGGCCCCGGCCAGAAGGCCGCGGCTAGCCGCGCCGCGGCGTTGTCAAAGCGCGCCAGCGCCTGCGCCGCTCCAAGATCGGGAACGTGCGCGATGAGCGGATTGAACGCCGGCCGGCCCTTGGCCTCGTAGAGACGCGCGATCGCATGTCCGTCGGTCGCATCCGCGCCCAGTCCGTAGACCGTCTCGGTCGGAAACGCGACCAGGCCCCCGATGGATAGCACGCCCGCAGCTTCCGCAATCGCGGCGGCGTCGGCATGCGCTACGCGTGTCGCCAGCAGCACTGTCATTGATCACCTTGCCAGCTAGATAGCGGAAACAGCGGCCGCTTGCAGCCTTGCAATGCGCATGGCCGACCCATAACGTTTGTGCGCGGATGCGAATTAATGTCAGCGGGAAGCGTGCGGATGCCGGAAGTTGAGCGCATCTCGGTCGCGGGTCTGAGGGTCGCGAAAATCCTTCATGACTTCGTCGCCGGCGAAGTGCTTCCCGGCACCGGGATCGAGGCAGCGGCTTTCTGGCGGGGGCTCGATCGCATCGTTCATCAGTTTAGTCCGCTGAACCGCGCGCTGCTGCGGCGCCGGGACGATCTGCAGGCGAAAATCGACGAATGGTACCGGGGCAGGCGGGGACGGCCGCTGGACGAAGCCGCCGACAGGGCGTTCCTCGCCGAGACCGGCTATGTGGTGCCCGAGGGACCGGCCTTCCAGATCGATACCGCCAACGTCGACGACGAAATCGCCAAGGTCGCAGGTCCCCAACTGGTCGTGCCGGTCTGCAACGCCCGTTATGCGCTCAATGCCGCCAACGCGCGCTGGGGTTCGCTCTACGACGCCCTTTATGGCTCCGACGCGATCCCGCGCGACGCCAAGGCGCCGACCAAGGGCTACGACCCGGCGCGCGGCAAACGCGTCATCGCTTGGGCGCGAAATTTTCTCGACCAGAGCGTGCCGCTGGCCTCGGGCTCGCATGCCGGAGTCCGCGCTTATGCGGTCAAAAACGGCGCGCTCATGGCCACGCTCGACGGTGGCGCAACAATCGGGCTGGCGGAGCCGCGAAAATTTTGCGGCTATAGCGGCCCGCCGGATAAACCCGCGGCCGTTCTCCTGCAGAACAACGGCCTGCACATCGAGATCGTGATCGACCGCAACCATCCGGTCGGCCGCGATGATGCTGCCGGCGTCGCCGACGTCGTCCTCGAAGCGGCGCTTACCACCATCATGGATCTCGAAGACTCGATCGCCGCCGTCGATCCGCTAGACAAGGTCGCGGCTTATCGCAACTGGCTCGGGCTTTGCCGCAAGACGCTCGTCGACACGTTCGAGAAGGACGGCAAATCGATCACGCGCCGCCTCGCCGCCGACCGCAGTTTCACGAAACCCGATGGCGGCACGCAGGTCTTGCCGGGCCGCAGCCTCATGCTGATCCGCAACGTTGGGCATCTGATGATGGACGAGGGCGTTCTCGACCGCGACGGGCATCTGGCGCCGGAGGGCGTGCTCGACGGCGTGATCACGAGCCTGATCGCGCTGCACGACCTCAACAGCCGCGAGACGATACGCAACAGCCGCGCCGGCTCGATCTACATCGTCAAGCCGAAGATGCACGGACCGGACGAGGTCAAATTCGCCAACGATTTGTTTGCCGCCATCGAAGACATGCTCGGGCTTGCGCGCAACACTATCAAGCTCGGGCTGATGGACGAGGAGCGGCGGACGACGGTCAATCTCAAGGAATGTATCCGTGCCGTGAAGTCGCGCGTATTTTTCATTAATACCGGATTCCTCGATCGCACCGGCGACGAGATCCACACCGCTATGGAAGCCGGCCCGATGGTTCGCAAGGCCGACATGCGCGCGCAGCCGTGGCTTAAAGCCTATGAGGACTGGAACGTCGACATCGGGCTTGCCTGCGGGCTCCCCGGTCACGCCCAGATCGGCAAGGGTATGTGGACGATGGCCGACCTTATGGCGCCGATGCTGAAGGAGAAGATCGCCCAGCCGCAAGCCGGCGCCAACACCGCCTGGGTGCCTTCGCCCACCGCCGCGACGCTACATGCGACGCATTATCACAAAGTCGATGTGTTCATGCGGCAGCGCGAGCTCGCCTCGCGGCCGCGCGCCAGCCTCGATCATATTCTGACCGTCCCAGTCGCACGCGGCGTGAACTGGTCGCCGGACGAGGTGCAGCAGGAACTCGACAACAATGCGCAGGGAATTCTGGGCTATGTCGTGCGCTGGATCGAGCAGGGCATCGGTTGCTCGAAGGTTCCCGACATCAACAACGTCGCGCTCATGGAAGACCGCGCGACGTTGCGCATCTCCAGCCAGCACATCGCCAACTGGCTCCGGCACGGCATCACCACCGAGCGTCAGGTCATGGATACGCTTAAACGCATGGCGGCCGTGGTCGACGGACAGAATGCCGGCGATCCGCATTATTCGCCAATGGCGCCGGACTTTGAAAAATCCGTCGCCTTTGCGGCGGCCTGCGATTTGGTATTCAAGGGAACGGCGCAGCCGAACGGCTATACGGAGCCGATCCTGCACGCCCGCCGGGCGGAGTTTAAGCGGAAACGCGGGCAGCATTAGCCGCGGAAAGAGGCCGGACAGCCGGGCGCTTGCCGCCGCCATGTGCGGCTTGTATAAGCGCCGCCTTATGTCGGAGTGTAGCGCAGTCTGGTAGCGCACCTCGTTCGGGACGAGGGGGTCGCAGGTTCAAATCCTGCCACTCCGACCAACACTTAGCCAATCCCGATAGGGCCTCCCCGACAGTTTCCCCGACAGTTATCCGCGGACAACAAAGGTTCGATCGCGGATCACAGCCTGGGCGCCTCCTTCTTCGCGCCCATGCGCACGCCGCCGCGCCGGGTTCCGATAGCACCCTCCATAACCACGAGAACGTGCGCCACCTCCGCGCGGCGGCGTTGCGCTATCCGCCGGCGATCGAGATCGCCATCCCCGCAAAAAAAGCCGCCAGCGTTTTCCGCGCCCGCGTTTTCAATCCAAACTAGAAAGGTCTTCACTGTGCCCACCTCAAATAAACAGATCGACCCGATGACCCGTTCCTCAACTCCTGCCGCGGAGCGTGCGCGCCGCTACCGCCAGCGCCGCCGCAGCGGCATGCGCTGTGTCACAATTCGCCTGAGCGACGCGGAAATCGATATGCTAGTCGCAAGGAGATATCTTGGGGCCGACGGGCGCGACGACACGAACGCCGTTCAGGCCGCGATGGAAGCTTTTCTCGCGGACGAATTGGGATGATCCAGGGCGTGGTCTCATAAACGCCGCCGGCCTTGTCCCTTTCGGCGGTAAACCGGACATCGCGATTTGATGGCGTGATATCCGCTTGTGACCCTGAACCGACATGGGCAACTCGCCGTTCCTGACTGTTTCCACGTTTGCTAACATCTCCGACAGGTGAGGGACCGATCCCATGGCCGCGAATGGCGAGCAGGCGCGGGACAGCGAACCGAAGGCCAGAATCTTCATCTCCTATTCGCGCAAGGACATGGCCTTCGCGGATCGGCTCGAAGCGGCGCTGAAAGCGCGCGGGTTCGAGCCGCTGATCGACCGCACCGAGATTTACGCCTTCGAGGATTGGTGGAAGCGCATCCAGGCGCTGATCGGCCGCGCCGACACGGTCGTGTTCGTGCTCTCGCCCGATGCGATCGCTTCCGACGTGGCGCTAAAGGAGATCGCGCACGCGGCCTCGCTGAATAAGCGTTTCGCGCCGATCGTATGCCGGCGAGTGGATGACGGCGCGACGCCCGAGGCGGTGCGGCGGCTGAACTTCATTTTCTTCGATGACCCGGCCCGCTTTGAGGCGAGCGCCGACGAGCTTGCTGAGGCGCTGCAAACCGACATCGGTTGGATCAGGCGGCACACCGAGTTCGGCGAAGCCGCGCAGCGGTGGTCAGCGACCGGCCGTCCCGGCGGGCTGCTCCTGCGCTCGCCGGTGCTGGAGGACGCCGAACGCTGGATCGCCTCGCGCCCGCACGGCGCGCCGGAGCCACCCGCAGAGACCCAGGCATTCATCGCCGAGAGCCGGCGAGGGGCGAGCCGACGGCGCAACATCCTCACCGGCAGCCTTGCGGCCGGGCTACTTGTCGCACTTGCGCTCGCGGCGCTGGCCTATTGGCAACGCGGCATTGCCGTCGAGCAGGAAGCGATCGCCCAAGAGCAGCGCAGGTTAGCGCAGGAGCAGCGCGATGTCGCCGAGAACCGACGCATTGCAGCGCTCGCCGAACTGGCGATCAGCGAACGGCTGCGCAGCAATGTGGACACAGCATTGAAGCTCAGTGTCCACGCCGTTCGCCTTGCACTTGCGTTAGACCATGGCGGAGCCGCAATTCCCGCGCCACCCGCTGCACTTGCTGCCGCTGTCTGGCAATCGAACTGGCTGCTGGTGCTGGGCGGGCACGAGGACACCGTGAATTCCGCCGCCTTCAGCCCCGACGCCTCGCGGGTCGTCACGGCGTCATGGGACAAGACTGCGCGCATCTGGGACGCCGCCACCGGCAAGCAAATCACGGTCCTGCGCGGACACGAGAATCTTGTGAAATCCGCCGCCTTCAGCCCCGACGGCGCGCGCATCGTCACGGCGTCATCGGACAAGAGCGCGCGCATCTGGGACGCCACCACCGGCAAGCAAATCACGGTCCTGCGCGGACACGAGAACACTGTAAATTCAGCCGCTTTCAGCCCCGATGGCTCGCGCGTTGTCACGGCGTCAAACGACACGACCGCGCGCATCTGGGACGCCGCGACAGGCAAGGAGATCGCGGTGCTGGGTGGGCACGAGGGCTCTGTGCATTCCGCCGCCTTCAGTCCCGACGGGACGCGCATCGTCACGGCGTCAGCGGACAAGACCGCGCGCATCTGGGACGCCGCAACGAGAAAGGAGATCGCGGTGCTGCGCGGACACGAGCGAGGCGTGTACACCGCCGCCTTCAGCCCCGAAGGCGCGCGCATCGTCACGGCGTCAGCGGACTACGCCGCACGCATTTGGGATGTCGCTACAGCAAAGACGATCGCGATCCTGAGCGGACACGAGCGCTTAGTGAATTCCGCCGTCTTTAGCCCCGACGGGACGCGCATCGTCACGGCGTCGGACGATAAGACCGCGCGCATCTGGGACGCCGCGACAGGCAAGGAGACCGGGGTCCTGCGCGGGCACGGGGACACTGTGGAGTCCGCTGCCTTCAGCCCCGACAGCTGGCGCATTGTTACGGCGTCGCACGACAAGACTGCGCGGATCTGGGACGCCGCCACCGGCAAGCAAATCACGGTCCTGCGCGGACACGAGGACACTGTAGAGTCCGCCGCCTTCAGCCCCGACGGGACGCGCATCGTCACGGCGTCGGACGACAAGACTGCGCGCATCTGGGACGCTGCCACCGGCAAGCAAATCACGGTCCTGCGCGGACACGAGAACACTGTGAATTCCGCCGCTTTCAGCCCCGACGGGACGCGCATCGTCACGGCGTCGGACGACAAGACTGCGCGCATCTGGGACGCTGCCACCGGCAAGCAAATCACGGTCCTGCGCGGACACGAGAACACTGTGAATTCCGCCGCCTTCAGCCCTGACGGGACGCGCATCGTCACGGCATCGGACGACAAGACTGCGCGCATCTGGGACGCCGCCACCGGCAAGCAAATCACGGTCCTGCGCGGACACTACAACGGTGTGAATTCCGCGGCCTTCAGCCCCGACGGATCGCGCATCGTCACCGCATCAACGGACTTCACCGCGCGCATCTGGAATGCCGCCACAGCAAAGGAGATCGCGGTTTTGCGCGGACACGAGGGCTCCGTGAAATCTGCCGCCTTCAGCGCCGACGGGACGCGCATCGTCACGGCCTCTCGGGACAGGACCGCGCGCATCTGGGAAGCCGCGACAGGCAAGGAGATCACGGTGCTGCACGGGCACGACAGCTATGTGTTCTTCGCCGCCTTCAGCCCCGACGGGACGCGCATCGTCACGGCATCATGGGACTATATCGCG
>CAYVPC010000025.1:0-24381 GCA_964453555.1 uncultured Hyphomicrobiales bacterium | reverse complement strand
CGACCTTCTTGATCGGTTTCGGCGGCACCTCTGCGGGCCGGCGCGCGCCCTTGTTCAGCTCCTGCATGGAGACGAACAGCGAGCGGATCATCGCCGCGGCTTCCGGCGAGCGCAGGATCTTGGCGAAGTAGCGCGACTCGACCCGCAACGCCTGGTCCATCGGCAATTGCAGGCCCTCATAGACCACCTGCAGAATGGCGCGGGCGGCGGGATAATTGTCGTAGGTCTCACGCCGGTAAAGCGCATTGGCCGGCGGAAACACCATCATGCCCGCCTTGGAATAGACCAGGCCGCCCGGCAACTTGAACCCGTCGACGTCCCACGGCGCTTTCGACGTGCCGCCGGCTTTGATCCAGGCCTTCGATTTCGCCACCAGGTCGGCCTGCAGGACGATTTCATCGACGAGCTTCATCGCCTTGGCGCGGCTGAGCCGAAGCTGGTCGCCCTTGAGCAGGAATTGCAGCGCGTCAGCCGGCTGCAGCATGCGCGCGATCCGCTGCGTGCCGCCGCCGCCGGGGAACAAGCCGACCTTGATTTCGGGCAGGCCCAGCCGCGTCTTGTCGTTTTCGGACGCGATGCGGTGATGGCAGGCGAGCGCCAGTTCGAAACCGCCGCCCATGGCGGTGCCGTTGAGCGCCGCGACCCACGGCTTGCCGCAAGTTTCGATGCGGCGGGCGATCTGCGAGAGCTTGCTGCTTTCCTCGAACAGGCGCTGGTTAGCCGCCTCTTCGCCCTGCGACTTCAGGAGTTCGGCGAACGTCCGGCTTTGCGTCTCAAGCATGGTCAGATCGGCACCGGCGCAAAACGCGTCCTTGCCCGAGGTCAGGACCGCACCCTTGATGGCGGCTTCGCTGGCGACGCGCTCGACGATCGCGGCCAGCTCCTCCATCACCTTGGCGTCGATGACATTCATCGAACGTCCCGGCATGTTCCAGGTGACCAGCGCGATGCCATCGCTGTCGATGTCGAAGGTGAAATTCTGATACGTCATACGCAGCTCCCGTGCAGCTCTGTTGCCTCGTCCCGGCGGGAGAGGAAGAATTATTTCGGATACGGCTTGCCGTCCTTATGCGTGTAACGGCCGCCGCTGTCGTCGCGGATCACAACGAGGTCCACGTCAGGATATTCGGCGCGCTCCTGCTTCGAGCGCGTGCCGATTTCCAGATAGACCGCGTTGCGGGCGGATTTGTTGACCAGATGATGCCCGTTGGGGATGCCGGCTTTGAAGCCGGCGGCGTCGCCGGGCTTGAGCACGATCTCGCCGCCGTCTTCGATCAGCACCACTTCCCCCTCGATAATGTAAACCAGCTCGTCTTCTTTCTGGTGCCAATGGCGCAACGCCGAGGCGGCGCCGGGCTTGAGCGTCGTCAGGTTGACGCCGAACTGATCGAGGCCGGCGGCATTGCCGAGGCGCTTGCGCGAGCGGCCTTCCACCACCTTGTCGAACGGTGCCGGATAGGTCGAGCGGCTGTCCACCGGCACTTTGGCGATGTCGATCTTCGGCATGCGGCCCGCACTCCCTCTTTACGCCCGGCGTGCGGAGAGGATTTACACCCGCTCGATGATCGTGGCGGTTCCCATGCCGGCGCCGATGCAGAGCGTGACCAAGGCGGTCGACAGGTTCCGCCGCTCCAGCTCGTCCAGCACCGTGCCGAGGATCATCGCGCCGGTCGCGCCGAGCGGATGGCCCATGGCGATGGCGCCGCCATTGACGTTGATCTTGTCCGGATTGATGTCGAAGGCCTGCATGTAGCGCAACACGACCGAGGCGAACGCCTCGTTGAGCTCAAACAGATCGATGTCGTTGAGCGTCATGCCGGCGCGTTTCAAAACCTTCTTGGTGACGTCGACCGGGCCGGTCAGCATGATCGCCGGCTCGCTGCCGATATTGGCGAAGGCCTTAAGCCGCGCTCGCGGCTTCAGGTCGGCTTTCTTGCCAGCCTTGCTGTTGCCGAGGAGGACCGCCGCGGCGCCGTCGACGATGCCGGACGAGTTGCCGGCGTGGTGCACGTGGTTGACGAACTCGACTTCGGGATGCTTCTGCACCGCAACCGCGTCGAAGCCGCCCATCTCGCCCATCTGAACGAACGAAGGCTTCAGCGACCCCAGCGATTGCATGGTCGTTTCCGGCCGCATGTGCTCGTCCTTGTCGAGGATGGTCAGTCCGTTGACGTCCTTCACCCTCATGACCGAACGGCTGAAGCGGCCTTCGCTCCATGCGGCGGCGGCGCGCTTCTGGCTTTCGACCGCGTAGGCATCGACATCGTCGCGCGAAAATCCGTATTTGGTCGCTATCAAATCGGCGGAGATACCCTGCGGCATGAAATATTCAGCCACCGCGCTGCTCGGATCGACCGCCCAGGCGCCGCCGGAAGCGCCAATGCCGACGCGGCTCATCGACTCGATGCCGCCGCCGATCGCCATGTCCTGCTGTCCCGACATGATCTGCGCGGCTGCGAAGTTCACGGCGTCAAGCCCGGAGGCGCAAAAGCGGTTGATCTGCACGCCCGCGACGGTATCGCCATAGCCGGCGTGCAGCGCCGCGACCCGCGCGATATCGCCGCCGGCTTCGCCGACTGGATCGACCACGCCCATCACCACGTCATCCACCAAAGTGGGATCGAGCTCGTTCCGTTCCTTCAGCGCGCCGAGCGCCTGACTGGCGAGATTGAGCGCGGTGACTTCGTGCAGCGAGCCGTCCACCTTGCCGCGGCCGCGGGGTGTGCGCACGTGATCGTAGATGAAAGCGTCGGGCATGGCGTCTCCTCCTAACCCTCTGGGCGAGGGCGGCAAACGGCGAAATTACCGCAAAGCCAGATGGTCGTCCGTTAGGCCGGACTATCCATATAATCCAAGTTCCCCGGAATTGCAGCCGCGGCCTAAAAGGCCTCTGCCGGCAAGGCCATGGTTGAGGCGGCGCCGGTCTTGATGCGCGCGAGATGCAGGCTTGCAGCCGGTAACATGCGCTCGGCGAAAAAACGCCCGGTGGCGAGCTTGGCCGCCATAGTATCGCCTGCGCCGTTGCCCGAAGCCGCCTTGGTTTTCGCGGCTTGCGCAATCAGGCACCACATATAGCCGAGCGCCACCAGTCCGAAGAGATGCATGTAATCGGTCGAGCCTGCGCCGGCATTCTCCGGGTTGCCGAGCGCGTTCTGCATGAACCACATGGTCGCCTGTTGCAATTCGCCGAGCGCCTGCGCGAGCGGCTTGACGTAAGGCGCGAGCCCTTCGTCGGCGCCGTGCTCTTTGATGTAAGACGACACCTCGGCGAAGAACGCCTGCAACGCGCGCCCGCCGTCCCGCGGCAGTTTACGGCCGACCAGATCGAGCGCCTGCACGCCGTTGGCGCCCTCGTAGATCATGGCGATACGCGCGTCCCGCACGAACTGTTCCATCCCGTGTTCGGCGATATAACCGTGACCGCCAAACACCTGCTGCGCCATCACCGTGTTGGCGAAACCCTGATCGGTCAGCACGCCTTTGATCACCGGCGTCATCAGGCCCATATGGTCGTCGGCCGCCTGCCGCTCCTTGGCGTCACCCGATCGGTGGGCAACGTCGCTCTTGAGCGCCGTCCATAACACCAGCGCGCGGGCGGCTTCGTTGAAGGCGCGCATGCTCATCAGCATGCGGCGCACATCCGGCTGTACGATGATCGGATCGGCGGGCTTGTCCTTGAACTTCGCGCCCGTCAAAGCGCGGCCGGCGAGGCGCTCCTTGGCGTAAGCGGCGGCGTTCTGATAGGCGACCTCGGAGAGCGCGAGTCCCTGCATGCCGACGCCGAGACGGGCCTCGTTCATCATCACGAACATCGCGTTCAGTCCGCGATTGGGCTCGCCGATCAGCCAGCCGGTTGCGTCGTCGTAATTCATGACGCAGGTAGAATTGGCGTGAATGCCCATTTTCTCTTCGATCGAGCCGCAGGCGACGGCGTTGCGCGGCCCCAGGCCGCCGTCCTTGCCCGCCAGGAATTTCGGCACGATGAACAGGGAAATTCCCTTGGTGCCTTCCGGCGCGCCGTCGATTCGCGCCAGCACCAGATGGATGATATTTTCCGCCAGATCGTGCTCGCCGGCGGAGATGAAAATCTTGGTGCCGGTGATCTTGTAGGACCCGTCGGCCTGCTTGGCGGCGCGAGTACGCACCAAACCGAGATCGGTGCCGCACTGCGGTTCGGTCAAATTCATCGTGCCGGTCCACTGACCGCCGATGAGCTTGGGAAGATAAAGTTGCTTCTGCTCCGGCGAGCCGTGGACGAAGATCGCCGCTGCGGCGCCCTGCGTCAGCCCCGGATACATGGCGAACGCCATGTTCGACGAGCAAAGAAATTCGCTGACCGATTGGGTCAGCGCCATCGGCAGGCCCTGGCCGCCGAATTCGACCGGCGCCGACGCGCCGATCCAGCCGCCCTCGATCAGCCGTTTGTAGGCGTCCTTGAATCCGGTCGGCGTAGTGACCGAGCCATCGTCGTGGCGCTTGCAACCTTCCTTGTCGCCGACCCGATTCAGTGGCGCCAGCACGGCCTCGCAGAATTTTCCCGCCTCATCGAGGACGGCTTCAAGCAGATCAGGGGTGGCGTCGGCAAAGCCTGGCAGGTTGTTGTAGCGCTCGATGTGGAACACATCGCTCAACAGGAACATCACGTCGCCAATGGGTGCCTTGTAAGTCGGCATGTCGCCCTCCCTGCCGGCCGGTAACCGGCGGCCGGACCGGAAGGTATAGCGTAGCGGATTTGCGTCAACGGCAAGACGGGCGGCAGCGCCACTGAAAAATCAGCGGGAATCTTCGACGGCGGCGTCGAGAAGCTTGCGGTAGAACAGGTTATAGATCTGACGCAGTTCAGCGAGCGCGATCTCAATGCCGCGCTTCTGCTGCTCGAGCCGGTTGATCTGCGCAACGCATTGCTGCTGCGTCAGATGTAGCCTCTTGCCGTCCGGCCGGGCGAGTAGGTCGCCGATTTCGGCGAGCGTAAAGCCTAGCCGCGCCCGGTCAGGATGAGAGCCAGGCGTTGGCGGTCGCTCTGCAGATAAAGCCGTGTGGCGCCACTGCGCTGCGGGCCTGAGGAGTCGCTTCGCCTCCCCCGTCAAGTTCGGCGAGGTGGCGCGCGATGCCGGCGGCATTCGTCATTGCCGCCGGCACCACTGCAGCGGTGGTCGCGTTCCGCGCCATGAGCCGCATCCGTTGCCACTGAAGGAAAGATTAGCTGGTTGATGCTCGGGGTTGCAAACTGCGGAAAGAGCCCGTCCGTAACCGTAACTGTTACAGGAACTTAGCCCGGTAGTGGACCACCGCCGCACACGGCCTCTCGCAGCCGGTAACGTTTCTTAACGGCTTCTTTACCGTAATCCTCAACATTTGGTTCAGAGGACAGAAAACCGCGCCCTCCGCGTCGTCTGTTCATGGGCATCGGCTCGCACAGCGGGCACCTCCTGCTCCTCCGATGTGGCTTGGACGTGAGAATGAAATCGGGCGGTCCGTGGAATCTCAGAGGTCTCCGTCCGGAAGCGCGCGCGGCCGCGCGCGAAGCTGCGCGGCGTTCCGGCATGTCGGTCGGCGAGTGGCTGAACACCGTCATCCAGCCGGCCGACGAGGACGATGAAAGCTGGTGGTCGGGCGAAGTCGACCGCGAGCCGGACGATCGCTGGCGGCCGCACTCCCGGGTTGAGGAGCGCGAACGCGCGCGGTACCGCGACGACCACGAGGTTCCGCCGCCCTGGCGGCGGCGCGAGCACTTCGAAGACGACGAGCGGCCGGCGCGCCGCAGAACGCGGCCCAATCGGGAAGACGACCGCGGTCCGGGCGGTCCCTATCGCTCGGAGCATGAGCGCACCGAACGCCCGCGTCGCGAACGGCCGCGCCACGACGAAGGCGCCGCCCCGGCCCGCCGCGCGGAAGACGCTCGCAACGCCCCGATTGACGATGCCATAGCCGAGCGCCTGCGTCGCGAACGGCCGCGTCACGACGAAGGCGCCGCTCCGCCCCGTGGTGCTGAAGATGCTCGCGACGCCTCGATTGACCATGCCATAGCCGAAATCGAAGCGCGCCAGCGCGCGCTCGATACCGACGCGACGGCCGAAATCAAAGCGCGGCAACGCGCGCTCGACGGCGAAGCCGCGCCCGATCGCTCGTTCGGCGAGCGCGAAGCGCAACCGCTGCCGCCCCGTCCGGAACCCGGTTATTCGGAGGCCCGATATGCCGAAGCACCGTTTGATCTCAGCGGCCTCGAGCATCAGCTTCGTCAGATCACAGGCCTGATCGAAACACTGCAACCGACCGGCGGCCTGCAGGTGGCGATCGACGCGCTGCGCAACGATCTCGCCGAGATCGGCCACACGCTCACGGAGGCGTTGCCGCGGCGAGCGCTCGAGTCGCTCGAGATCGAGGTCAAGGCGCTCGCGCAGCGCATCGATCACACGCGGCACTCCGGTGTCGACGGCTCGGCGCTTGCCGGTGTCGAGCGCGGTTTGGCGGATGTGCGCGAAGCGCTGCAACGCCTCACGCCGGCCGAGAACCTGGTCGGCTTCGAACAGGCGGTGAGGGCGCTGGCAACGCGGGTCGACGCGATCGTCGCACGCGAAGACCCGGCTACGCTGCAACAGCTGGAAACGGCGATCGGCGGCCTGCGCGGGATCGTTTCGCACGTCGCTTCCAATGACACCCTGACCAAGGTCGCGGAGGATGTGCGGGCGCTCTCGGCCAAAGTCGACGGCCTCGCCAATAGTTCGGCGAGCGTGCCGGCGCTGGCCGCACTGGAGAACCGCATCGACACTTTGGCCGGCGCGATCAACGCCTCGACGGAGGCCGGCCACGCGGTGCCGCGCGAACTCGAGAAGCTCCTGTCCGGGCTGATCGAGAAGCTTGAATGGGTTCAGCTTACGCAAACCGATCATACCGCGCTTGCGCATCTCGAAGATCGAATCGCGAGCTTGGTCAAGCGGCTCGACGTTTCGGACGCGCGGCTTGGCCTGCTCGAAGGCGTCGAACGCGGGCTCGCCGATTTGCTGGTCTATATCGAGCAGCTTCGCAACGGCGCCGCTCCTGCTGCACCCGTCGTCGCGCCGGCCCCGGTCGCTGTCGGCGCGATCGAGCAGGAAGTCGCGGAGATCAAACAGACCGAGCGCCGCACGCAGGATTCGCTCGAAGACGTGCAGGGCACGGTCGAGCACGTGGTCGATCGCCTCGCCATGATCGAGAGCGACATGCGGGCCGACAAGGAAAAGCCGGCGGCAACGGAGCCGCTTGTCGAGCCGGAGCCAGAATTGCTGGCGGCGGCCCCGCTGATCCCGCCGGCTCCGCTGGAGCATCCGGCCGATGAAGTCGAAGCGATGATTGCGGACGCCGCAGCCGACGCCGAAGCCATTACGCCACCGCTGCAACCTGATGCGACGCCGCGGCCGGCCCGGCCGCCGCAGCGTCCGACCAAGCCGCGCACCCCGATCGATCCGAGCCTGCCGCCCGATCATCCGCTCGAGCCGGGCTCCGCCGCAGGCCGATCGCGCGGTGGCCCATCGGCCGCGGAAAGGATCGCGGCGTCGGAAGCGGCGGTCGGCTCGAAGCCGCCGGTCATTGCAGATCCCGGCGGCGGCAAACCGGATTTCATCGGCGCCGCGCGCCGCGCCGCCAAAGCGGCCGCGCTCAGCGCATCCGAGGACAGAGCGAATGCCAAGGCGGGTGTGGCAACTACCGTGCCGGCTAAGAAACTGACCGAGCGTTTGCGGACAATCGCGGTCGCGGTCGCCGTTGTCGTCATCATCGCCGGCGGTTTCCATATTGTTACGCGGCTGTTTGAGGATGGCGGCTCGAACCCGCCGCCGCCGGCCCCGGCCGCGCTGCCGCGCGTGTTGACAGAGCCGCCGCGGCTGCAACCGAACCCCAAACCTTTGCCGCTGGAGCCGCCGCAGGTGCAGACGGAACCGTTGCCTCCGGCTGCCACGGCGCCCGAAGGAAGCCCGGCGCCGGCAATCATCCAGGGGGAGCCCGTTGATGCCGTGCAAAACCCCTCCGCGCCAGCGCCCGGCGTGCCGCCGGCTCCGGCAATAAGCGAGAACCCGGGACCGCAATCGTCACTCAATCCTCCCGACGGTGAATCGCCGTCCGTGACACTCGCGCAGCCCACTGACATCACCGGCTCGCTGCCGAAGACCTCGGCGAAACATCCCCCAATTGCTCCGGCGCCGATGGGCACCGACAGGCTCCCGAGCGCGATCGGGGAACCGGCACTGCGCGACGCGGCGCTCGCCGGCGATCCGTACGCCGCTTACGAGGTCGCGGTCCGTTTCGTCGAAGGCCACGTCGTTCCGATCAACAATCAGGAAGCGGCGCGCTGGTTCGATATCGCGGCCAAGAAAGGTCTGGCGCCCGCGGAGTTCCGGCTCGGCACCCTTTACGAAAAAGGCCTGGGCGTGAAGAAGGACCTCGCCATGGCGCGCGATCTCTATCGCGCCTCGGCCGACCAAGGGCACGGCAAGGCCATGCACAATCTCGCCGTCCTCTATGCGGAAGGCGTCGACGGCAAGCCCGATTACCGCGCAGCCGCCCAATGGTTCCGCAAGGCCGCCGACCGCGGCGTCGCCGACAGTCAATTCAATCTCGCCGTGCTCTATGCGCGCGGCGTTGGGGTCGAGCAGAGCTTTGCCGAGTCCTACAAATGGTTCTTCCTCGCCGCCAGGGATGGCGACCAGGACGCGGCGCAGAAGCGCGACGAAGTCGCCGCCCATCTCGATGCGCGAACGCTCGAAGCGGCGCGCATCGCGGCGGAGAAGTGGACGCCGCTGCCGCAGCCGGCGGAAGCGATCACGGTGAAGGGCGCCTGGGACGCGCCGGCGGCGCCAGCCAGGCCGAAGGGAAAATCCGCCAAGACTCCCGCGGTGGACGCTGCCAAGGTGAACTAAAGGGCGCCTACGGGTCAGTGCGGGGCGCGGCGAAGCGGCTTCTTGCTGCACCCGACCCGATCAAATTTGCGCGCTCGTCTGCGGTTGAAGGTTTGCCGTCTAGCGTGGCGCGAGTAGAACGGTCCAACCGCGTATTGAACGCCCGGCAGCCCATCCGTGCAAATCTTCCTTCCGATCGCCGACATTCCGGTCAACGTCTTTCTGGTGCTCGCGATGGGGCTCGCGGTCGGATTCATCTCCGGCATGTTCGGCGTCGGCGGCGGCTTCCTGATGACGCCGCTGCTCATCTTCATCGGCGTTCAGCCGGCGGTGGCCGTGGCCAGCGTCACCACGCATGTGGCGGCCTCGTCGTTCTCCGGCGCAATTGCCTATTGGCGCCGGAACGCGCTTGACGTGACGCTGGCGCTGACGCTGCTCGCCGGCGGCATCGTCGGTAGCGCCGGCGGCGTCGCGCTGTTTACCTGGCTGCGCGCGCTCGATCAGCTCGATCTGGTGATCGGACTGTCTTACGTGACGCTGCTGAGCATCGTCGGCGCGCTGATGGCGGCTGAAAGCGCCCGCGCGATCGTCCGCAGTCTTCAGGGCAAGGCGGCCTTCGTGCGCCGGCCCGGCAGCCATGCCTGGTTTCTCGGGCTGCCGCTCAAGCTCCGCTTCAAGCGCTCCAAGATCTACGCATCGGCGATCCCGGTGCTGGCGATCGGCTTCATCATCGGATTCATCGGCGCGATCATGGGTATCGGTGGCGGCTTTTTGCTGGTGCCGATGCTGATTTATCTCCTGCGGGTACCGACCGCGACCGTGATCGGCACCTCGATGGTGCTCACCTTCCTGACCATGGTGTCCGCGACCGTGCTGCATGCCGCGACCAATCACCTGGTCGATGCGGTGCTCGCGCTCATCCTCATGGTGGGCGGCGTGATCGGCGCTCAGTTTGGCGCGCACGCAGGACAGCGGATCCGCGGCGAGTGGCTGCGGCTCCTGCTCGGGGCTCTGGTGCTGGCGGTCGGTCTCCGCTTTGCCTTTGCTCTCGTGCTGCGGCCGGAGGATTTGTACTCGATCCGCATCATCGGGAGCGGCCCATGAAAGTCGGGCTTGCCGCGGCAATGTTTCTTGCCGGCTTGCTGGCCCCTGCCGGGCCCGCCGCGGCCGAGCGGTTGATTGCCACGCTGACCACGCACCGCGTGCTAATCACCTCGAACTATACCGGCGTAGAGCTGGTGTTGTTCGGCTCGGTCGAGCGCGACGCCGGGAACCCGTTGCGCAAGGGACCGTATGATATCGTTGCCACCGTCACCGGCCCGCGCGAAACGCTGCGCACGCGGCGGAAGTCGCGCGTGCTCGGCATCTGGGTGAACACGCAGGCGCGCACTTTTATCGACGCGCCGTCGTATCTCGCGGTTCTCGCCAGTGGCCCGCTGGAGGTGATTACCGACGCCGAGAACCGGCGGCGGCTGCAAGTCGGGCTCACCGATACGCCGTTGCCCGAATTGATCCATAACGATATCGGCGAGGTGGCGAGCGACCCGTTCCGCGGCGAGCTCATCCGGCTGATGCGCGAGCGCGCCCTCTACAGCGAGGAGCCGAACGCGGTAACGTTCCTGACGCCGACCCTGTTCCGCGCCGCAATCAAGTTGCCGGCGGAAGTGCCGATCGGCAATTACCAGGTCGACGTGAAGCTGTTCGCCGAAGGCAATTTGCTTGCGCGCACGGACTCGGCGTTCGAGATCGCCAAAGTCGGCTTCGAGCAATTCGTGGTCGAGGCAGCGCACGAGCACGGCCTGCTCTACGGGCTTGCCACTGCGCTGATGGCGCTGCTCACCGGCTGGATCGCCAGCGTCGCGTTCCGGCGGGATTAAACTTCAATCGGGCAGGCAACGGTGCGCGGCGACGGCATAGAGCCGGCGCTCGCCCAGCATATGCGCGGTGAAAGCGAGTGTGCCGAACAGCCCGTAGATGGCGTGATCGCGCACATTGAGCCCGCCGGCATAGGCGCCGAAGGCCGGCATCACCAGGCGTCTGCCGTCTCCGGCAAAGCAGCGGCGGCTCACCGCGCGGCCGCGCTGCGCCACCCGCGCGGTCGGATGCAGATGGCCGGCGATCTCGCCGTCTCCGGCCTGTTCGGACGGCTCGTGGCGGAAGGTGAGCGGACCGAAAGCGAGTTCATCGGCGCGGCGGCCGCCGATGCCGTCGGGCAGATCGGAATCGTGATTGCCGGCGATCCAGACCCAATGGCGTCCCAGTTGCAACACCTTAAGCTGCGCATGGTCGCCGGCGCTCATGCGCAAAGGTCCGCGGTCGTCATGAAAGCTGTCGCCAAGCGCGATCAGGAGGCGAGGGGCGTAGCGTTCGACCAGCCGCGCCAGCCGGCCAAGGGTCGCCGCGGTGTCGTAGGGCGGCAGCAGCACGCCGCGGGCGGCGAAGGCCGAGCCTTTTTCCAGATGCAGATCGGCGACGACAAGCAGACTCTCGTCCGGCCAATAGAGCGCGCCGGCTGGATCGGCGACGAGGGTAGTGCCGGAGACGGTCACAGTTTGATCTTTTGATTTTGCCGAAGCGGGAAGGTCGGCTTGTTCCGCTTTCAGCGCCCGTGCCCTCACTGCATCGCCTCCTTCACCAGTTCGTCGGCCGCTTCCGCGAGCAGCGAATCCGCCGCTTCGCCGTAAACCGCTTCGCGCCCAATCTCCAGCATGACCGGCACTGCGAGCGGCGACACATGGTCAAGCGCTTTATGAACGATTCGCCCCCGGATGCGCGAGAGCATATCGGCGAGCCGGCGCACGTCGAGGAGCCCGGTGGCGGCGTCGGCGCGGGCTGCGCGCAGCAGCACATGGTCAGGCTGATGGCTGCGCAGCACGTCATAGACCAGATCCGTCGAGATGGTGACTTGCCGGGGGGATTTCTCCTGCCCCGGGAAACGGCGCTCGATCAGGCCGGCGATGATGGCGCAATTGCGGAAGGTGCGCTTCATCAGCGCCGATTCCGCAAGCCAGGCTTCAAGGTCGTCGCCGAGCATGTCCTCGTCAAATAGGGCGTCCAACGATAATTCGCCGCGTGCCAGCCGCTGTGCCACGTCGCCGAGCCCCCAGACCGCGAGCGCGTATTCGTTGGCGACAAACCCCATGGGGCGCAGCCGCGCGCGTTCGAGCCGGCGCGTCAGCAGCATGCCCAGCGTCTGATGGGCGAGCCGGCCTTCGAACGGGTAGCAGATGAGATAATGCTTGTTGCCGCGCGGGAAGGTCTCGACCAAGAGCTCGCGGATCCCCGGCATCTGCGAACGCCATTGCTGGATTTCCAGCCATTCGCGCACCTGCGCCGGCAGGTCGCGCCACTCCTGCGGATGGGCGACGATGGCGCGCACGCGGGCGGCCAGATAGGTCGAAAGGGGAAACTTGCCGCCCTCATAGGCCGGAACCTTCGGGTCCTCGGCGTCGGATCGCGAGACGTAGACCTCATCCTCGACCAGAGTCTCGTATTTGAGAATCTCGCCGGCGAACACGAAAGTGTCGCCCGGCACCATGGTCTCGACGAAATACTCCTCGACTTCGCCAAGCAGCCGTCCGCCGCGCGGGATCAGCTTCGAGGCGCGAGAGCGAACGAGCCGCACTTTGAGCATGTCGGCCGCGACGATGGTGCCGACATTGAGCCGGTAGCGCTGCGCCACGTTCGGGTGCGCGATGCGCCAGCGCCCGTCGTTGCCGAGCCGGATGCGAGCGAAGCGCTCGTAGGCCTTGAGCGCGTAGCCGCCAGTGGCGACGAAATCGACCACTGCGTCGAAGTCGGCGCGCGTGAGCGCTGCGTAGGGCGCGGCGGTCGTCACTTCGGCGTAAAGCTCGTCGGCCACGAACGGCTCGCCGCAGGCGCAGCCGAGCACGTGCTGCGCCAGCACATCCAGCGCGCCGATCCGCGCCGCCGGCGTGTCCTGCGCGTTCTCGGCGATCGCGTCGAGCGCTGCACGGCATTCCAGCACCTCGAAGCGGTTGGCCGGCACCAGCACGCCCTCCGACGGTTCGTCCATGCGGTGATTGGAGCGGCCGATGCGCTGGAGCATGCGTGAGGCGCCCTTGGGCGCGCCGACATTGACGACGAGATCGACGTCGCCCCAGTCGACGCCAAGATCGAGCGAGGAGGTGCAGACCACGGCGCGCAGCCGCCCGCTGGCCATCGCCTCCTCGACCTTGCGCCGCTGCGCCACGTCGAGCGAGCCGTGATGCAGCGCGATGGCGAGGTTGTCGTCGTTGAGATGCCAGAGCGCCTGAAAAACCGACTCCGCCTGGCTGCGCGTATTGACGAAGACAAGCGTGGTGTGATGCGACTGTATGAGTTTGTAAATCTCATCGAGCGCGTGCCTCGCCGAATGGCCGGCCCATGGCAGCCGCTCGCGCGTATCGAGCATGGTGACATGCGGCGCTGCGCCGGCTTCGGCGATGACGAGATCGGCGCGCGCCTCGTTCGCGCCGGGGCGCTGCGGCACCATGAAGCTGGCAAGGTCTCGCGGCTCGGCGACAGTTGCGGAGAGGCCGACGCTGGTCAGTTGCGGCGCGAGGCGAAACAGCCGCGCCAAGCCGAGCGAGAGGAGGTCGCCGCGCTTCGAGGTGACCAGCGCGTGCAATTCGTCGAGGATCACGCGCTTGAGCGAGCCGAACAGATAAGGCCCGTCGGGCGAAGCCAGCAGGAGTGCCAGCTGTTCCGGCGTCGTTAGCAAAATCTCCGGCGGATCGCGGCGCTGGCGCTGCCGTTTCGAAGTCGGTGTATCGCCGGTGCGGGTCTCGATGCGGATCGGCAAGGCCATTTCGGCGGCCGGCGTTTCGAGGTTGCGTGCGATGTCAACGGCAAGCGCCTTTAATGGCGAAATGTAAAGCGTATGTAGACCGCCCTCGCGCCGCACGTTGCGTCCGGCGGAAACGAGCTTTCGTCTTTCCGCCGTCCCGCCGGGTGTCGCGGCGGCGCCGCTCAATTCGACCAGGCTCGGCAGAAATCCGGCGAGCGTCTTGCCGCCGCCGGTCGGGGCGATCAGCAGCACCGAACGTCCGGCGCGCGCCTTGGCCAGAAGTTCGAGCTGATGCGCGCGAGGCACCCAGCCGCGGCCGGCGAACCAGCGCGCGAACGGTTCGGGCAGGAGTGTGGATCGTTCGAGAACGGTCACGTGTCAGCAGTAGCGGGCGTGCGCGGCGCGGTCGAGGGTCGCGCGACCACGATCAGGCAGTCGACGGGCACGCCTTTTTCGCTCCGTACGGCGGCGTCGGTGACGGAGACCGGCGCAAGGCCGGCGTCGGCCAGCGTGCGGCGGATATAGGGCGTGCCGTGCGCGTAGCGCAAAGTAGGCAAAAGCTTCACGCCATCGCCGGCGTGCGTCTCGACGGTGAAAGCGAACATGCCGTCCGGCGCCAAGACGCGCGCCACTGCGGCCGCGATCGGCGGCAGATCGTTCACGTAGACAAAAACGTCGGCGGCCAGGACGAGGTCATGCCTGACGCCAAGATCGGCGGCCTCGGCCAGGAATGCCGCGATGTCCGCAGTGACGATCCGGTCGTAGATGCCTTTAGCCTCAGCCACCGCGATCATCGCCGGCGCGATGTCGACACCGGTCAGCCGATCGACCACCGGCCGAAACGCCGCGCCGGCGAGCCCGGTGCCGCAGCCGAGGTCGAGCATCGCGCTGAAATGAAGCTTCTGGCCGGCGGCGAGCGCCGCTTGCTCGACCGCTTCGCGCAGCAGCGCCGGCCCGCGATAGCCGAGGCGTTCGGTCAGCGCCGTGTCGTAGCGCGCGGCGTATTGGTCAAACAGGCGCCGGACATAGGCCTCGGTCATTGCCGGCGCGGCGGCCCCGGGGCCGAGCCGGGCCAATTGCAGCCGCGCACCGTGGTAATCGTCCGGATCGGCCGTGCGAGCTTCGGCGAAAGCAGCGACCGCGCCATCGCGGTCGCCGAGCCGGTCGCGGATGGCGCCAAGCGCGAACCACGCCGTGGCGAAGGCGGGCGCAACCGCGACCGTTTGCACCAGGATGTCGGCGGCAGCGGCGAAATCGCCGCGCGCGGCCTGATCGAGCGCCCATTTGTAGCGCCGGTCGGCGATCAAATCGCCGGAAGAGACGAACAGCGGGCCGGTCTCGGTCATCATGCGCTCGCGCCCCGAAAGGAAGTGATTATTTATGACTCGTCATGCGTCCTGAGGACATCCTGGTGCCGACGCCGGCCGGCATCTACTGCAAACTCGGCGGCTTTCATATCGACCCGACACGGCCGGTCGAGCGCGCGTTGATCACGCACGCGCATTCCGATCACGCCCGCGCCGGCCACGGCGCGGTGCTGGCGAGGCAGGAGACGCTCGATCTGATGCGGCTGCGCTACGGCGAGAATTTCGCCGGCTCGGCGCAGGCCATCCGTTATGGCGAGGATATCAATCTCGGCGGCGCAGCCGTCACCTTTCATCCTGCCGGCCACGTGCTCGGCTCGGCGCAAATCGCGGTCACCGCCAACGGTCTGCGCGTGGTTGCGTCGGGCGATTACAAGGACGTGCCCGATCCGACCTGTGCGCCGTTTGAACTCGTCCCCTGCGACGTATTCATCACTGAGGCGACATTCGCGCTGCCGGTGTTCCGTCACGGCAACCCGGACGGCGAGATCAGCAAGCTCCTTGCGTCGGTTGCGCTGTTTCCCGAGCGCGCGCACCTCGTCGGCGCCTATTCGCTCGGCAAGGCGCAGCGCGTGATCGCGCTGTTGCGCAAGGCCGGCTACCAGGCGCCGATCTATCTGCACGGCGCGATGGAGAACATTACCCGCTATTACGCCAGCCGCGGGATCGCGCTCGGCGAATTGCACGCGGTACGGAACGCGACCAAGCCCGAACTTGCCGGCACCATCACGCTCTGTCCGCCCTCGGCGTTAAGCGACGTTTGGACCCGGCGTTTCCCCGATCCGCTCACGGCGTTTGCGTCGGGTTGGATGCGCATCCGCGCGCGCGCCCGCCAGTATGGCGTCGCCTTGCCGCTTGTCATCTCCGATCACGCCGATTGGGAGGGGTTAACGGCGACCATCGCCGCGACCGGTGCCTCGGAAGTCTGGGTCACGCACGGCCAGGAGGATGCGCTGGTGCATTGGTGTGCCGCGCGCGGATTGAAAGCACGGCCGCTCGATATCGTCGGCTATGGCGATGAGGACGAGGGCGGCCCGAGCGGCGAAGATTCATGAACCGCTTCGCCCAGCTTCTGGATCGGCTTACCTACGAGTCCGCGCGCAACGCCAAATTGCGCCTGATGACGGATTACTTCCGCTCTACGCCCGATACCGAGCGCGGCTGGGCGCTAGCCGCGCTCACCGGCAGCCTCAGCTTTCCCCATGCCAAGCCCGGTCTGATCCGTAGCCTGATCGCCGAGCGCACCGACCCGGTGCTGTTCGCATTGTCTTACGACTATGTCGGCGACCTGTCCGAGACTGTCGCTCTCATGTGGCCGGTCTCTTCCTCGTCCGGCGGAAGCGGGGATGGAGAGGGATTGCTCTCATTGACCGCCGTCGTCGAAACGCTTTCGACGCTGGGCAAGAGCGAGCTGCCGGCGCGGCTCGCGCGCTGGCTGGACGCGCTCGACGAGACCGGGCGCTGGGCGCTGATCAAGCTCGTGACCGGAGCGCTGCGCGTCGGTGTCTCGGCGCGGCTCGCCAAAGCCGCGGTCGCCGCGCTTGGCGCCACCGATGCGCAGGAGATCGAGCTTCTGTGGCCCGCTTTGACGCCGCCCTATGTGCAACTCTTTGCCTGGCTCGAAGGCCGCGGCGAAAAACCGGCGAGCGACGATCCGGCGCCATTCCGGCCGGCGATGCTGGCGCACGCCCTCGACGAGCCCGATCTCGCCGGGCTCGATCCGGCCGAGTTCCTGGCCGAATGGAAATGGGACGGCATCCGCGTGCAGGCTGTGGCCGCGAAACGCGACAGCGGCATGCTGGCGCGGCTCTATTCGCGCACAGGCGAGGATATTTCCAGGAGCTTTCCCGACCTGACCGATGCGCTGCGGCTTCCCGGCGCGATCGACGGCGAACTTCTGATCATGCGCGATGGCCGCGTGCAGTCGTTCAACGTCTTGCAGCAGCGGCTCAACCGCAAGACCGTCACGGCGAAACTCATGACGGAATTCCCCGCGCATCTGCGCGCCTATGATCTTCTTGCCGATGGCGAACACGACTTACGCGAGCTTCCCTTTGGTGCCCGGCGCGAGCGGCTCGAACGGTTCATCGCGCGGCTTAACGAGCCGCGGATCGATCTTTCGCCCCTCATCCCGTTCGCCACCTGGGAAGCTCTTGCCGCCGCGCGACAGAATCCTTCTGCCGCGGGCGCGGGTGCGGGCGCCGATGCCGACGCGGTCGAGGGCATCATGCTCAAACGCCGCGACGCGCTTTATGTGCCCGGCCGCCCAAAAGGCCCGTGGTGGAAATGGAAGCGCGACCCTTACATCGTCGACGCGGTGCTGATGTATGCGCAGCGCGGCCACGGCAAGCGGTCGTCGTTTTATTCCGACTATACCTTCGGCGTCTGGACGCGCGGCGCCGACGGCGACGAGCTGGTCCCGGTCGGCAAGGCTTATTTCGGATTTACCGACGAGGAACTCATCCAGATCGACCGTTTTGTGCGGCGGAACACCGTCGACCGCTTCGGCCCAGTGCGCGAAGTCGTGCACGAGGCGAATGAGGGTCTGGTTCTGGAAGTCGCTTTCGAGGGCCTGCAACGTTCGACCCGGCACAAATCCGGTCTGGCGATGCGCTTCCCGCGCATCAACCGGTTGCGCTGGGACAAGCCGCCGGGGCAAGCCGACCGGCTGGAGCGGCTGGAGTCGATTTTGACGCAGATCGAGCCGTCGCGCGGCTAAGCTTCCGCCTTCTCCACTTCGTCCAACGGCCAGCGCGCCCGCGGCGCCGTCGAGAGCGGATCGGTCAACCCAAGCGCGAGCCGCTCGGCGCCGGCCCAGGCGATCATCGCGCCATTGTCGGTGCACAGTGCTGGCGGCGGTGCTACCAGCGAGATGCCGATCTCGAACGCGGCGCGGTGCAGCACTTTGCGGATCGCCTGATTAGCCGCGACGCCGCCAGCGCAGACGAGTGCCGCCGGCTTGCCGATCCGCTCGCCGAACAGGCGCAAGCCAACGCGCATGCGGTCGAGCACGACTTCGCCGACCGCCTGCTGGAACGATGCGCACAGATCGGCGACGTCGCCGTCGCTCAGCGGCGCGATCTTCTCCGCCTCCAGGCGCAGCGCCGTTTTCAGCCCGGACAGCGAGAAATTGGCGTCATGCCGGCCAGCCATCGGACGCGGCAGCGCGAACCGCTGCGGATCGCCGCGCGCCGCTTCTTTCTCCACCTGCGGCCCGCCCGGATAACCGAGGCCGAGCAGCTTGGCGGTCTTGTCGAAAGCTTCGCCGATCGCGTCATCGACGGTGCCGCCAAGCCGCAAATAGTCACCGACGCCGCGCACGCCGAGGATTTGCGTGTGTCCGCCGGAGGCGAGGAACAGGCAATAGGGGAAAGGTGTCGCGTCGGTGAGCCGCGCGGTCAGCGCGTGCGCCTCCAGATGATTGACCGCGATCAGCGGCTTGCCGTGGACGAGGGCGATCGCCTTCGCCATGGTGAGCCCGACGATAACGCCGCCGATCAGGCCCGGCCCGGCAGCGGCGGCGACACCATCAAGGGCGTCGTAGGTAAGCTCGGCTTCCCGCATCGCCTTGGCGACGACGGCGTCGAGCGCCTCGACGTGGGCGCGAGCGGCGATTTCCGGAACCACCCCGCCGAATTCGGCGTGCTCGCTGATCTGCGAAAGGACGACGTTGGACAAGATGCGGCCCTGTCCGTCGCCGGTCCGTTCGACCACGGCGGCGGCAGTCTCGTCGCAGGTGGTTTCAATGCCGAGGATGATCATCGGTGTATTATACAGACGGCAGTGTGTGAAAGCCCAATGGCGCAAACCCCAACGGCAACGGTAATGCGTATCGGCTCGCGCGGCTCGCCGCTCGCGCTCATCCAGGCGCGCGCGGTGCGAGATAGTCTGGTAGCGGCGGGCTTCGACGCCGGCCGGACGGAGATTGTGGCAATCCGCACCACCGGCGACTCGGTTCAGGGGCCGCTCGCCGAAGCCGGCGGCAAGGGGCTATTCACCAAGGAGATCGAGGAGGCGCTGCTCGCCGGCAAGATCGACCTCGCCGTGCATTCTTCCAAGGATCTTCCGACCATGCTGCCTGCGGGTCTCATTCTGGCGGGCTTTCTGCCGCGCGAGGACCCGCGTGACGCGTTCATCTGCCGCAAGGAAAAGACTTTGCGGGAATTGCCCGCTGGCGCCGTCGTCGGCACCGCTTCGCCGCGGCGGCAGGCTTTGGTGAAGCGGCTCCGTCCGGATGTTAAAGTCGTGACCTTGCGCGGCAACGTGGAGACGCGATTGCGCAAGCTCGACGCCGGCGAAGTCGATGCGACTTTGCTCGCGGTTGCCGGCTTGAAACGGCTTGGCCTGTTATCGGCCGCAACCTCGATCCTCGAGCCAGCGGAATTTCTCCCCGCAGTGGGCCAAGGCGCCATCGGCATCGAGACGCGCGCGGACGATGCGGGCACCCGTGCGCTGGTCGAGAAAATCAATGATGCCGAAACGGCGACCGCGCTTGCCGCCGAGCGCGCCTTCCTCGCCGTGCTCGACGGCTCATGCCGCACGCCGATCGGCGGTTATGCCACAGTCGACGGCTCCAAACTGTGCTTTCGTGGCATCATCGTCAAACCCGACGGCAGCGAAGCTTTCGAGGTTTTGCGCGTGGGACGCAGCGACGCGGCAGCTGAGCTTGGCGCCGATGCCGGCCGTGAATTGCGCGCGCGGGCCAGCGCCGATTTCTTCGTGCGGGCCTGAGCGTGCGGCTTATGCTGACCCGGCCGGAGCCCAATGCGGAACGTACCGCGGCGGCGTTGCGCGCCCGCGGGCATTCCGTGACCGTCGCGCCGCTGCTGCGGATCGAGCCGGTCGATGCCGAGATTGGCCGCGGTCCGTGGGCGGCGATCCTGGTCACCAGCGCCAATGCGGCCGCGGCGATTGCGCGCCACAAACGCTTCGCCGAGCTCAAGAGCGTGCCGGTGCTTGCGGTCGGCGAGCGCACCGCGCAGGCGATGCGCTCGGCCGGGTTCACGGAAGTCATTTCCGCCGCTGGCGCGGCGGGCGATCTCACGCGGCTTGCCGCCGGGCGGCTCACGCAGGACGTGCCGCTTCTCTACCTTGCCGGCATGGATCGCTCCGGCGATATCGCCGGCGATCTGAGCACGCGGAATTTCACAGTGTGCACGGCCGTCGTTTATCGCGCCATTGCCGCCGACGCGCTGCCGCGCGCTGCGGCCGAGGCTTTGGCCGGCGGCGTTGACGGCGTGTTGCATTTTTCCCGGCGCAGCGCCGAGGTCTTTGTCAATACGGCGCGGGCGGCCGGCATGACGAAAGCCGCGCTCGAAAAACCCGCGCACTTTTGTCTTTCGGTCCAGGTCGCGGAGCCGCTGTCGCAAGCCGGCGCCGCCGAAATACGCATTGCCGTCCGGCCGGAGGAAGCGGCGTTGATCGAGCTTATTCCGGCGGCCTGACGACCGGATTCCCCACAATGTTGCCGCGCTGTTGCCTTTCGTATTATGCCGAGGGCGCGGGCGGGCCGCGAAAGTCGAATCGGCCGCTCGCCGTGGAGCCGCAATGAGCGAGCCCGACAATACGCCGCGCCGGCGGCCGCCGACCATCGACCTGACGGCCAAGGAAGTCGAAACCGGCGCAGCCGGGCCCGCGCAAGATCCCATTGCGGCCGACGCAGCCAAGGATCGCGCAACCGCAAGCGCGCCGGAAGGGCCCGCGGCGCGGACGTCTCCCAGCCGAGTTCGGCCCTACGTGGTCGGCGTCATTGCCGGAGCGGTTGCGGTTGCCGTCATCATTGCCGGATTTTGGGCCGCGGGATTGGTTCCGCTGCGCGCGACGACGGCTCAGCCCGCGACGCCGGCGGTCAAACCCGGCGCGACGGACGACATCTCGGCGCGCCTTGACAAGATCGAGCAGGCGCTGCAGGTGCCGCGGTCCGACGACAGTCTCACCGCCCGCATGACCGCGGACGAAGCGCAGCAGAAGGCGCTGGGCGACTCGCTTGCCGCGCTCACCCGCCGGGTCGACGAAGTCGCCGCTGCGGTGGCCGAAGCGAAGGCCGCGGCGCAGACCGCCGTCCAGCATGGCGATATCGACACGCTCACAAATCGCATTGCGGCACTCGAAAGCGCGGTCAAATCGCTCGCCGCCGAGGTCGCGGCACGGCCGTCAACGGTGGACGACAGCGGCGCGCGCGCGACTGTCGCCGCCGAGGCTTTGCGAGCCGCGGTCGAAAGCGGCGTGCCTTACCAGGCCGAGCTTGCGGCGGTGAAATCTTTCGGCGCCGATCAGAATGCGACAGCGGCGCTTGCGCCGTTTGCCGCCGACGGCATACCAGGCGCCGCCGCGCTCGGCCGCGAACTTATCGCGCTCATTCCGGCGATGGAGCGCGCGTCCGAATCCGAGACGGGCAGCGGCTCACTCCTCGGCCGCTTGGAAGCGCGGGCGAAAAGACTTGTCCGTATTACGCCGCTCGACACGGCGGCGGCGCCGGTTGGCGACGATGCGTCATCGACGCTCTTACGCATCAACGGCGATGCGACGCGCGGCGATATCGCCGCAGCGCTTGCCGATATCGCCCGCCTGCCCGCTGCCGCGCGCGCCCCGGCAGACGGCTGGGTCAAGAAAGCCCAGGCGCGCGAAGCGGCCATCGCCGCGAGCCGCAATATCGCCGCCGACGCGCTGGCCATGCTCGCCAAACCGGACACGCAATGATCCGCGTCATTGCTTTCCTGATCGTTGTTGGCGCGCTGGCGCTCGGCGCGGCCTGGCTCGCCGATCGTCCCGGCGATGTGATGGTCACCTGGCAGGGCCTTCGCATCGAGACTTCGGTCATGGTGGTCGCCGCGGCGGCTTTGGCGGCGACGGTGGTCCTGCTTCCGCTCTGGAGTGCATTGCGCGCGATCCTGCGCTCGCCCTGGATTCTGCGCCGGCATTTGCATCGCCGGCGCGGCGAGCGCGCCTATGAGGCGATCTCACACGGACTCGTCGCCATCGGCGCTGGCGACGTCGATGCGGCGCGAAGGCACGCTGCCGAGGCGAAGCGTCTCGCGCCGACGGAGCCGCTCTCGCTTCTGTTAAGCGCGCAGCATGCGCAGCTCAGCGGCGACCGGGCGGCGGCCGAAGGCGCCTTTCACGCCATGGCAAGCCGTGCCGACACCAAGGCGCTCGGACTGCACGGCTTATTCGTCGAGGCGCGCCGCCGCGGCGATCACGCCAGTGCGCATGCCTTTGCCGAGGAGGCGGCGCGCGAAAATCCCTCGCTCGGCTGGGCCGGCAGGGCGGTGCTGGAAAAGCTTTGTCTCACCGGCGATTGGGCGGGCGCGCTGGCGCTGCTCGAAAGCAACAGGCGGGCGCTCGGTAAGGACACTTATAGTCGGCAGCGCGCGGTGCTACTGACGGCGCGCGCGCAAGCGGTGGAAGGGACCGACCGCGATTCCGCCAAGGCATCCGCGTTGGAAGCGGCCAAGCTCGCGCCAACTTTCGTGCCGGCGGCGGCGCTCGCCGGCCGCATGCTGGCCGAGGGCGGCGAACTGCGCAAAGCTTCGCGCATCGTGCACAGGGCCTGGGAGGCAAATCCGCATCCCGAGCTCGCGCAGGTTTTTTCCGATCTGCGTTTCGGCGATGCCGCGCGCGACCGGCTCAAGCGCGTCGAGGCGTTGGCGAAGAAGGTGCCTTCGCACATCGAAAGCGCGCTGGCGCTGGCACGTGCCGCGATCGACGCGCAGGAATTCGGCAAAGCGCGCGAAGCGCTCGCGTCGTATCTTACGGCGCCGACCAGGCGCGTCGCACTGTCGATGGCCGAGCTGGAGCAAGCCGAGCACAACGACGAAGGCAAAGCCCGCGAGTGGATCGCGCGCGCCGTCCACGCCGCCCCCGATCCGACCTGGACCGCCGACGGGCACGTGTCCGAGCGCTGGCTGCCGGCATCGCCGAGCGGTCGGCTCGATGCATTCGAATGGCGCGTGCCGCTGGCCGGAATCCCAAAACCGGCGATCGAGCCCGAACCGTCCGCTCCGGCGCCGCTCCTGGCCGCCGGCGCGCCGAAGGATGATGCGCTGGAACTGCCGGTCGACGCGATCAAGCCCGAAACCCTGCCGCCTTCGCGGCGTTCTGTGCAACCGGAGCCGGTGAAGCCCGAGCCGGTGATCCCGCTTATCCACGTGCCCGACGATCCGGGCCCGGAAGCCGAGCCGATCGAGGACAGCGCGCCGCGAGTCGAAGCGCAGGCGAGCGGGTGGCGGAAGATGTTCGGGTAGCAGCCTCGCTTGCCAAAGCCTTCCGTACGTGCATTATAGCACATGAATTATAATGCATAACGGATAAGCTGTGGCCGGGCCAACAGCAAAACCCAAGCCGCCGCAAAAACCTGCTCCCGCGCCACAAGGCGGAGCCGTTGCCGTTGCCGCTTTTCTCGCCGCGATTGGAAGCGAGGTGCGGCGGCATCGCGCCAAGCGCGGTATGACGCGCCGGCAATTGGCGCAGGCCTCTGAAACGTCCGAGCGCTACCTGGCGCAAATCGAGAGCGGCGCCGGCAATCCTTCGGCGAGCGTGTTGCGTGCCATCGCCCAAGCGCTCGATTTGCCCGCGTCAGCGCTCCTTCCGGAGACCAGCGCGCGTACGGTCGAGCTTGGCGCCATTCTCGATCTGCTCGCGCAGGTCCCTGAGAAAGAGCTGCCGGCGCTCGCCGAGGACATTGCGGCGAGGGTGGCGCGGCGCGCCGGTGCCGATCGCGCCCGCCGCATTGCGCTGGTCGGCTTGCGCGGCGCCGGCAAGTCCACGCTTGGCCGCGTGCTGGCGCAGCAGCTCGGTTGGCCGTTCATCGAACTTGACCGCCGGGTCGAAGAAGATTACGGCGCCAGCATTCCCGATCTGATCGAGATGGCCGGCACGGCGACGTTCCGCCGCCATGAGCGCAGGGCGCTCGAGCGCTTGATCGCCGAGCATGAGGCCGCGGTGATCACTACCGCTGGCGGGATCGTGTCCAATCCCGAGACTTACGCGCTGCTGCTGCGCCACGCCCATACCGTATGGATCAAAGCGCGGCCGGAAGAGCATATGAGCCGCGTGATGGCGCAGGGCGATTTCCGCCCGATGGCACAGAACCGTGCCGCCATGGCCGATCTGGTCGCGATCCTCGAAGCCCGCCGCGCCGACTATGCGCGCGCGGAAGCGGAAATCGACACGTCCGGCGAGGCCGTCGAGCAAAGCTACGCTAGCCTTTTGCGCCTGGTTACGCCCTGGATCGGGGAGCGTGCGCCGTGACGCTCGCCGACGAGGGCTTTCTCGATCTTCCGCCGCTGCGGCTTGATTATCGCACGACCGCGACCCGCCTGCACACAGTGCCCACCCACGACACGCTGCTGCCAGCCCC
>CAYVPC010000024.1:0-24654 GCA_964453555.1 uncultured Hyphomicrobiales bacterium | reverse complement strand
ATGACACGGTGTGCCATCACGAGAGCAAATTGCAACGTCCGGTTTACCCCCTAAAGCGGACATTCTTAGCGCCGGTCGGGATGTCCGCTAAGGGCCATGAACGGACATGGCGTCATAACTCAGGGCACTAGGAGTATCCGGGCGATCCGGAAACCCAAGGCGCTGAGCCGGGTGTTTGTGGTCGTCTTGAGCCGGGTGTCCGAGCGCGCGATGATCGGAACATTGGGCCAGCCGGCGCCGCGGAGGACACGATTGCTGCAATCACCGTTTGTCGTCCACGGCGACCCATCCATCGGCGCTCCGTTATAATCCAAGTGTGCGCAATCCTCGGTCCACTCCAGAACATTACCGACCATGTCATAGAGACCGAATCTATTCGGAGAAAACGAGCCAACTGGAGCCGTTTGCGTGTTGTCCCACTTGCTGCCGCAGCCGTTGCAGTTGGCCATCGCCTGTCCATTGAGCTTGAAGTCGTCACCCCACGGATAGGCAGTCGTCGTTCCGGCGCGCGTGGCATATTCGTATTCGGATTCCGAGAGCAACCGATAGATCTTGCCGGTCACCTGCGAGAGCCAGGCGACGTATTGCTGCGCGTCATCCCAGTTTACGTTGATCACCGGCTGCTGCTCGCGCCCCCAGCCCTGCTCGTTCGGTTTGTAACCACTGCAGCCGCCCCCAGTGACGCAAGCGTCCCAATCGGCGAACGTCGCTTCGTATTTCGATACAGCAAAGGGTTTGGCGATCGTCACCGTGTGCTTTGGTTGTTCGGACGTGCCAGGACCTCCCATCATAAAGGTCCCGGCCGCCACGACCATCATCTCTGGGCAGTCGTGCGCGCACTCTTTGAAGGAATCTCCCGGCTTGAGCGCTCGCTCCTCTGCTGTGCTGAGCACATAGGGCAAGATATTCTTCCGCGCATATGGCCAGGTGATGGTGACATAACGCCACTGATCTACGATGTACGTCTGATTGATCCAGCCGACGAGGCCAATAATGGTTGCGGCCATGAACGTGAACGTAAACGCCAATACGAACCACCAGACTCGCTGCGCTGACCGCGCCCCTTTACGGCTCGCGTCGACAAACGCCTGAATATCCTGTGTGGGCTCGGGCGCGCCGGCCGGCCGCGAGCTGATCCAATATTCGGCGACCTCCAGCGTCGGCGAGTGCAGCAGCAATCCGCGCGGACGCCCGGCCGCCGACCATCGGCGCTCCGCTTCACCGTATTCGGTGTGCTGCCTGACCCAGCCGATGTCGGTGCGCAACGCCTCGGCAAGCGCGTCGGCGCTCGCCTCGAACGTGTCGAGGTTATCGAAGAAGACAAAGTTCAGCCGCCGCAGCGCCTCGGGCACCGCGCCATCTTCCACGCGCCGGCACACGATCGGGGCAAAACGCTTGTTGAGCGAGGCCGCGTGCGCGATCTCCTTCAACGCCACGTCCGAGGTCACCGCGTCCGGCGAAAGCACAAACACCACGGTATCGGCACGGCCAATTAGCGCCTCGATGCGCTTCCACCAATCCTCGAAAGCATAAATCTCGGTGCGATCGATCAGCGGCTCGAAGCCGCGCGCCTTGAGGGCCATTTCGAGCCGATCCGCGAAGGCCATATCCTTGCGCGAATAGGAGATGAAGATTCTGGGATTCGGCTCACCGTCCCGCGCCCGCTCGCCATCCGCGGCCATTCGGTCCCCCACCTGTCGGAGACACTAGCAAACGCGGAAGCAGTTCGGAATGACGAGCCGCCGATGTCCGTTCCGGGTCATTAGCCGACATTTTTCGGCTTCGCCGTGATGTCCGCTTTGCCCCCGAAAAGCGGACATCGTACCAAATTACGGCTCGGCTCCGATAATCATCATTCCCGGAAGTAAAAACGATCGGGCCCAGCGACATGCACGCGTCGAGGCCGACCGCGGTCAGCGCCGGTCACTCAGCACAATAGGGGCGAGCAACATTATCGGGGATATCCCAGCTAATCGCCAACTTCCACGCAGTACGGAACATCGTCGCCCGTTTTGCGTTGACTAATTGAGGGCGATTTAAAGTTTGGGACTCTGGACAATGAAAAGACTTGAGCGGATGGCGTTAACAGCGTTTGTCGTGGTTGCATCCATAATCGGCGCGTGTGCCGGAATCGAACACGCGCAAGCGGCGAATTCTACTCCCCAGTCGAAAGGCACAGCTGGTGTGCCAGCCGGCGCGCCATTGGCCAACACCCCGCCATCGCCGCCTTCCCCAAACTTCAATCCGTCGAGTCCGTATACTGTGCCTCAATCAAACGAAACACCCGTTTCGCCAAACACGCCGGGCACAAATCCCGGCGCGCACTGAGCGGGCCGAATAACCCGCTAGACGCAGGCCGGTGCAGCAGCCTCACGCCGGCATCATGCCCGGCCGATCGCTGCGGGGCCCGCAGTAGCGAGGAAGATCAGCATGAGCAGGGCAGTTTTCATCCACGTCGCTTTCAAGGGGCACATGCCGAGCGCAATTGCACCCTGTATGCAACTCCCACCAGTGACGTTTGGTTCAAATTAAAAAGCTGCGCGGAGTGCGCGGGCATTGGTGCGGTATTCTAAGCGCCTATATTGGCGCGCAGGTTGGCTTCGTCGACCCAAATACCGCGCCAGACGGCTTCGATGAGCTTGTCCTCTGAGACGACCTCGCCTGCATTCTCGACCAGGATCTGAAGCAACCCCAGCGCGCGACTGCCGATGCGCACGGGCTGATCGCCTTACAAACAGTTGCTGACGCGATGGCATAAGGCGGAACGAGCCGAACGACAGGATCTTTTCTCGGGACCGCGTCATTATCCGCTCGAGCGTTCAGAAAGGGTCTTGGCGCTTCATCTTATAGTGCGTTTCGACGACTCCGCGTGGGTCTGCAATTTCGGCATATCTGGCATCTTCCCATTTTAGGCAACCGCTATTGCCTTCTAAGACGACCGGTCATATTGGTGACGGATGGCAAGACAGAATACGCGCGAAGAAATTGTTCAGGCCGGCCTCAAGTGCTTGGTCGAAAAAGGCTTTAACGCTGTCGGCGTGCAAGACATTACCGATGCTGCCGGTGTGCCGAAGGGCTCATTCTACAATCATTTCGAAAGCAAAGAGGCGCTCGGCGTAGAAATCGTCGAGCGTTACGGCGCCAATCAGACGCGGCGCGAAATTCTGGCCGATCCGACCGTGCCGCCGCTGCAGCGGCTGCGGCGTCATTTCGATCGGATTAGTGCGCTGTTCGCGGATTCGCATTTCGCGCGCAATTGCATTCTCGGCGGCTTCAGCGCCGAATTGGCTAATCAGAGCGAGACGATCCGGGAAAGTCTGCGGAAACTCTATGGGCAGTGGACCAAAGACATAGAGGCGACCATCGCCGAGGCACAAGCGAAGGGTGAAATCTCCAACAAGACGAAAGCTTCCGATATGGCCGCCTTCCTGCTTGACGCATATGAGGGCGCCTTGCTCCGTGCCCGGGTCGAGCGAAGCCGCAAGCCGTTCGATCGTTTTATGAAATTCGCCTTTAGCGAACTCCTGGTCTGAAACTTCGCCCCTCAACCGCCATCAGGATGCGAGCCCCCTTTTTTCACCGAAATAGAGATGACCGGTCATCTTAGGAGGAAATCATGAGTTGCTCGGCTACCTCAGCTATCGACGCGAGCAAGGTGCAATCTGCATCCGGTATCCGCCAGTTTGTTCCCCTCACCTGGATTGCTCTCGGCACTTTCGCGACGGGAACCGAGAGTTTCATGATCGCGGCCTTGCTGCCCGGTTTGGCAAGGGACCTCTCCGTAACGCTCATTGCCGCCGGTCAACTCGTAACTGTCTTTGGCCTTACCTATGCGGTCAGTTCTCCTGTCCTCTCGGCGCTGACCACTGGGGTGGGCCGGCGCAATCTGCTTTTCGTTTCCATGGCCGCCTTTGCGCTGGCGAATTTCTTCGCCAGCACCGCGACCGATTTCTGGCAACTTCTCGCTGCGCGGATCCTGCTCGCCGCTGCTGCCGGGCTTTACGTACCGAGCGCGAGTGCACTCGCCGGCGCAATTGTTGCGCCGGAACGCCGCGGCACCGCTCTTGCTATCGTCAACGGTGGAACCAGCATTGCGGTCGCGCTTGGCGTGCCGCTTGGCGCGATGGTTGGTCACGCGTTTGGCTGGCGTATGACCTTTGTCGGAGTCGGTATCATCGCATCAATTGCTATCGCCGGACTCTTCTTCGGCATTCCGCGCGGTGTCGACAAAGGCTTGTTGGCGCCGAGCATTCGCGAGCGTCTCGCGGTGATACGGCAAGTCCCGCTTCTCAGTGGTTTCCTCGTCACCATGCTATGGGCGACCGGCGCTTATACGGTCTACACTTATTTCACGCCCTACCTGACCACCGTCACCCGCCTCGACGGCAGCCATGTCGGAATTGCTTTCTTCGTGTGGGGCGTATCGGCTGTTATCGGCTTGTTTTTGGGAGGCACGCTCAGCGACAGGTTTGGGCCGCGTGCGGTGATGATCCCCGCGTTCACGTTTCTGACGCTGTCCTTTGCCGGGCTATCAGCGATCGGCCACTACCTCTCCGGCGCAAGCGCACTTGCGCCGGTCGCCGCGGCAATAGTGATCTGGGGACTGGCGGCGTGGGGCTTCTTTCCAGCACAGCAATCGCGTCTGATGCAGATCGCGGGACTGAAGACTGCATCGATCGCGCTGTCGCTCAATGCCTCCTTTATGTACCTGGGATTCTCGCTCGGGGCGATGCTCGGATCGCTGGTGCTCCTCCACGCCTCCGTCACGACACTCGGTCTAATCGGCGCGGTATGCGAGATTGCGGCCGTTTTAATCGTACTACCAACGGTGCGGTCGCGCGCCGCCTCTCGACAAGCTCCAGAATAGCTAGGCGGTCGGCGTCATCTTAGGGGCAGAGGGAAACGTGTCGCTCATGAGCCAACCTCCTCTCGATCGTCTGCTGTTTGATGATTGCTTTTTGTGTCAGACTGCGGGGCAGCTGTCGTCGATCCCGGCGCCTTCGCCGCCTTCCTTGAATAGCTCAACAGTGTAATCGGTCATCGTGGCCGGCACTCGACGCCTTCCATGGAAAGAACCATGCGCAGTGCGATCTAGTTATTCTGGTTGGCGAGGCAGCGTACATGTTAATCCGCACTTACCGCCCGTAGCAGTGCACGCGGCTGCGATTTGACAATTGGCGCCGTAACCAAAATGACAGACGCAAGCATCGTAGTGGTAACTGGTTAGTTTGACGTTCTGATTGGCGGCAAGAGCAGGCGTTAGACCTGCAAAAGCTAAGACGATCACGATGGGGCATGTGAAACGCATTTACATGTCTCCAAATTGGATGCGGCAGCTGCGCCGGGCCGGCCAGTGAAAGTGCCTTACTTTGTTGCGATTTCCTTCGTCACAAAACATTGCCTTGCTCTGTGTTCTTGCTCCGCTGTCATGCCGGCGGCACGAGCCAGCGCCTTGGCCTTTATCAAACCGACCTGAGTCACATAGGCGCGGACCGTCTCGCAGGAGATTTGCAGCTCATCTGCCGACGCGGGGCCCGCAGTAGCGAGGAAGATCAGTATGAGCAGGGCAGTTTTCATCCACGTCGCCTTCAAGCGGCACAAGCCGAGCGCAAAATTGCACCTTGTAGCCAACTCCAACAGCGACGTTTAGTTCAAAATTAGTTCAAAAATAAAAGCCGCGCGGAGTGCATCCGGCACCGGGCCGGCCAGCGCTTGCCCGGCGTTGCTGTGGGTGACGCCGAAAATCTTGACGCTAGGTTGCCATCATTGCCGCGAGTTGATCCACGAGCCGTAATTCCCGGTTAACCGCGGAACGCGGTAAACCCCGGACTGTGCGCGCGAGCTACGCCCAGACTGTACCCGGCCCCGTTAGTGTTTGCGCACGGGCCGCGCCGGAAGGGACTCGCCGATGGACCATGTCGCATTGCTGCTCTTCGTCGCCGCCGCGGCGCTCCTTCTCTTCGTCCTTTTCCAATGGCTACGTGGTCGGCGTCGGGCGACGCCACCACGGTTCGAGGCGGCGCCACGTCCCCCGCAATTCGGGAAGGCGCACATACCCGACACGAGTGTCGGGTACGCTGCTGCACAGCGCGCCATGCGAGAGTTTCGCCCGCTTGCCGACATGCCGGCGCCGCCGCAGGCCGAAGCGGCGCCAGCCGCGCGCGAGGAGGGCAACGCGCACTAAGAAAAGCTACGATCACGTTGGCACCAAGCTAGGCACCACCTTTTTCCGGGGCGGGGGTCGCGACCAGTCGGTACGCTTACGCGCGGCACTCATGCCGGCATCGTATCCGGCCGGTCGCTGGGGCCAGCCTGTGCTTGCCCGGCGCCTAAACAGGCGGCGCGCGTTTGGCACGATGCTCGAATGGGCGCGTGTCGTCGGCGCGCATGAACTCGCCAGATTGTAGGTTAAGATATTTCAGCAAATAGTCGCTGACGCGAGCCACGTCCTGAAACTCATCATCGGAACCGCCGACGTTCTTCCTGATCAGGTCTATCGCCGCGGCGGGATCGGCAAGCGCCACGATATAAGCGACAAGCTCGCGGTCGCACTTGACCCGGATGAGTCTTCCGAACCCCGTCTTTCGCATTGGAAAGATAGTCATTGGCTGTGCTCCCTGAGACAGGCGGGAGCACGATGGGTCTCTCAGTCACCGACGCCCGGACAAAACCGCAGCCGATGATGGCCTACACGTGGGGTTGTTGAGAGGGTAAGTCGAGTGCTGCGTCGAAATGCCTGGCGCTCCGCTTTGGACTGAGTGACTCCACAAAAGTCTATAAAATGATCGGCTTATCGGCGCTATTTCGGAATCGCTGCGAGTGCGGGCGCTGCCAGTTCTCTTTCTGTCATTCGGCCACGATCGGCGCCGGCCACAAGACCTAGCGGCTGGCCTCTATCTTGTCGGCTGACGTTAAATCGTCGCCATGAGCGGCGAACCCAGCAATTTCAGCCTTGAAGGTGCAGCGCTTGCGTGCTGAGATTGAGTTACCATCGACGTTCACATTGGATGCGTGCCGACATGGCGGCATGACCGAGCTTGAGGAAGCCGAGCTAACCGACGGTCAGGGCCGCGCATTGTCCGGCCACAAGACAAACGAGTATTATGCTTGTGTGTACCGAAAAACTAAACCCGCACGTAATGGTGATGAAGGCCGCCAAGGATCGGGCGTGAACTTATGATTCCAGTTCGCTGAACGGGGCGGGAGGCCGGCGCATCTTTGTCCAATGACCGGTGCGTTCTGACCTTATTGTAGTAGCGAGCGTAGGTTTGCAGGGTGCTGCGCAGATGCGCCTCGCCCAGGTACTTTTTACTGATTTTGTGGAATGTGCCGACACAGCCGCGCTTAATCAGCGACCAGAAACCCTCAATCGTGTTGGTGTGGATTGCGCCGATAACGTATTCGCCCTTGGCGTGGTCAATGACGGCGTGCGGATATTCTTTTCCAAGGTGTTTGTAGCCGACCCATTGATCTGTGATCAGCAAGCTAACCTTGTGCGAGACGGCTTCATGGACGAAGCCCTCCAGCGTCGAAGCGCGGACATTTTGGATGACGCGCGCAGCAACGTTTCCCTTGCGCTTCACGGCACCAACAACGACAGCTTTACCGGAACCAGTCCCGCCCGTTCCGTGGCCGCCACCACGCTTATCAATATGCCGGTTGCGCGCTTTTCCGCCGACAAAAGTTTCGTCAACCTCGACAATCCCGCCGAGTTGTTCGATATCTTCAACAAGCGCAGTTCTGACTTTGTGGCACATAAGCCAAGCGGTTTTGTAGGAGCCAAAGCCCATGAAGCGCATGATTTGCAATGCGCTCATTCCTTTCTTGCTGGTCAGCATAAGATGGACGACGCGAAACCAGTCACGCAACGGTTTGTTGGTGTTCTCGAAAATCGTGCCAGCAATGTGCGAGAAGCGATAGCTGGTTTCTGGAGCGCACTGGTAGCACTGCCAACTCCAAGGCTTGTTCGGCAGCTTATGAGGATTTACTGCGCCGCAGCGCGGGCAATTGACGCCATCGGGCCATCGACGGCCGACAAGATAGGCGCAACAAGCGTCCTCGTCGGGAAACATGCGCTCAAACTGGGCAGCCGTAAGTTGCTGAATTGGCTTGGGTTGTTTTCTGGCCATATGGCAATTCCCTCCGTCCCGGAAGGATATGCTATGTCTAATCGAGAAAGTCAAGTCAGGGATAATCGCCCTAATTAGGTGTTCCGAGCGACCGGCGCGGAAGGACCGCGAGCAGCCTTATTCAAGATGGTCAAGCGGCAGTGGCGCTCCAGCCTTGAGCGTCTGGATGGCAATGTTACTTCGCACTTCGCGCACGATCGGCAGGGTGAGCAATTTACCCACGAGGAACTGCTGATAGTCCGCCAGCTCTGGTACAACGACTTCGAGAAAGTAGTCGGCTTCTCCAGATACCAGATGACAAGCAACGACCTCCGGCATCTCTACGACAGCTCTCTCAAAAAGGAGTGCGTGCTCGTTCGCGTGCCCATTAATTTTAACACCTACAAACACTGAGAAGCCGAGGCCAACGCGGTCGCGTCTCAACACGGCTCGGTATCCCTCGATGTAGTCGTCCTGCTCCAACCTCTTCACCCGGCGGGAGCACGGCGAAGGTGACAAGCCAACCAATTCCGCCAGTTCAATGTTGCTCAATCTGCCATTGGCTTGCAGCGCGGCAATAATCCGGCCGTCGATCACATCTAGCGCTGTTTTTGGCACGATTGCGTATTTTTCAATGGCTAAAGGGCGGATCACCACTGTTTGATGATCCAAAATAGCCTACTTTGCAAGGACACGCCCCAGTTGATCATGTCATGGTTCACCAACCTCAGCGAGGGCCCGAATCATGACCGACCACGCAACTTATCTGTCACTGCTTGACGCCGTTAGACGCTACTTCGACCTCATGTTCGACAGCGATGTATCGCGCTTTGACCAGGTGTTCGCTTCGAGCGCCCAGCTTCACGGATTGCGAGACGGCACCCTGCGTTTGCTGCCTGCCCAGGACTACAAGACCGCATTGGCCGCCGGAGCATCACCAAAAGCGAAGAACGCTCCACGCCATCAAGAGATTTTGCTCGTTGATTTCTCTTCGCCCACACAAGCGGTGGTGAAGGTTCGGGTCAGGATTAATACAATCCAATATCTCGACTATCTCTCATACCATTGCATCAGCGGTGCGTGGCTGATCACGGCCAAGTCATTTCACGTCGAGCGGCGGTTCGAGACCCCGGCGAACTGAGGGTCCTGCAACAGTGGGCGATCGAGCTATGCAGCACCGGCAGTTGATGATTGGATTGGCATGTGGCGGACTCTTGGCCATGGCCGTCGCGATTGGCATTGGACGCTTCGTCTACACACCCATCCTCCCGGTCATGCTCGAAAGTCTCGCTTGGAGCAAAGCCGAGGCTGGGCTCGTCGCTTCGTCCAATTTTCTCGGCTATTTGATCGGGGCCTTATTGGCCGCCCGACCGATTGCTGTAAGCCGCCAACGAAGAGGGCTCGTCGCTGCCTTGCTCGTCAGTGCAACAACGACCCTTGGCATGGCCTTTGATTCTCACATCACCGTTTTGATGGGGCTGCGTCTCCTGGGCGGCGCGGCGAGCGCCTTTGTCATCGTCCTTGCCTCAACGCTTGTGCTGGCCCGGTTGTCGGCTGCGCAACGCGGAAATCTCTCGGCCCTTCACTTCGCCGGAGTTGGGGTCGGCATCATGCTGTCGGCTGCTGTTGTATCGGCGTTGCGGGCGGTGGGCGCGGGCTGGCAAGCCATGTGGCTCTGGTCTGGTGGCATGGCACTTCTGGGAACCGTCCTCGTTACCGTGTTGATCCCCGGACAAACAGTCGTCGAAGCGGCACCCCCTATTACTTCTGCGGCGCAGTCACCACGCGGTCTGCCAATGCTCATCATCGCATACGGCTTGTTCGGATTCGGTTACGTCATCACGGCAACGTTCCTGGTCACATCGGTGCGGATTTCGGCGGAGCTTCGTGAACTGGAAGCCTGGATCTGGATCCTGTTCGGCTTCGCGGCCGTGCCGTCAGTCGCGCTCTGGTCGTGGATCGCGGCACGCATAGGCACCTCGATGGCTTTTGCGCTGGCGTGTCTGGCCGAGGCGCTCGGCGTGGCGGTAAGCGTCGAGTGGATCACCGTGCCTGGCATTTGTTTATCCGCCGCGTTGTTGGGCGGGACGTTCATGGGCATCACCGCCCTCGGTCTCATAGCAGCGCGGCAGTTGTCGCGCGCCGATCCGCAACGGGCAATAGGGCTGATGACTGCGAGTTTCGCATTCGGCCAAATGACCGGACCGACCGCAGCTGGATATTTGTTCGATAGCCTCGGGAGCCTCCGCGTGCCGTCGCTGGTCGCAGCAGGAGCGCTCGTTGTTGCAGCCAGCCTCGCCATCTCAGCAAATCGAGTCGCTGTACCCGAGGCCAATGAGTAGTGGGTACTTCTGGTGCTGGCCCTCAGCGACATTTAGCGCGGGCACGGCTACGTCCGTTTTCAGGCGTAAAGCGACCGCCGCACGGTCGGTGGTGATCGGCGGGCGGTCAGGCGCTTGCCTTTTCATGGGCCGGCATTGGAGCCCCGCCGGGGCGCGCCGTGTCCAGCCGCTACAAATTGTGTTCGCTCTCCGCAAGGTCCTCGCCAACGGTCGCGACGGTCGCCGCTACATTCAGAATGTCCCAGGTCGGGGCTACCGTTTCGTCGAACCGGTTTCGCATAATGACAGGTTACGGAATAGGTGTTTGGCAGAGAAGCCGCATCGGAAAAATCTTCGAGATCAGCAAACGCTACGAGCTGAAAATCACTTTCCGCGCGGAATATTTAGTCTATCAATTGTATCTTGTTCTTGATGCCGCGGAGGCCTGCGGACGCGCTGGCGGCCGTTAATGCTGCGGCGGAGTCTCGCCGTCGTAGACGAAGGGTGGAGTGGCTTGCTCAAGTCGGCGAAGGCAGCGCGCTCGGCTTCCCATGCATTGTGCTCAGCGCCGGTCGGTGATGTAATGGCAGCTGAGGGAAAAGCCCTCTTAAGGGCGAGACAAAGAGGTCGCGCCTCATATAGGCAGGGAGGCCGCATCGCCGCTGGGCGAGCAGGTTTCCTTGCTCATTCCGGGCCGGTGCGGCGCCAGGCGCAGGAATGAGCCATGCGACTTGAAGCTTACCGTATCCAGTCAGAGCCTTATTACTTGCCCGTGGCGGCGGAGGTCGCGCTGTTTGAGGCGGCCTACGCAAGTCGGTTGCCCGTCATGCTGAAGGGGCCGACGGGGTGTGGCAAGACGCGGTTCATTGAATACTTGGCATGGCGGCTCGATCGCCCACTTATTACCGTCGCCGCCCACGAGGATATGACGGCCGCAGACCTTGCCGGACGGTATCTGCTCGCGCCGGAAGGTACTGTCTGGCACGACGGTCCGCTGACGCTTGCGGTGCGCTACGGGGCGATTTGCTACCTCGATGAAATTGTCGAAGCCCGCCAGGACACAACCGTCGTGATCCATCCGCTCACGGATGCGCGGCGGATGCTGCCGCTCGAGAAGAAGAACGAGCTTGTCGCCGCCCATCCCGACTTTCAGCTCGTGATTTCGTACAATCCGGGCTACCAGAGCGCGGTGAAGGATTTGAAGGAATCCACCAAGCAGCGGTTCGTCGGCATCGACTTCGGATATCCCGCGCCCGACATTGAGGCTGAGATCGTCAGCCGCGAATCGGGCGCGGACCGTAAGACCGCGCGACAGCTGGTGGACATCGCGCTCCGCTCCCGCAACTTGCGCGGACAAGGTTTGGAGGAGGGCGCCTCGACGCGCATGTTGATTCACGCGGGCCGTCTGGTTGCGGCCGGACTCGGGCTCGAAGCGGCGTCGCGGGCGAGCATCGTGTTGCCGATCACCGACGATCTCGATATGCGTGAAGCGCTTACCGCAGCCGTGGCGGCTTGCCTCTAATACACAATCGCCATGACCCCACGGAGCCGTGCCCAGTTTCAGGTCATCGAGACGGAGCAGGGCCGCGCGGTCACGCGCCTTCACCAACTGATCCGTCAGCGCGATACGTTGCGCGGCGAGTTTCGGGGCCATTGGGATGCGATTTCGGCCGGCACGGACGATGCGGACCTGGAGCGATGGGCGGCGGGTGCGCTGGAACTTGCCTTGGTCAATGCGGGTCCGGAATGCCAACTTGCATTCTGGCGCATAAGCGTGGATCTGAAGTCGGCGCTTCAGCTCAGGGAGCTTGCCGATTTCGCACACGCAGCCGCCGACATTTGCCGCGGCGCGGGCTCCAAGGCGACGCTCGCGTGCCTGCAGGCACTTCCAAACGCGTTGCGTCGGCTCGGGAGGGCGAGCGAAATCGTGTTGTGGTCCCGCGGACTTGTGCGACTTGCCCGCGAAGGGCCGGAATCAGTCGCCGCCGTGGCGTGCCGCACCGACATGATCCTGCAAGCCTGTGACAGCTCCGGCTTCGAAAACTTCGTAGCTTCTGGTCTTAAATACACCCGCGGCGATCGCGTTCGGCGACGTGCCTTCTTCACGTTGGAAGACCGGCTGGCTACGCAGGTTCTGGAACAATCGGCCGGCGCGCTGATATTTTCCCGTAACGAGCGGGTCCTCAAAGCTTTCGCCACCGCCTTGTGGGGCCGGCCGCCGGTCCTGCGCGGCGCAATCGCGCCGCCCGGAATGCAGCTTCCGCGTCGCGTGAATATCGCCGGCGGCGTGGTGCGGATGCCGCCAGTTTTTAGCGGAACACCCAAAGGCATGCTGCCACAATTGTTTCGAGCCTGCGTTGCGCACGCGACGGCACATATCGCGTTGACACGCACGCGCTTTCCGATTGGATCGCTGAAGCCATTGCAAATGGCGCTGATTGGTTTGGTGGAGGATGCCCGCGTCGAGATGTTGGCGATGCGCGCCTTCCCCGGCCTGCGGCGATTATGGGCGCCGTTTCATGTTGCCGAACCGACCGAGGTCATCACCGCGCCGACACTGCTCGCGCGCCTTGCGCGGGCCTTGTTTGATCCGGATTATGCCGACCCGGACGGCTTCATAAAAAAAGGCCGAGCTCTGTTCGCCGCGGAGAGGGAGCGCCTGGACGACGTTTCTGTCAGTCGGCAGATCGGCGGCCTTCTTGGCAATGATCTTGGGCAGATGCGCGTGCAGTTCAACGCCCGCACCTACGTGGTCGAGCCGGTCTATCGCGACGACGGCCTCGGTCTGTGGGATTTCGGCGAGCAGGCGCAAGCCGAGACCGACATTTTCGAACTGATGGTCGATGCCGCGCGATTCGAACGACGTGACGACGCCGATAATCCCGATCGCCGCCGCAATGAAGTGGAGCCTGCACCCGATGCCGTGGGTCGCGCCCGCGAGCGTGCCCCGGACGAGCGGGGCCCGGTGCTCGCTACCTATCCCGAGTGGGACTGCGATGCTGGAATCGAACGGCCGGACTGGACGACGGTTCGGGCGGCGTCGCTGTGGCCGGGCGACGCTGGCGCGATCGACGCGGCGCTCGACAATATCCCTGCATTGCGTGCGCGTATTCGCCGCTTGGTGCGTGGCGCCAAAATTGGGCGGCATGAGCGCCTGAAACGGCGTAGCGACGGACCCGATCTCGACCTGGACGCCGCATTGGACGCGGCGGTCGCGCTACGCGCCGCCGAACTTCCCGATGACCGAGTGTTCCGTACGATGGCACGGCGTCAACGTGATCTCTCGGTCATGATCCTGTTGGATACATCGGAATCGACGCGCGACCCGGTGATGCCTTCGGGCACGTCAGTGCTTGACGTGGAGCGGCTTGCGGTCGCGGCGCTGGCGGAAGCTTTGGCGGCGCTAAACGATCCGTTCGCCTTGCGCGCTTTTGCTTCCGCCGGGCGGGAGGATGTCCGCGTCTTTTGTCTCAAGGATTTTGGCGAACCTTACGGTGCCGCCGTCAAGGCGCGTCTTGCCCATCTCGAACCGCAACTGTCGACCCGGCTGGGGACGGCGTTGCGTCACGCCGGTACCGAAATTGCGTACGTGCGCAGCCACCGCAAGCTCATTCTCGTTCTCACAGACGGGGAGCCGTCCGACATCGACGTCGTCGATCCGCGTGATCTGGTGGAGGATGCCCGGCGCGCCGTCATTAGCCTGCGGGAGCGCGGCACCGATGTCTTCGGCGTCACGCTCGATCCCTCGGGTGCAGGCTCCGGCGCCGCCGTCTTCGGCCGCAGCCAGCACATGCCGGTGCGGCGTCTTGAAGACCTGCCGTCACGCCTAGCCGAGCTCTATTTTCGTCTCGCCCGGCGTTGAGCGCCCTTGCGGGTTATTTGCGCCGACGCGCTGGCAGAATGCCGATCAATGCTTCGAACGCGATTGCGAACGCAATCTCGAGGCCGCGCGCCAACGCACCGCCATTGGTGGCGAGGATACGGCCGCCAATTCCCGCGTCGTTCGGCAGCTTCGATATGCCGGCGGTGCAATTGCAGGTCGCCAGACGGGTTTCGAGTATGTCCGGATCGCAGCGGTTAGCTCCGTGCCCCAATACAAGCAGGGTGCCGGCGGCGCGAAAAGGTCCGAGCGGTGAGGTTGGGCCGAGCATCTGGTCGCCGGCGAGAGAGCCGCGGTCGGCGAGGAGAACGGTGCCCTTGGCGTTGCGCACGACGATGGCGTTGCTGTAGCGACCGAAGGGTCGACCTTTCCCCTCTGGGTCGTGCTGTGTCAGACCGTCGGTCACGATCGCGCGCGCCGTCGCCGCCAAGGTGATGTCGGTTGTGCAGGCAATTTCAGCACCGGGAAACAGCACCAGGGGATCGGGTGTCATCGCCGCAAACGCATGATCCCCAATCTCGATTCGGGTGTTTTGCGCGATACTGCGATTGGACGTCCGATGCACGATCGTCGAGGCCTGGGTGGTCACGTGCGCCGCTGCATGAGAATCGGCAATAATGGACAGCGCAAGGCTCTCGCCGCGGTAGAGCCCACCGGATGCCGATTGGAGATAGAGCGTCGCGATCTCCGGGCGCGCCCGGTCGAGGTAAAACGGTCGCGTGACATGGAAGGGATATGGCACGCGCTGTTGGGCGAGCACCGTTCGTCCACCGCCGTGGCTGAAGCGCAGCCAAGCTTCCACTGGGTCTGGAGACGGTCCTTGGCTTGCCGTCGCCGGGGACAAGTCGCCCCGCAGGTCGAGCGGCTTGCCGGAGCGCGTGACTGTATCCAGCACGGCGACCGATCTCCGGGTTAGCGAAATAATACGGCCTGATTCATCACATCGGCGACCGCGGCGACGCCATCGCCGGTTCGGGCATTGGTTGCCAGAATCGGTCGACCTTCGCGCACCGCTCTAGCTTCGGCCAGCATAGCGTGGAGATCGACGCCAACGAATGGCGCCAGATCAGTCTTGTTAACGACCAGCAAATCGCAGTGCAGCACACCCGGTCCACGCTTGCGCGGGATATCGTCGCCGCCGGCGACGTCGATCACGAAGATCCACCAATCGACCAGATCGAGCGAGAAGGTGGAGGCAAGATTGTCGCCTCCGGACTCGAAGATGATGAGCTCAACGCCGGGAAATTTTCGCTCCAGCGCATCGCCGGCGGCGATGTTAAGCGTTGGGTCTTCGCGAATGACGGTGTGCGGGCAGGCGCCGGCTTCGACGCCTAACACCCGCGTAGGATCGATGAGGCCGGAACGCCGAAGCCGCTCGGCGTCCTCTTTGGTGACGAGGTCGTTGGTAACGACCGCGAGGTCGATCCCGCGCCCGACTAGGATCGGAATGAGGCGCTCGATCAGCGCGGTCTTGCCGGACCCCACCGGTCCGCCGATGCCGATCCGCGCTGCGTCAGCAACAGGCGTCTTGCTCAAAGTGGAACGGGCTGTGCGATCGTGCATGAAGGTCACCGCAGCATGTAGCGCTGCGCCAGCGGCAGCTCGTGCGCCGGCTCACACGTCGCCAGTTTGTCGTCGACAAATACGTCGAAGGTCTGCGGGTCTACGCGAATATTCGGGCAGGCGTCATTCCACATCATGTCCGACTTGGCGAGTTTGCGCGTGCCGTGCGCCGGCAAAAGCGATTTAGCGAGCCCAAGCTCGGCTTTTAGATCGCGATCGATGGCAAGCGGATGCACGAAGCAAGACGACAAAGCCGCGGCGGCCCGCCCGAAGGCGCCCCATTGCGGACGCATCAGGATCGGCTCGCACGTCATCAGCGAAGCCGCGGAGTCACCCATTGCCCCCCAAGCGATGAAGCCGCCCTTGATCACCAATTCAGGCTTGATGCCGAAGAAGGCTGGCCGCCATACAACCACGTCGGCCATTTTGCTATCTTCCAGAGAACCGACGTGATCGGCGATGCCGAAGGTGCGTGCGGCATTGATGGTGTACTTGGCGATGTAGCGCCGAATGCGAGCGTTATCGCCGAAGCCGGCCCGCTCCTCGAGCAGTGCGCCGCGCTGGTCCTTCATCTTCGACGCGAGCTGCCAGGTGCGGCAGATCACTTCATGGATACGGCCCATGCCTTGGCTGTCCGAACCGAGCATCGAGATCGCCCCGATATCGTGAAGCACATCTTCGGCGGCAATGGTCTGCGCGCGGATGCGGCTTTCAGCGAACGCCACATCCTCCGGGATGGTCGGGTTGAGGTGGTGACACACCATCGTCATGTCGAGGTGCTCGTCGAAGGTGTTCACCGTGTAAGGATTTGTCGGGTTGGTCGATGACGGTAGACAATTCGCAATTCCGGCGACCCGAATAATGTCGGGCGCGTGACCGCCGCCGGCGCCTTCGGTATGGTACATGTGAATCGCGCGTCCGCGGATTGCGGCGAGCGTATCCTCGACGAAACCGGATTCGTTCAGCGTGTCGGTGTGCAGTTGCACCTGAAAATCAAGCTCGTCGGCGACGGTAAGGCACGCGTCGATGGTCGCCGGCATCGAGCCCCAGTCTTCATGGATCTTCAGCCCGACGCAGCCGGTTTCGAGCTGCTCGACGAGCGAAGCGGGCTTGTGCGAATTGCCGCGGCCAAGGAAGCCGAAATTGATCGGCCAGTGCTCGGCGGCTTGCAGCATTTTGCCGACGTTAAAGGGGCCGCCCGAATCGATGCCGACCGTGATTGGGCCAAGCGAGCCGCCAAGCATCGTGGTTATACCGGAAGCAATCGCGTGTTCGCAGAGTCCGGCCGAGTCGAAATGCACGTGCACATCGATCGCACCCGGCGTGCCGATCATCCCTTCGCAGTCGCGCACGGTCGTTGCCGCCGAGACAATAAGGCGGGGATCGACCCCGTCCATGATGGCGGGGTTACCGGCTTTGCCGAGGCCGACCACACGGCCGTCCTTGATGCCCAGGTCGCCTTTGACGATGCCGATCACCGGATCAATGATCAGAACGTTGCACAGGAGCAGATCGAGCGCGCCTTGCGCACTTGTGACGCCGGCCGCCAGCCCGATGCCATCCCGCAGGGTCTTGCCGCCGCCGTGCAGGCACTCGTCGCCGTAGACGGCATGATCCTTCTCGACGACGGCGACCAGCGACGTATCCGCAAGGCGAACGCCGTCGCCGACGGTCGGGCCGTAAAGGGCCGCATAATCCCTGCGTGCAATTGCGACCACGGATAAACCTCACGCGCCCTTGAATCCGGTTTCTCGCGCGCGCGCGAGCGCGCTTTCGCGCACTGACTGATCCGTCGCAGCGCCGTTGGTGAGGGCATTCAGGCCGGATAATCCTCTGCTACCGCCAAAGCCCACGAGCGTTACATTCTTACGCTGACCCGGTTCGAAACGAACCGCCGTGCCCGCGGGAACATCGAGCCGCATGCCGAATGCCGCAGCGCGATCGAAATCCAGCGCCTTGTTCACTTCGAAAAAATGGTAGTGCGAACCGATCTGCACCGGACGGTCGCCGATGTTGACTACCTCAAGTGTTGCACGAGGCCGGCCGGCGGAAAGTTCGATCTCGCCCTCGGCGGCGAGGATTGCGCCTGGCTCGAGCGGATCGGCCAATGCGCCAGCTGCAGGCCGGATTGGCTCGTGCACAGTGACGAGCTTCGTCCCGTCGGGAAATACGCCTTCGACTTGCAAAATGGGCAGCATGGACGCAACGCCGGGCATCACGTCATCGGTTGCGAGAATGGTCGATCCAAACGACATCAGATCGGCGACGCTGCGCCCCTCGCGCGCCCCTTCGAGGATTTCGTCGGTGATGATCGCTACCGCTTCGGGATGGTTGAGCTTAAGCCCCTTGGCGCGGCGCTTTCTCGCCAGCTCCGCCGCGGAAAAGATGGTGAGGCGTTCCAATTCGGTCGGCGTGAGCAGCATGCGCTTCTCCTTAATTCGCAAACAGCCGCAAATGCGCGCGTGTATGGCGTGCCGCGGCGGCGTCGACCCACGGCATGAAGCTCTCGATTTCGGCGGTCGGCCCTATTGGGGTGGACAACTCCGCGATAGTCGCCAGAGCGGCACTGAGCACCGACTGCGCTTCCAGCGCGCCGATGCAGCCGAGTCGCACCGCTGCCGCAATAAGGCCCGCGGCAGTCGAATAACCGGACACTGCGACCGCTGCCACTTCGCTCATGCCGCGCGCACTCCAGACAAAGCCTTGTACGATGGGCAAATGGCCATGCGCTTCGCCGTCCTCGATCAGCGTTCGTAACTCTCGTGCCCGGGGTGTCGCCAGTCGCACATGAGCGGCGAGCAAAGCGTTTCCGTTTCGCTTCGATCCGGTGCGCAGCGGTTCGGCGAGCGTCGCCGCCTCAACGGCACGATCGACCGCGGCAACTTTGTCGAACGCGTCATTCGCGCGATGCGTCAGCGTGACCGCGACTCGATCGGAAGTCGCCCAGCGATGACGCAGAAAAGATGTCACAGCGTTCTGTAATCCGCTCCGGTCGAGCGCGGCGTTCATGGCCGAAAGTCCTTCAATCCCGTTTGAAAATGCGAAGCTGCCGCTCGGAAAGGCAGAATCCGCGTGTTGCAGGATCGTAAGGAGATCGATCAAGGCACAAACTCGTCGGCATCAGCGAGCGAGGAGATGACACGGCGGTCACGGATCAGCCCGGCCAGGCGTGCGAGATAGTCGTCCATGGGTGCTTCAAGGGCGACCAATAGGGCTTCCCCGACGAAGCGCACACGCCAGTGCAGGTTACCCGCGTGATATCCGAGTTCGATCGCATCAGCGATGGCCCGCGGTTGCAGTCGCAGCCAGCGTTCCTGCGCCACACGGACCACGACGGCATGGTCGGGCTCGAGCACGAGCACCGCGCCGTCAAACAGCCGCTGATCGCGCGGCAGCGCGATTGCCACTTCTGTCCCGCCTTGCGTGGTGGCCCGGAAACGGTGCCGGGAGACATCTGCGACCGGCACCGTTAGGAGATCGACGGCCCCTAGATGTTCCAGCTCATGAATTCGCGCGGCAAGCGCTGCGTCAAGGCGGCTCCCAAGGACCTGCGCGATCCGCAGCATGGATGTTTGTCCCACAGATTAGAATTTCCGATCCCGTCCGCTTCGCCTTGGTGGCAATGCGGACGGGTCGCTGTGCTGCTCAATCTACCGATGGGCGACCTTCTTCGACGGAATTCCCTCGATCGGACATTCCTCGGTCCCGACAGTGGGCCGGGTAATAGCCTCGACCATCTCGCGAGTGCCCTCCGGATCAGTGATCCATTTCGTGTAGAAGTCATAAGGACATGCGACTTCACCGCGGACATCTTCACCGGAATTGATCTTGCCGGTGTAGCCGCGATGAACGAGCTTGAAGAGGTGATTTTCCGATTGCATGTTGTGGCGGGCGTCGCGGATCAACGACATGGAGAGGGCGGCGTACTGGATGCCGTAGTCCTCCTCGCCACACTCACCGAGCGTGCGGCCGTCGAAGCCGATGATCGCCGAGTGTCCAAAATAGGAGTAGACGCCATCGAACCCGGCGGCGTTCGCAACTGCGACGTAGACATTGTTCGCCCACGCCATCGCTTTCGCCATAATCACCTGTTGCTCCTTGGCCGGATACATATAGCCCTGGCACCGCACAATCAGCTCGGCCCCCTTCATGGCGCAATCCCGCCAGATCTCGGGATAATTTCCGTCGTCGCAGATGATCAGACTGACCTTGAGGCCCTTTGGTCCGTCGGAGACGTAGGTGCAGTTGCCCGGATACCAGCCTTCGATCGGCACCCATGGCATGATCTTGCGGTATTTCTGAACGACCTCGCCCGAATCGTTCATCAAGATGAGCGTGTTATAGGGCGCCTTTTTCGGATGCTGCTCGTGCCGCTCGCCAGTGAGGGAAAAGACGCCCCACACCTTCGCCTTGCGGCACGCTTCCGCGAAAATTTCGGTCTCATCGCCGGGCACCGTCGACGCGGTTTCGTACATCTCCTTTGAGTCGTACATGATGCCGTGGGTCGAATATTCCGGGAAGATGACCAGATCGAGCCCCGGCAGCCCAAGCTTCATGCCGACGATCATCTCGGCGATCTTGTTGGCGTTGTCGAGGACCTCAGCTTTGGTGTGCAAACGCGGCATCTTGTAGTTGACCACCGCGACGCCGACGGTGTCTTTGCTGCTTGAAATATCGCCGTGCAACATGATTCTTCTCCTTGGTGACAGCTCTTGCATCGATCCGGGCGCTGCGGCACGGTGCGCGCCGCGAGCCCGGCAACACGTTCAAACCGCCATATGGTGGTGGACCAGATCGTCGCTCAGTTCGTCGATGGCGCCCGCCGCGACGACGCTTCCTTTCTCCATGATGGCGAAGCGACGCGCCGCGCGCCGGGCAAAGGCGACGTTTTGTTCGACGAGGATCACTGTGAGATGCTCCACGCGATTGAGTCGCAAAATCACCTCCTCGATTTCTTCGACAATTGAAGGCTGAATTCCCTCGGTCGGCTCGTCGAGCAGCAGGATCTTCGGGTCGGCGGCGAGCGCACGCGCGATGGCGAGTTGTTGTTGCTGCCCGCCCGAGAGGATGCCGCCCCGGCGATCAAGATTTTCGATGAGATAAGGGAATAGCTCGGGCACAAGTTTCGGAACGGAGCGTCGCCCGTCAGACCGGGCGAAAGCGCCGAGCAGAATGTTCTCGCGAATTGTGAAATCGGGAATGATCTCGCGGCCCTGCGGTACATAGGCAAAGCCGGAACGGGCGCGCCGGAAGGTGGGCTCTGAGCTAATATCGTCGCCTCCGAATCTTATCTCACCGGTCGTGCGGTCCGTCAGACCCATGATGGTTTTAAGCAGCGTCGTTTTTCCCGTGCCGTTGCGGCCGAGAATGGCAGTGATTTCGCCCGGCCGTACCTCGAGGTTCACGCCGTGCAGGACGTGACTGCGGCCGTAATAGCTGTCGACCTGGACGAGTTTAAGCATCAGCTAATGGCCCTCGACCCGAGATAGGCTTCGCGCACCTTGGGGTTTTGTTCGATTTGGGCCACGTTGCCCTCGGCGAGGACTTGGCCAAGATGCATGACGGTGATGCGTTCCGCGATTTCGCGGACAAACGCCATGTCGTGCTCGACAACGAGCAGCGTGTGCTTGCCTTTGAGTGCGTTGATAATCTTGGACGTCTTCAGCGTTTCCGCTTGGGTCATTCCGGCGGTGGGCTCGTCCAGCAGCAGAAGCTTCGCGTTCTGCATCATCAGCATTCCAAGCTCCAGCCATTGGGTTTGACCGTGGCTGAGATTGGCCGCCACCATTGCCGCCTGTCCGGTCAACCCGATGAGTTCGAGGACCTCATCGACCCGCTCCTCGCCTTCGTGCGAGAAACCAAATCCGAGGTTGGACAGCACGCCGGTGTTGCGGCAGCTGACCACTTCCAGATTGCGCCGGACCGTCAGGTCCTTAAACACGCTCGGTATCTGAAATTTTCGTCCGATCCCGGAGCGCGCAATTTCGTGCTCTTCCTTGTTGGTAATGTCGGTGTCGTAGAGAAATACGCGCCCGGCGGTGCTTTTGGTCTTGCCGGAAATCAGGTCCATGAGCGTCGTCTTGCCCGCACCGTTGGCGCCGAGCAGCACGCGCAATTCTCCCTGATCCACAATCATCGAAACCGTATTGACCGCTTTGAAGCCGTCAAAATCGACCGAGAGACCGTCAACCGTGAGCGCTACGGGCATTGCGATTCCTATTCCGCCGGCTGGACGCCATCCGCCTCCCGGGCGGCGGCCCTGTGAGGCGAGCCATTCACGCGTGCGACAAACCAGTCGGCAATGTCATGGGCAAATCCCGCGAGGCCGCGCGGCAGATACAGCACGACGAGCACAAAGATCAGGCCGATGATGGCCTTCCAAGTCTCAGCGAACCCTTTCGTTTCGCTGACCGAGGCGGTAATGGTGTTGATCAGTATGGCGCCGATACAGGCGCCAAGAATTGACGCTCGGCCGCCGACTGCGGCCCAGACCACCATACTGATTGAAAAACTGAGATCCATGAATGTCGGCGAGGCGAATTCAGCCGCGATGACATAGAGCATGCCGGCAAACGACGCGATGCCCGCCGAAACGGTGAAGAAGAACGTCTGAAAGCGCGGCACGTCGAAACCGAGATAGCGCGCCCGATTTGGATCATCACGGATCGCCTGCAATATCAGGCCGGCGCGAGTCTCGATCAAAAGCCGCGCGGCCACGAGCACGACAGCGAGTGATCCAGCGACCAGATAATAAGTCTGAACCAGGTATGGATCGAATTCGAAATCGAACAACTTGAACCAGCCAAGATCAGTCAGCCCGTTGAAGCCATTGGTTACCGGCTGGGCGTCAATGATCAGGAGGCGCACCAGGAGAACAAGCGCCAGGGTGATGATGGAAATAAATACGCCCGCGATCCTCTTGCGGAACAAGATGATGCCGATGACTGCGGCAATGCAGACCGGCAGCAGAATGCCCATAGCCACGCCGAACCACTGGTTTTGGAACGGAATCCAAAGGAACGACGCTTTGTTGATGCAGCAAAGATCGGTCTTCGAGCCAGGCTCGGCGTTCCACAGCATAAAGTCAGGCACCGGCGTGTCCGAGCCTTGTTGCAAGCTCGTCGGGCTGGCGAGCTTCAGCGACATCGCGAGCATGTAGGCACCCGCGCCGAAAAACAGTCCCTGACCGAGATTGAGTACGCCGGCGTAGCCCCAGGACAGCGCCACCGCAATACCGAGCATTCCGTACACGAGATATTTGGCGATGCGGTTGAGCCAAAACGGCTCTAACACCAGCGGCGCCAACATAATGGCGGCAATAAAGATCGCGTAGACCGCTATTTCGACGTGACGCTTGGTCATTACCTCAGCGTTCCTTGAATGAGAATAGACCCTTCGGCTTCGCGATGATGATCAGGATCACCACGCCAAAGACGACGGCGCGGGCAACGATATCGTTTGTTATCGAGGCGACAACGCCGTTTATTTCTCCGAGCATGCCGGCAGACAGTACCGATCCCAACAGACTGCCGACACCGCCGGCCACGACGACGAGAAAGCCGTCGACTACCATCGGCGTTCCCATGTCGGGAAACACGGTCTTGAAACCGGACATCATGACGCCGGCGACGCCCGCGAGCCCCGAACCGAAGGCAAAGGTCATCGCGTTGACGCGTTCGACGTCTACACCGCAGGCAGCCGCCATCTGTCGGTTGCGGATAATCGCGCGCACCTGCGTGCCGATCGGTGTGCGGAATAGGATAAACCAGGTGATCAGCGTGAACACCCCGGTTACGAGAATGATAAAGGTGCGATAGGCGTTGATCTCAACGCCGCCGATCGAGATTGCGCCCTGCAGCGTTTCCGGTATGGTAACGTTCTGTAGTCCCGGGCCCAGGCCCTCGATGTGAATACCGAAGAACGATAAGCCGAATTCAAGCCGCACGGCCTGCTGTATCAGTATCCCGATGCCCCAGGTCGCGAGCAGCGTATCGAGGATGCGGCCGTAGAGCCGCCGAACGACAATCCGCTCGATCATGAGGCCAACAAGCGCCGTAACCACGAAGGCGATGGGGATGGCGATCAGAAACCCGGTGTGCAGCCAGATGCCCGACATCACCGTCGTGTAAGCACCGACCATCACCAACTCGCCATGCGCCATATTAATGACGCCCATAACGCCGTAGGTGATGGCGAGACCCAGCGCCACCAGCAGCAGAATCGAACCAACGCTCAGGCCGATGAACAGCGTATCGATCATGGCATCACCAGGCGGCCGCCGAGCAGGCCGGCGGCCGCGCGCCCGGATCAGATCAGGTTTTCTTCAGCTTCGAGGTATCCAGACCTTTGGAGGTACAGAACAGATTGTCGTCGGTCTCGCCATACGCAACGTAGGGGAGGGGTTTGATCGGGGCTTTGTATTCGTCGACGATCTTGCCCTGTCCGTTCGGCAGCCATTGCGCGATACGTGGCGTCAGCCAGGTATGCAGGTTCTCCGGCTCGATCTTGACGTGGCCGTTGGGCGCGTTGAATTCCTGGCCCTTGACCGCGTCGCGAATGGCCGTCGGGGTGATCGCGCTTGCCTTTTCCACCGCCTGTTTCCAGAGGAATACCTGGAAATAGGACGACTCCAGCGCGTGATGCGTGACCGCCTTCGGGTCCTTCACGAACTTCCGGTAGCGTTCGACGAACGCTTTGTTGATGTCGGTGTCGATCGCCTGGAAGTATGGGAACGACGTATAGCTGCCGACCGCATATTCGGCGCCCATGGCGGCGATCTCGA
>CAYVPC010000023.1:0-24758 GCA_964453555.1 uncultured Hyphomicrobiales bacterium | reverse complement strand
GTCCGCGCTCGAACACCGCGCCGAACACGAGATCGTAGACGGGCGCCCAGCGGGCATAGGCTTTGGCGACAGTATCCTTGTCGAGCTCCGCCGCCATCACACTACCATCGCGGCCGCACCGGCCGCGTGCTCAATGCGCCGCGGCCAGATCACCGCGCAACGCGCGCTTCGCCATCGGCGCCGCCATCGTGGAGGCGATGATGCCGCCGCCCAGCACACGCGTCTGGCCGTCGGCTGCATCGTAGAACACGCAAGCCTGGCCAGGCGATACGCCGTCTTCGCTCGCGATCAACTCGACGTCGATGACGCCATCGCCGCCGGCGCGCAACCAGGCGGGCTGCGGCGGACGGGTCGAGCGAACCTTAACGAAAATCTCGGGACGGCTTGCCAGGGCTGTTTCAACCGAACCGTCACCCAGCCAATTGACTTCGCGGAGCCGGATGCGGCTCGTGCGCAACGCCTCGCGCGGCCCGACGACCACCTTTCGGGAGGCGGCATCGAGTCTGACCACGTAAAGCGGCGCGCCGGTCGCGACACCCAGACCGCGCCTTTGCCCGACGGTGAAATGGATGATGCCGTCGTGGTGGCCGAGCACGCGCCCGTCGAGGTGGACGATTTCCCCCGGCGCTGCTGCGCCCGGCCGCAGGCGCTCGATCATTTCGGCATAGTGTCCGGTCGGAACGAAGCAAATGTCCTGGCTGTCCTGCTTGTCGGCGACCGAAAGCCCGAAGCGGCGCGCCAGCTCGCGCGTTTCCGCCTTGGTCCGGTCGCCGAGCGGAAACCGCAGCAGATCGAGCTGAGCGGATGTGGTGGCGAACAGGAAATAACTTTGGTCGCGTTCGGTCTCGCGGGCGCGATAAAGCGCACGGCCGCCGTCCGGCAACGCGCGCGACGCTACGTAGTGACCGGTGGCCAGAACCCTCGCGCCGAGGTCGCGCGCGGTTTCGAGCAAATCGTGGAACTTGATTGACTGGTTGCATTCGAGACACGGCACCGGCGTCTCGCCGGCAACGTAGCTGTCCGCAAATCGATCGATCACCGCCTCCTTAAAACGGCGCTCGTAGTCGAGCACGTAATGTGGGATGCCGATGCGTTCGGCAACCGCGCGCGCGTCGTGAATATCGCGGCCGGCGCAACAGGCGCCCCTGCGATGGCTGGCGGCGCCGTGGTCGTACAGTTGCAGCGTGATGCCGATCACGTCGTAGCCAGCGTCGGCGAGGAGCGCCGCCGTCACCGACGAATCGACGCCGCCCGACATGGCAACGACCACGCGGATATCGGACGGCCTTCCCTCAATCTCGAGACTGTTCGGCATGGCCATACTATAGGCGGCGCCTGTCGGCTTCGCCACGGGCGCGGCTTTCCCTGACGGAAAGGGCGCAGTCGGCGCGAAAGCGGCAAAATTTGCCGGTGTGGCGCAGAGCCTGCCGCGTTGTGGCTCTCGCCGGCGAGGCTAACAGATTGAATTAGCTTGATTTATTTTCGCAAAGGCGCTGGCCCGCCGGTTGCAAGCCGACAACCGCGTCATCTCGACTGCAGGGGTTTGCTGTGCAGAGTTCAGCGTCAGACGTTAGCGCCGCGCTTTCCGTCACTTCCTTGCAGTGGCCGCAATCCACCACCCCGCCGGCGCAAGATACCGACGACGCCCAGCCCTTCGCGACCCTGCTCGACGCCAGCATCGCACCGGACGCGCCCTCGCCGCCGGTAAACCCGCCGCCAGCGGTCCAGACTTCTGCGGTCCAGACTCCTTCGCCCGGCGTGACATGGCAGGCGGCACTTTCGAGCGAGCCCTCCACCGGTGACACGACGTCGGATTCCACCACGACCGCAACCACAAACCCGGCCGGTGACAATACCCCGGCCACGCCCGATGCCGGCACTGCGGTCGCACCCGTCAGCCCGAATACCACCGCGACGGCGCAGAACACCCCTGCGACGCCAACGCCATCGCCGGTCGGCGATCTTAAGCCGGCGTCCGCAAACGCCGGAAATAGGGCCGCAAACTTCATACGCGTCGGCAAAGCCACGAAGCTCGCGGGCGACGGCAGTAGCACGCCTCCGGCGGTCCCGAATATGTCGCAAGAAACCGCCGCGTCTCCGCTCGTCGCGAATGCCGGCAATGCTACTCCGACGGTGACGGCGGGCACGACTACGAGCGCAACGCCGGCGCCTCAAGCGAATGCCCAACCGGCCGAGCCGAATCCCGCGCTGGCGGACATCGCGGACGGCACCGCGGCGGCGAATGTCGTCAATTCCGTCGTTTCGCAAATCACGGTGCCGGGCGTGTCAACGAAGGTGTCTTGGCGTGACAGCAAGGACGATAGTGGCGACAGCGATGCGGCTGACGCTGACATCACCGCGGGAATGAGCAGCCAGGCGCAAACGGCAACCACTCCAGCGCAGCCGGTCGCGGCGGCGCTTGTCGCCAACGCCGAGACCAGCACGGCGCCGGCCCCGGTCAGCGCGTCTGTCGGGTCGGTGACGATCAGTGAGCCAGGCAAGGCGCGCGTCAAAACCGTCATGGCGGATGTGGACGACCAGGATGCCACTCCGCCCGGCGCGACGGACGATGCGTCTGCCAAGCAAGCGACCCCGGCCGCTCAAATCACCCCGCATTCAGCCGGTGACGACACCAAAGTCACCGCCGCCGATGGTTCCATCGCGCAGCAGGCGCAGAACCAATCGGGCGACGACACCGACACGGCAGCGCAGCTGAACGGGACGGCCGCGACGGATGGAACGGCCGCGACCGACGCCAACCATGGCGCCACGCGCACCACCGACCTTTCCACCATTTCCCCCTCCGCTACCACCGGCACATCGAATACGCAGAGCGGCATCGGCACGGGCAAAGCGGACGCGGCGGGCTTGCCGAATTTCGGTTTCACCTTGTCGGCCGCAAACACAGTGTCGACCACGACGGCTGCCACGCCGTCCAGCACCGATTCCGCAGCCGTTCCGCTCGCCGGACTTGCGGTCGCCATTGCCGCGCGCGCGCAGACCGGTTCCAGTCAGTTCGATATCCGCCTCGATCCGCCCGAACTCGGCCGCATCGACGTGCGGCTCGACGTCGACCGCGACGGCCAGGCGACGACGCATATAACCGCCGACCGCGCCGACACGCTGCAACTGCTGCAAAGTCAGCAGCCGCAACTCGAACGCGCGCTCGATCAAGCGGGCCTGAAAACTGCCGACAATGGACTGCAATTCACGCTGCGCGATCAGTCTTTCGCCGGACAGAACAATGGTTCGAATTCGCAGCCGACCGGTAGCGCGCAGCTTGTCATTCCCGACCCCGAACTGACCCCCGTCGCAGTAACCCAGATTTATGCGCGCACCGGCGTCGGCAGCGGGGTTGATATCAGCGTGTAAGCCGCCATCGATTGACGAAGGACGAGAAAGACCATGAGCACCCTCTCCACGGTGGTTTCCCAAGCGACCAACACGACTTCGACGGCGCTGTCGCAGCTGGGGACAACGACGAACTCCACCGGATCAAATACCTCCGGCTCGACCACCGCCGGCACTGCGGGCACCGTGGCATCGCAGCAGATCGCCGGAAACTTCGATACGTTTCTGCAGCTGCTGACCACCCAGTTGCAGAACCAGGACCCGCTCGATCCGCTCGATACCGACCAGTTCACCGAGCAGCTCGTCGAATTCGCGTCGGTCGAGCAGCAGGTCGATATGAACACGAACCTGCAAACGCTGATTTCGATGCAGCAAACCAGCGAGGCCACGTCGGCGCTCCAGCTGGTCGGCGCCAACGTCACCATCGCCGGCAACTCAGCGACCCTCTCCAACGCGACCAGCACGCCGGCGACGTGGAGCCTGTCCACAACCACCCCGGCGACCGCCAATGTCACGATCACCAGCGCGGCCGGCACGACCGCTTACACCGGGACCGTCGCGCTCAATGCCGGAACGCAAACCTATAGCTGGAACGGTCAAGGCAATAACGGGCAGACCTGGCCGGACGGCACCTACACGCTGTCCCTCACCGCCATCGGCGCCAACGGCCAAGCGGTCACGGTATCGACGCAGACACAGGGGACCGTCAGCGGCGTCAATCTGAGCTCGAACCCGCCGACGCTCGTGGTCGGCGGCCAGAACGTGCAGATCAGCCAGATCACGTCGATCAGCCACTGATTATCCGCTTATCCGCGTACCGGCAGCCTTCCGGCCCGCGCGGCAAAATCCTTCAATCGACCTTTGGGCTTAGGCAAATTTTAAGCCGCCCTGCGTAAGGTCCTGACTGCTTTGTGGAGTCTGTTGAGAGTCTCGCTATGACCGAGCCCCATCGCCCGAGGGTCAAGTATGTCATCGGGCCGGACGGTTCGCCCCTGACAATCGCCGATTTGCCGGCACCAGGAACGAAGCGTTGGGTGATTCGCCGGAAGGCGGAAGTTGTCGCTGCGGTTCGCGGCGGCCTGCTTTCGCTTGAAGAAGCGTGCAGCCGCTACACCCTCACCGTGGAAGAGTTCCTGTCCTGGCAGTATTCGATCGACCAGCACGGCCTCGCCGGCTTGCGCACGACCCGCATCCAGCAATATCGCCAGTAACGGCCGCTTAATCCGTCTTACCAATCCGTCAATGCCGATCCATGAGCCGGCATTTCTGTTTTCGGGCGCTCAATCCGCCGTACGCGCGCCGCGCATCACCTTGTGGCCGCGGCGATTTTTGTACCCATCCGCCGATCTGCATTAACCGGGCGCTAACCATAAACCGGGCAAATCTTGCCGGGTGACACGCGAAAGTGTCGCGCGCGCGGGAGATGTGGATCGGTGCAAAGTCTGCTCGAGTTTGCCAAGACGCTCGGCGCCCCGCGCATCGCCGCGATGGTCACCGTCACCGCCGCGCTGGTCGGCTTCTTTGCCTTTCTCATTCTGCGCGTGACCACGCCGCAGATGACGCCGCTGTTCACCGACCTGACCTACGAGGATTCCGCCGCGATCGTGAAGGAACTCGAGCGGCAGGGCGTCCAATACGAGCTGCGCAACGACGGCAACATCGTCATGGTGCCGAAGGATCGTGTTGCGCGGCTGCGCATGGCGCTCGCCGGCGATGGTCTGCCGAAGGGCGGCGGTATCGGCTACGAAATTTTCGACAAATCGGACGCGCTCGGCACCACGAGCTTCGTGCAGAACGTCAACAACTTGCGTGCGCTTGAAGGCGAGCTTTCGCGCACCATTCGCTCCCTCGACAGCGTGGCGGCGGCGCGCGTGCATCTGGTGATGCCCGAACGGCCGCTGTTCTCGCGCGACAAAGTCGAGCCTTCCGCCTCCATTGTCCTCAAGGTTCGCGGCACGCTGGAACCGCAGCAGGTGCGCGCCATCCGCCACCTCGTCGCCTCCGCCGTCAACGGGCTCAAACCGCAGCGGGTGTCGATCGTGGACGAGGCTGGCCATCTGCTGGCCGACGGCGCCGGCAACGATGACAATGCCGGCGAGGTCGGCAGCGACGAACGGCGGGCGGGGTTTGAAAAGCGGCTGCGCGACCAGGTCGAGGCTATCGTGACCTCGGTGGTCGGGCCGGGCCGCGCACGTACCGAGGTGAGCGCTGATTTCGATTTCAATCGCGTCACGCAGACATCGGACAAATTTGATCCCGATGGTCGGGTGGTGCGATCGAGCCAGACCCGCGAAGAGACGTCTGCGACCAACGAAGGCCGCGACAATCAGGTGACGGTCGGCAACGAGATCCCCGGCGGCAACCAACGGCAGCAGCCGCCTGCCGAAACCACCGCCGCCCAGCGCGACCAGAGCCGGAAATCCGAGGAGATCGTCAATTACGAGATTTCCAAGACCACCAAGACCGAAGTGATCGAGGGCGGCCGCCTCAACCGCGTCTCGGTCGCCGTCCTCGTCGATGGCACTTATGGCAAGAGCGACAAGGGCGACGTCACCTACCAGCCGCGCAGCAAAGAAGAGATCGACCAGATCGCAGCGCTCGTGCGTACGGCGATCGGCTTTGACCAGAAGCGCGGCGACCAGGTCGAGGTGGTCAATCTGCGCTTCGCCGAGGCGCCGGCCAATCCGATCAACGAGCCGAGCGGCTGGCTCTCGGCGCCGCAATTCACCAAGGACGACATCATGCGCGCCATCGAAATGGCAGTCATGGGCCTGCTTGGGCTGGTCGTCATGTTCATGGTCGTGCGGCCGCTGGTCCGCCGCATGCTCGCACCGGAAGTCCGTCCGCTCGCCGCGCTGCCGCCGCGCGACGCCCCCAGCCAGAATACGGCGGCGGAAACCGCCACGGCCACGCTACCCGCCGGAAGAATCGCCGAAATTGTGCGCGCCGAGCCGAGCCAAACCGCCAAGATGATCGACATCGCCCAGGTCCAGGGGCAGGTCCATGCGCAGTCGGTGCAAAAGGTCGGCGAACTCGCCGACAAGAACCCGAACGAAGCGGTCTCCATCATCCGGCAATGGCTGAACGAGAGCGCCGCGGCGTGATGAACAAAACCCAATGAGCACAGCCGCCAATCGGATACCAAACGAGAAGCGCCAGCTCACCGGCCCGCAGCGCGCGGCCGTGCTGATGCTCGCGCTTGGCGAGCAGCATGGCGCCAAGATTTGGAGTCTGCTTGACGACGATGAACTCCGCGAAATTTCGATCGTGATGTCCACGGTCGGCACCATCGAAGCGCAAATGGTCGAAGATCTGCTGCTCGATTTCGTATCGCGGATGTCGGCTTCGGGCACCCTTATGGGCACCTACGACGCGACCGAGCGGCTACTGCAGCAATACCTGCCGCCCGAGCGGGTCGGCAACATCATGGAAGAAATCCGCGGGCCCGCCGGCCGCAACATGTGGGAGAAGCTGTCCAACGTTCAGGAAGAGGTGCTCGCCAACTACCTCAAGAACGAATATCCGCAGACGGTCGCCGTCGTCCTTTCGAAGATCGGCCCGGACCACGCAGCGCGCGTCCTCGCCATACTGCCGGAGGAACTGGCGCTCGACGTCGTCAACCGCATGCTGCGGATGGAGGCGGTGCAGAAGGAGGTGCTGGAGCGGGTCGAGCTGACGCTGCGCACCGAATTCATGTCCAACCTCTCGCAGACGCGGCGGCGCGATGCGCACGAGGTGATGGCGGAAATCTTCAATAACTTCGACAGGCAGACTGAAACACGCTTCCTCACCGCGCTGGAAGAGGATAACCGCGAAAGCGCCGAACGCATCAAGACGCTGATGTTCACATTCGACGATCTGATCAAGCTCGATCCGGCGTCGGCGCAAACCCTCATGCGCCATGTTGAAAAGGACAAGCTGGCGGTCGCGCTCAAGGGCGCGGCGGAACCGGTGCGGCAGTTCTTCATGTCGAATATGTCGACCCGCGCCGCCAAGATGCTGACTGACGACATGGCGGCAATGGGTCCGGTGCGCTTGCGCGATGTCGATGACGCGCAGGTACTCCTCGTCAATCTCGCCAAAGACCTGGCCGCCAAGGGCGAAATCGTCATCTCCAAGACCCGCGGCGAAGAAGAGCTGATCTACTGATGGGCGCCCCGGCAAAATTCCTGTTCGACGTCGATTTCACCGCCGGTGGTGAGAGCGAGGCGACCATCCCGCTTGCCGAGCACGCGGTGAAGCTCGCCGAGGCCGAAGCCGCCGCGCATCGCCAGGGCTATGCCGACGCCCAATCCGACGCCGGCATCGAAGCCGAGCGCCGCATTGCCGGCGCACTGGAACGCATCGCCGTCGGCCTTGCCGAGGCGAACGGCGCGCTGCGGGCGATCGAAGCGCGGCTCGAATGCGAAGCGGTCGAGGTCGCGGTCGCGGTCGCCCGCAAGCTCGCGCCCGCGTTGATCGAGCACGAGCCGTTCGCCGAAATCTCGGCGTTGGCAAGCAGCTGCTTTCGCGAGCTTATCGCCTCACCGCACATCGCCGTGCGGGTTAGCGAATCCCTTTACCCCGCGGCGCGCGAAAAACTCGACGGCATCGCGCGGGCGCACGGCTTTGAAGGCCGCATGGTGGTGCTGGGCGAACCAGGCATCGCCGCGGGCGATTGCCGAATTGAATGGGCGGACGGCGGCATCAACCGCGACAAAGCGGCGGCCGATACCGTAATCGGCGAGGCGGTCGCGCGCTACGTCAGCGCCCGCCGCAACCTGGCCGCTGCAACGCGAGATGCTCAGGAGGCACGACAATGAGCGAGGATGGCAAGGTACCGCTGCCCAATCTCGAAGAGCAGCCGGCGCAAACCGAAGTTCCAGCCCCGGTCGAGCCGGAAGCATCCGCGACGCACATCGCCGCCGACCTTGAAGCGGTGTTCGACGTTCCGGTGCAGGTCTCGGCCGTGCTCGGCCGGGCGCGCATGGAGATCAACGATCTCCTCAAGCTCGGCCCCGGCACGGTGCTGGAGCTCGATCGCAAGGTCGGAGAGGCGATCGATATCTATGTCAATAATCGGCTGGTCGCCCGCGGCGAGGTTGTTCTGGTCGAGGAGAAGCTCGGGGTGACGATGACTGAAATCATCAAGGCGGAGCGCAATTGATGCTTCGCCCCCAACGCCGCCCAGGCAAAGGATCTTCGTCATGCGGCTCCTAATCGTCGGCACGCTGAACGGCCAGCTCACCACCGCGACCAAGCTGGCGATGGACAAGGGCGCAACCGTCACCCACGCGGCGGATATCGCGCAGGCGCTCGCCGTGCTGCGCTCGGGCCGCGGCGCCGACCTGTTGATGGTCGACGTCGGCATCGCCATCCGCGAGCTGGTGACCGCGCTCGAGGCGGAGCACATTCATGCACCGATCGTCGCCTGCGGCACCGCCACCGACGCGCGCGCTGCCGTTGCGGCGATCCACGCTGGCGCCAAGGAATACATCCCGCTGCCGCCGGATGCGGAACTCATCGCCGCCGTGCTCGCCGCCGTCGCCGACGACACCCGCGAACTCGTCTACCGCGACGACGCCATGGCGCGGGTGGTCAAGCTCGCGCTGCAGGTCGCGCCGAGCGACGCCTCGGTCCTGATCACCGGCGAGTCGGGCACCGGCAAGGAAGTACTGGCGCGCTATGTGCACGCCCGCTCAAGCCGGTCCAAAAAGCCGTTCATCTGCGTCAACTGCGCCGCCATTCCCGAAACGCTGCTCGAATCCGAATTGTTCGGGCACGAAAAGGGCGCTTTCACCGGCGCCGTCGCGCGCCGCGTCGGCAAGTTCGAGGAAGCCAACGGTGGCACGCTCTTGCTTGACGAGATTTCCGAAATGGACGTGCGGTTGCAAGCCAAGCTCCTGCGCGGCATCCAGGAGCGCGTGATCGATCGCGTCGGCGGTACCCGGCCGGTGTCGATCGACATCCGCATCATTGCCACCTCCAACCGCAATCTCGCCGACGCCGTGCGCGAAAATACTTTCCGTGAAGACCTGCTGTTTCGCCTCAACGTGGTAAATTTGAAAATTCCGCCGCTTCGCGAGCGGCCCGCCGACGTGATCGAGTTGGCGCAATATTTCATCGCCAAATACGCCGCGGTGAACGGCGTTGCGGCGCGCCCGCTGTCGGCGGAGGCACGGCGCACGCTCGCGGTGAATTACTGGCCGGGCAACGTGCGCGAGCTGGAAAACACCATGCATCGCGCCGTTTTGCTGGCCGCCGGCACTGAGATCGGCACCGAAGCGATCCTCGCCCCCGACGGCGGGCGGCTTGACCAGCAACGTGGCACGCCTTCGGTGGCGCACGCCGCGCTCGCCGCCGAGCAGGTCTCGCGCGCGCTGGTCGGCCGCACCGTCGCCGAAGTCGAGCGCGACCTGATCCTGGAGACGCTCAAGCATTGCCTCGGCAACCGCACGCACGCCGCCAACGTGCTCGGCATTTCGATCCGCACGCTGCGCAACAAGCTCAACGAGTACGCCGCCGACGGCGTGCCAGTGCCGCCGCCGGGCGGCGGCGAGCCGCGCGCGGCGGCGTAGCGCTTCCTCGCGGCTTTTTCCCGCCCGGCCTATGTCGCGGGCGCCGGTTCGACCATCACAATCTCGACCTCACCGGCGCCGCCGCGGCGGAACGCGGCGGCCTTTTTGTATTCTTCCGAATTGAAGCAGGCGACGCCCTGCTCCAGCGTCGGAAATTCAATCACGACGAAACGGTTCCACTGTTGCGGCCCTTCCATAATCTGGAAACGCCCGCCGCGGGCCAAAGGCCTGGCGCCGTATTTGGCCATGATGCCCGGCACCCGATCGGCGTATTTCTTGTACTCGGCCGGATCGTCGACCTTGGCGCGCGCAATCCAATAGGCAGGCATTGTCGGTCTTCTCCTGTTTTTAAGACATCATGCCCGCGACGCGCGGGCGGGATGAGTTGACGGTCAAGGCGGGTCGCCTGGGTCACTCCGCTGCGCGGCGCGCGGCGACGATTTGGTCGGCGGTTCGCCCGGTCAATTCGGCCATATGGTCGAACTTGAAGGTGAACGTGCCGGCGCCGGCGGTCGCCGACCGGATTTCGACGATGAGGTCGCCGATCTCGGCCTCCGGCATCTTGGCGCGCACCACGTCCCAGCCTTCCCACCCTTCGCGCGTGTCGAAGCCGAGGATTTGGCCGCGGCGGCCGGACATAAGCGCATTGATCTTCGCCGTCGCCTCGTTGGGGCAGACGATCTCGACCAGGTGGATCGGCTCGAGCAAGACCGGCTGGCATCGCGGCAGGCCCTCGACGATGCCGATGCGGCCGGCTGTGCGAAACGCCATGTCGGAGGAATCGACCGTGTGATAGGAGCCGTCGACCAGCGCCACGTGCAGATCGACGACCGGAAAACCGAGCGGCCCGTGCTTGAGCGCGTCGATGATGCCTTCCTCGACCGAAGGGATGTAGTTGCGCGGCACCACGCCGCCGGTGATCTTGTCCTCGAAGGAAAAGCCCGCGCCGCGCGGCATCGGCTTAATGTCGAGCACGACGTCGCCGTATTGGCCGTGGCCGCCTGACTGCTTCTTGTGCCGGCCGCGCTGCACGACGCCCTTACGGATTGTTTCGCGGTAGCCGACGCTCGGCTGGCGCCGCTCGATGCTGACGCCGTACCGGTCGCTGAGACGCTCGGTGATGACGCGCAGATGCATCTCGCCCTGGCCCCACAGGACGACTTCGTGCGTCTCCGGATTGTGCACGATGGTAATCGAAGGATCTTCCTCGGCGAGCCGGTTAAGCGCCTGACCGAGTTTGACGTCGTCCTTGCGCTCCTTGGCCGAAATCGCGATGGCGAGTACCGGCGGATAGGGTTCGATTTTGGCGACCGCGGGATGCGCATGCTTGCCGGCGCTAAGGGTTTCACCGGTCTTGGCCTTGTCGAGCTTGGCAAAGCCGACTGTATCGCCGACCCCGGCGGAACCGCGCTTCTCCGTGGTCTGGCCGACGAGCCTGAAGGTACCGGCGACGCGGCCGGCCTCGTCGTCCGGTGACAGAAGCGTCGTGCCGTCGCCGGCCTGCCCCGCAAGCATGCGCACAATCGACATTTTGCCGCCGTGCGTTGAGTTCTGCGTCTTGAGCACGTAGGCCAACGTATCCGCGCCGGCCTTCACGCCCAGACGTTTTGCGGTTTCGGCGATGCCCGGCGATTCATGGCGCAGCGCCTTAAGGAGCCGCAATAAGCCGTTGGTGCGCGTCGCGGTCCCCATCAGCACCGGGCAAACCAGCCCTTCGCGTAATTCGCGGGTGAGATCGTCAAACACCTTGTCGCGCGGCGGCTCGATGTCCTCGAGCAGCTGCTCCATCAACTCATCGTCGTGATCGGCGAGCGTCTCCAGCATGGAGAAACGCGCCGTCTTTTTGCGGTCGGCGGCGTCGCCTTCAAGCGCGATGATTTCCGAAGGAGCATGTTCCTTGTAGACAAAGGCGCGTTCCAGCGCGAGATCGACGAAGCCAGTGATGATCTCCCCGGAGAATGTCGGAATTTGGCGCAAGATGAGCTTGGTGCGCGACGCCGGTTGCAACATATTGAGTACGTCGTGGACGCCGGCGTCGGCCTTGTCGATCTTGTTGAGAAAAAGAATGCGCGGAATCTTCCGGTCTTCCAGCTCGCGCATGATGAGCTGGAGCTGCGGCACCTTCTTTTCATCCAACTCGCACACGACCACCGCCACGTCGATCGCCGGCAGCACCGCGCGCATGTCGTGAACGAACTCGACCGAGCCCGGGCAATCGAGGAAAGTGTAGGTGTCGCCCATGAAATTGGCGGTGGCGACCGTGAGCTCGACGCTCATGCGATGATGGCGCGCTTCTTTGCTGCTGTCGCCGACGGTATTGCCGGCCTCGACGTTGCCCTGGCGCTGAATGACACCGGTGCGCGCGAGAATACCCTCAAGGAGCGTGGTCTTGCCGCTCTGGAACGGACCGACCAGCGCGACACAACGGGGACCGGTCGCACGCGAGGCGTTATTCGCGTTTGCTGCCATCACTGCCTCCCGGCGCTGACCCGTCGTTCGGCGCGGATCGCGAGGCGCTATCGTTTCAGGGGGCGGCGGGGCAGGTCAAGGGGCGCGACATTGCGTGCACGGCGTGTCAGCTTGCGCCCCCGCCGACACCACGGCCTTCTACGCGGCCTTGGACACACCTTATCGAATGGTATGCAGTTCCAATTGCCCTATACCGCCAGCGATATCGAGGCCAACCTGCCCCTGTAATGACAATGGCTGCAGCGCCACTGTCCGATGCGACCCGCCGACAAGGACGTTGGCGCCGAGACCGGCGGCGACCGACACTTCCGCGGTAGCCCCGGTGTAAGTCCCGGCGAGCATCCCGGCATAGCGGTTGGTATCGGCAAACACGGTCCAGACGATCACGCCGCCCGAGGTTACGCCGATGTCGATGCCGATCGTTGTCATGGTGCCGGTATAAGCTTCATCCGGCTCACCTGGCTGGCCCTTGAAAATGCAATTCACGTTTTTTTGCGAACCGAGGATCAGACCGATGCTGGCCGACAATGAGCAGGTGAGTTGTCCTACCTGGACTTGTCGCGGCTCCGCGCGCGCAGGCGCTGCGATCATCGCCAATGCGGCGGCGGCAATGGCCGTCACCGTGAAAGCAATACGAAACATGTGCATACTCCCGCCGACCCGGTCGATGGGTCTGTAATGATTGTAGGCGAGAATGCCAACGGCGTCTCTCGCCCTTTTGATTATTTCAAATTGCCGCAAAAGCGCTGGATACGCGCGCAGGCTTCCTCAAGCGCGGTGGTCGCGGTGGCATACGAGACGCGGAACGCCGGGCCAAGCCCGAACGGCGTCCCCTGCACGACCGCGACGCCCTCGACCTCCAGAAGCTCGGTGACGAAATCTTCGTCGGTCGCGAGCTTCTTGCCGGTCGGCGCAACCTTGCCGATCGTGCCGCTGCAGGACGGATAGACATAGAACGCGCCCTCCGGCTTCGGGCAACGGATGCCGTTGGCCTGATTGAGCATGGAGACGCAGAGGTCACGCCGCTCCTTAAAGATCTTGTTGTGCTTGCCGATGAAGTCCTGCGGACCATCGAGCGCCTCGACGGCGGCCCATTGCGCCACCGCGGTCGGGTTCGACGTCGACTGCGACTGGATCATCGCCATCGCCTTGATGAGCGGCTCCGGCCCGCCGGCATAGCCGATACGCCAGCCGGTCATGCAATAGGCTTTCGAGCAGCCGTTCACCGTGAGCGTGCGGTCATACAATCCGGGCTCGAGCTGCGCCGGCGAGAAGAACTCGAAGTCGTCGTAGACCAGATGCTCGTACATGTCGTCGGTCATGACATGAACGTGCGGATGCCGCAGCAGCACCGCGGTCACCGCCTTGAGCTCGGCACGCGTGTAGGCGGCGCCGGTCGGGTTCGATGGCGAGTTGAAGATGATCCACTTGGTCTTCGGCGTGATCGCCTTTTCCAGTGCCTCGGGCTTCATCTTGAAGCCCGATTCCATCGTGGTCGCGACCTCGACCGGCTCGCCGCCCGCGAGCAGCACCATCTCGGGGTAACTCACCCAATAGGGCGCCGGAACGATCACTTCGTCGCCCGGATTGATGGTGGCGAGAAGGGCGTTGAACAGCACCTGCTTGCCGCCGGTGCTGACGATGATCTGTGAAGGCTTGTAGGCAAGCTCGTTCTCGCGCTTGAACTTGCGCGCGATCGCGGCCTTGAGCTCCGGAATGCCGTCGACGGCCGTGTACTTCGCGGCCTTACCCTCGCGGATCGCCTTGATCGCGGCTTCCTTGATGTTGTCGGGCGTGTCGAAGTCGGGCTCGCCGGCGCCAAGCCCGATCACGTCGCGGCCGGCGGCTTTCAGCGCGCGCGCTTTATCGGTCACCGCGATGGTGGCCGATGGCTTGATGCGCGAAATGCGGTCGGCAAAAAAAGCCATTTTCCAGTCTCCAAAAGCCCGCGCCGGGCGCGTGCTTCCTAAATCGCCGATCATGCCCAGGCAAGGGCAGGCTCGGTCCGCATGGCTCAATTCTCCGTTAAGGCTCCGCTGGCCTAATGCACGGCACCGAAGGGGAGCCGGAATGAAACAGACACTTGCCGCACTCCGCAGCGGAAGCTGGCTTACCCGCGAGCGCATCCGGCGGGTGGCGGTCGCCGTTCTCGTCGCCTCCGCGGCCGGCTTCCTCTACCTGGTCGTGACCGCCCACGGACTCGTCGACGTGCAGGGTCGCCCCTTGGGGACGGACTTCTCCGATGTCTACGCCGCCGGCACCTATGTGCTCGAAGGCGATGCGTACGCGCCGTTTTACCCCGCCCGCCAGCATGCTCGCGAGCAGCAGATATTCGGTGAAGCGACACCATTTTACGGCTGGCATTATCCGCCATTCTTTCTCTTCATCGCCGGCGCGGTGGCGCTCATGCCCTACGGGATCGCGCTCGCGGTCTGGCAGGCGCTCACCTTCGGCCTTTACCTGCTGGCAATGCGGGCGATTGTTGTTTCCTCTTCCGCCCCGGAAAGGGGAGTAAAAGCGTTTGCCGATCCTCTGTGGCTCCTCCTCGCGCTCGCGTTTCCGGCGGTGCTGGTCAATGTCGGCCACGGCCAGAACGGCTTCCTGACCGCCGCTTTGCTTGGCGCCGCCCTCGTCCAGCTCGACCGACGGCCGCTGATCGCCGGCATCCTGTTCGGATGCCTTGCCTACAAGCCGCAATTTGGGCTGATGATTCCGCTTGTGCTGGCGGCGAGCGGCCGCTGGCGCACATTCGGCGTCGCCGCTGTGACCGTTGCGCTTCTTGCCACAGCGACGACGATCGTGTTCGGCGCGCATGTGTGGCTTGCATTCCTCGATTCGACCCGCTTCACCCGCCTCGTTGCGCTCGAGCAGGGCGACACCGGCTGGTACAAAATCCAAAGCGCTTTCGCCTGGGCGCGCATGTGGGGCGCGGCGATCCCGACCGCCTATGCGCTGCAAGGCGCGCTCGACGTTGCGCTTGGCGCGGCGCTGGTCTTGCTGTGGCGCAGCGCCGCATCCTACCCGCTCAAAGCGGCGGCGCTTTGCCTCGCCGCCATCCTCGCCACCCCCTACGCGTTCGATTACGATATGATGGTGCTGGCGCCCGGCATTGCCTTTATCGCAATCGACGGGCGGGAGCGCGGCTTCGGCCCCTGGGAGAAGACGGCGCTGGCCGCGCTCTGGCTTATCCCGCTGGTCGCTCGCAATGTCGCCTATGTGACGTTTGTTCCGCTCGGCGTTCCGGCGATGCTCGCCATGTTCGTTCTGCTGCTGCGGCGCAGCACGTTTTATTCGGCTTTGCCGGTGGCTTCCTCCAGCGTATTTCTTCTAAAATAGCGCGACGCCAGCGGCGGATCGCGCGGTCACGACATCGCCGCGTTCGCGCCGTAGAAGCCCAGTGCTACTCATTCGGCTGGGGTCGCGCTGATGTTCACGCTCTACTCGATGCAACGCTCAGGGAACAGCTACAAGGCGCGACTCGCTTTGGCGCAGCTCGGCATCCCCTATCGGCTGATCGAGATCGACATTCTCAAAGGCGAAAGCCACACGCCGGAATTCCTGGCGAAGAATCCGAGCGGCCAGGTGCCGCTGCTGGAAGTCGCGCCCGGCCGGTTCCTCGCCGAATCGAACGCCATCCTCTGGTACATCGCCGGCGGCACCGCGCTCGCGCCCGAGGATCGCATCGAGCGCGCGCAGGCGCTGCAATGGATGTTCTTCGAGCAGCACAGCCTCGAACCAAATCTGGGCGCGGCCTACTTCTGGCTCACCTTGATCAAGGGCGGGCGCGACTTACAGCGCCATGCCTTCGAGGACTGGATGGAGGAAGGCCACCGCGCGCTTGGCGTGATGGAGAAGCACATCGCGCTGCACGATTTCTTTGCGGCCGACCGTTACACCATCGCCGACATCGCGCTTTACGCCTACACGCACGTCGCGCATCTGTGCGACTACGATCTTGCCGGCTTTCCCGCGGTGGGCGCCTGGCTCAAGCGCGTGGCCGCCGAGCCCGGCCACGTGGCCATGGAGTTCAATCCCGCGGACGCCGTCGCGGCCAAGTAGCGGCCGGCGGCAGGCGTTAACCTTCCATTAACCATATCCCACCAAATCGCCCTTATTATTCTTCAATGGCGCCGCCCAAATCCGGCCGAACGGACGCCCGTATCGAAGGCGATGTTGGCGCCACCAGACGATTCGCGAAGGATGCTCGACCATGGCAGAGCTGACCGGCAATCCCGGTTTCGCGCCGCCGAAGCCCGGACACACACGCGCGCGGCGGCAAACCGCGGCGATCGAACTTGTCGCGACCCTTGCGCTCACCGTGTCTCTCGTCGTAGCGGCGACCGCGGTCTCGATGGGCAAAAAATCTTTGGCCCGCGCCGATCTGATCGAGCGGCCGTCAGCGCAGATGCCGATAGTGCGGCAGTAAATGGCAACAACACCGGCCCGAACGATCTTTGCTTGATCCGGCGACTGGCGACGGGCATTCAGACGATTGCGCGACAATTCGCGGGCGCAATCCGATGAACGAACGGTCTGCGGCGCCACACGCCGACGCTCAAGCGCGGGACGAGGCGGCGATCGGCCGCCTGATGGTGTTTTTCGCGCTGGTCTACCTGGTGGAAGGCACCGGCCAGATCGTCGGGCTGCTCGCGCAGCCGCTCAGTTTCTATCTGAAAGAGGTGCATGGCTGGACGGCGCTGCAAGTCACCGCCTACATCACGATTTTCAATTTTCCCTGGATCATCAAACCGCTTTACGGCGCGTTTTCAGATTTCGTGCCGATCTTCGGCTATCGCCGGAAGTCTTATCTGGTCGCGGCCAACATCGCCGCCGCCGGTGGATTTATCTGGGCCACGCAACTCAACGCGCCAGATCGGCTGGTCTGGGCGTTGCAAGTCACCGCTTACGGCATGGCGATATCGAGCACGGTCTGCGGCGCCGCGCTGGTGGAGAACGGGCAGCGGCTGCACGAGAGCGGCCGCTTCGTCAATCAGCAATGGCTATGGTTCAACGCCGCCACAATGGTCGCTTCCATTTTGGGCGGTGAACTCCTGCAGTGGCTGTCACCGGCCTCGGCGCTGCACATCGCCGCGCTGATCGTCGCGGCTGCGCCGATTGCCGTCTTGTTCGGGACGGTCTTTCTGATCCCGGAGACCAAGGCGCGCATCGATCTGCCGGCGTTGCGCGCCACCTTCGGCGGCGTGATCGAGACCTTCCGCCGACGCGAGCTTTGGGTGCTCGCGCTGTTTCTCTTCCTCTATGACTTCAGTCCCGGCTTCGGCACGCCGCTTTACTATCACATGACCGACGGCCTGAAATTCTCGCAAGGCTACATCGGTATTCTGGGGGCGGTCAGCGCGGCTGGCTGGGTGGTCGGCGCGCTGCTCTATCGGCGGCTGTTCAATGAACTGTCGTCCAAGACCCTACTGAATCTGAGCATCGCGCTCGGCACCGTAACGACCGCAGCCTTTGTGTTTCTGCACGACGAAACCTCGGCGGCGATCTTGAGCTTTTGCAGCGGCTTTGCCGCCATGGCCGCGACGGTGGCGACGGTGACGCTTGCCGCCGATTATTGCCCGCCGCGATCGGAGGGCTTCAGCTTTGCGGTAATGATGTCGGTCATCAATCTCGCAACGTCGTCGGCCGACAATGTCGGGGCCTATCTGTTCGACAATGTTTTTCGCAACAACCTGACGCCGCTCATTCTGGTGTCGGCGGCGTTCACGGCCTTTGCCTTCGTGCTGGTGCCGCTCTTGCGGCTCGGCGACAAGCGGCAGGGGCAACCGGTCACAGCCTGATCGGGGCGTGTCGGGTTTTGAACCTAACGCGCCTGATTGCGTGTATGCTTGATGGGCCATCAAGCAATTGACGGCGGCCCGGAAATTGCATGGAAATCGGGTATTTCCACGGGCAAAACCAGGCCGTACCGCGCAACAGCATGTCGATCCTTGTCGGGCTTCACCACTTCACACGCTACGACTACGACCGGCCGATCAGCCTCGGCCCGCAAATCATAAGGCTGCGGCCGGGACCGCATTGCCGCACGCGCATTCCGAGCTATTCACTGGTGGTGAAGCCTGCCCAGCATTTCGTGAACTGGCAGCAGGACCCGCACGGCAATTGGCAGGCGCGCTTCGTCTTCCCCGAAAAGACATCGGAATTTTCCATCGCAGTCGACCTGATCGCCGACCTGGAAGTGATCAACCCGTTCGATTTTTTCGTCGAGCCCTACGCGGATTTGTGGCCGTTCACGTTCCCGGCCGAACTGCACGAGGACCTCGCCGCTTTTGTGACGCCGGAGCCCGCGGGCCCGCGCTTGAAGGAGTTGATCGCATCGATCTCGCGCAAGCAGCGCAACACCGTGGATTTTCTGGTCGAAATCAATCAGCGCCTGCAGGGCTTGATCCGCTATCTCATCCGCATGGAGCCGGGCGTCCAGACGCCGGAAGAGACGCTGACATCCGGCGCCGGCTCATGCCGCGACACGGCTTGGCTCTTGGTGCAGCTCCTGCGCCACATCGGGCTGCCGGCGCGCTTCGTTTCCGGCTACCTGATTCAATTGCGTCCCGACATTAAACCGCTCGAAGGACCCGCCGGCGCCACGCAGGACTTCACCGACCTGCATGCCTGGACCGAAGTCTATCTGCCGGGTGCGGGCTGGATCGGGCTCGACCCGACGTCGGGTCTGCTTTGCGGCGAAGGCCACCTGCCGGTTGCGGCGACGCCGCATTATCGTTCCGCGGCGCCGATCAGCGGAATGGTTGAACCGAGCGGGGTCCGCTTCTCGTTCGAGATGAGCGTGCGGCGGATCGCCGAGCAGCCGCGGGTGACCGCACCGTTTTCCGAGGAAGCCTGGACCGCGCTCGACGCGTTGGGCGAAAAAGTCGACGCCGATCTCGTCGCGCACGATGTGCGTCTGACGATGGGCGGCGAGCCGACGTTCGTATCGATCGACGATTACCAGTCGGCCGAATGGAACACCGCAGCGGTTGGTCCGACCAAGCGGGTGCGCGCCGACGAGCTGATCCGCCGCCTGCGCGATCACTTCGCGCCCGGCGGTCTTCTGCATTACGGCCAGGGCAAATGGTATCCGGGCGAGCCGCTGCCGCGCTGGGCCTTCGCACTCTATTGGCGCCGCGATGGCGTGCCGATCTGGCGCGACGAAAGGCTGATCGCGCGTGAAGCCGCCGACCACAAGCCCTCCGCCGGCGATTCACAGCGCCTCGCCGAAGGGATTGCCGCCCGCTTGGGAATCACGGCGGATTACGTGCAGCCCGCTTACGAGGACCCGACCGACCGGATGCTCAAGCAAGGTCTGATCCCGGAGAACGTCGATCCTAGCAATCCGAAGATCGACGATCCGCGCGAGCGGGCGCGCATTCTGAGCCTGTTCGACCGCCATGTCAGCGAGCCCGCGGGCCTTGTGCTGCCGCTGCAGCCCTGGACCGCGCAGGCACAACCCGGCTGGCTGAGCGAGGTGTGGCGAACGCGGCGTGGACGGCTGTTTTTGATCCCGGGCGATTCTCCGCTCGGCTTCCGGCTGCCGCTGCAATCGCTGCCCGAGATCGATCCCGTCGACTATCCACATCTCATGCCGGACGATCCGTTTGCCGAACGCCGGCCACTGCCCGATCCGCGCATGACCCGTCCGTTCGGCGCGCAGGCTTTCCACGCCTCGGGAGCCGAAGAGCCCGCGCCGCCACTCGCGCCCGAGACTTTGGTGATGCAGCGGCCGGCCGCCAAATCGGATTTGCCAGTGCGCACAGCGCTGACTGTCGAAGTGCGCGATGGACGCGTGTGCGTGTTCATGCCGCCGGCGGAAGCGCTCGCCGATTATCTCGAGCTCCTTGCCGTCGTCGAGACGACAGCAGGCGAGCTTAACCTGCCGGTGCATGTCGAAGGCTACGAGCCACCGCCCGATCCGCGGCTCAACGTCATCAAAGTGACGCCGGATCCCGGCGTCATCGAAGTCAACATCCACCCGGCCGCGTCTTGGCGCGAGGCGGTCGCGAACACGCGCGGCCTGTACGAGGAAGCGCATCTGTCGCGGCTTGGCACCGACAAGTTCATGATCGACGGCCGGCACAGCGGCACCGGCGGCGGCAATCACGTGGTGCTCGGCGGCCGCAACGCCGCAGACAGTCCGTTCCTGCGGCGGCCCGATCTGCTGAAGAGCCTGGTGCTCTATTGGCAGCGGCGACCCTCACTCTCCTATTTCTTTTCCGGATTGTTTATCGGGCCGACCAGCCAGGCGCCGCGCATCGACGAAGCCCGCCAGGACATGCTTTACGAGCTCGAAATAGCGCTCGGCATGGTGCCGCCGCCGCAGGGCGCGGCATCGGTCCAGCCGTGGCTGGTCGATCGCCTGTTCCGCAACATTCTGGTCGACGTGACCGGCAACACCCATCGTACCGAAATTTGCATCGATAAATTGTTCTCCCCGGACAGCCCGACCGGCCGGCTCGGCCTGGTCGAATTCCGCTCGTTCGAAATGCCGCCGGACGCGCGCATGAGTCTTGCGCAGCAATTACTGTTGCGCGCGGTGATCGCCCGGCTATGGCGCTTGCCGCTCGACGGCAAGCCGGTACGCTGGGGCACGGCTTTGCACGACCGCTTCATGCTCGAGCATTTCGTCTGGGAGGATTTTCTTGAAGTCCTCGACGATTTGAAGCACGCCGGCTACGCCTTCGACCCGACCTGGTTCGAGGCGCAAAGGCAATTCCGTTTTCCGCTGTGCGGCGCCGTGCAGCACGCCGGCATGCGGCTTGAGCTGCGCCAGGCGATCGAGCCTTGGTACGTGATGGGCGAAGAAGGTTTGCCGGGCGGCACGGCGCGGCTGGTCGACTCGTCGATCGAGCGGCTCCAGGTCAAGCTCGAAGGCTTGAGCGAAAACCGTTACGTCGTCACCTGCAACGGCCGCCGCGTGCCGCTTACCTCCACCGGCCGCTCCGGCGAATTCGTCGCCGGCGTCCGCTTCAAGGCGTGGAAGCTGGCATCGGGACTGCATCCGACCATCGACGTCCAGGCGCCGCTGACGTTCGACATTATCGACACCTGGAGCCGTCGCTCGCTCGGCGGCTGCGTCTATCACGTCGCGCATCCTGGCGGCCGTAATTACGAGACGTACCCTATCAACTCCTACGAAGCCGAAGCGCGCCGCCGCGCGCGCTTCCAGGATCACGGCCATACCGGCGGCGTTATCGACGTTCCGCCGCTCGAAATCTCGCTTGAATATCCGACCACGCTCGATCTGCGGCGGCCCAACTAAAAAACATTATGGCAGCCAATCTCGACACGATTGTCGAACCGGAAACCGCGGGGCTCGATCAGTTCGTTGCAAACTATCGGCCGCTTCCGGGCATTTTCGACGAGATGATGGACGGCGACGGCCGCGTGCGCGCGCACTGGCGGCCGTTCCTCGCCATGCTGGCCGGCCTCGGCGCCGACGAGATCAATCGCCGCTTCGGCGCGGCCGACCGCTATCTGCGCGGTTCCGGCGTTTTCTACCGCGTCTACGAAGACGCGGCCGGCATCGAACGGCCGTGGCCGCTCAGCCATGTGCCGCTGATCGTCGAGCCGTCGGAATGGAAGCAGCTGGAAGGAGGCCTCATCCAGCGCGCGCAGCTTCTCGAAGCGGTGCTGGCTGATGCCTACGGTCCGGCCTTGCTCAGCCGCGACGGCCGCCTGCCCGCCGCGCTGATTGCCGGCAATCCGGAATTTTTGCGTCCGCTCGCCGGCGTGCCGCCGCCCGGCGGCGCGCATCTGCGCTTTTATGCGGTCGATGTCGGGCGCGGCGCCGATGGCCGCTGGTGGGTGCTGGGCGACCGCGCACAAGCGCCGTCCGGCGCCGGCTACGCCATCGAAAACCGTCTCGCGCTGTCGCGCGCGATTCCCGACATTTACCGCGCCACGCGCGTGGAGCGCGTCGCACCGTTCTTTCAAGCCTTCCAGGCCGAGCTTTATAGGCTCAGCCGCCAGGACGATGCGCATATCTGCCTGCTGACCCCCGGGGCGATGAGCGAAACTTATTTCGAGCATTCTTATCTCGCGCGCTATCTCGGCATCCTGCTGGTCGAGGGCGAGGACTTGAGTGTCCGCGATGACGGCGTGTTCATCCGCACGGTGTCCGGCTTGCAGCGCACCGAAGTGCTGGTGCGCCGGATCGATGCCGATTTTGCCGATCCGCTCGAGCTCAACGCCGCTTCGCGGCTCGGCGCGCCCGGACTTCTGCAGGCCGTGCGCGACGGCAAGGTCGTCATAATCAACGCACTCGGCGCCGGCCTGGTCGAGGCGCGCGCCATGCTGGCGTTCCTTCCGGCGCTGGCGCCGATCGTGCTCGGCAGCGACTTGCAGGTGCCGAACGTCGCGACCTGGTGGCTTGGCCGTCCCGATATGCGCGAAGAGATGATCGCAAAGCTCGACCGCATGGTGATCGGCTCCGCCTTCGAGCCGCCGACCGACGGGCGGAGCAACGAAGTTCTGGGCGCCAAGCTCGACGCCGCCCAGCGCGAAGCCCTCATAGACTCGATCCGCGACCGCAGCGTCGACTATGTGGCGCAGGAGGCGGTGACGCTCTCCAGCATGCCGGTATGGCGCGAGGGCCGGCTGCAGCCGCGGCCATTCACCTTGCGTCTGTTCCTCGCCAAGGTCGGCGACCGCTGGCAGGTCATGCCGGGCGGCTTCGTACGTATCGCCGAAAGCGCCGACGCGCGGGCGGTGAGCCTGCAGCGCGGCGCCGCGACCGCGGACGCCTGGGTGCTTGCGCATGGTCCGGTCGCGGAAACGACTTTGCTGCCGACGCCGGAACGGATTCAGGTCCAGCGCGCTACCGGCCTGCTGCCGAGCCGTGCCGCCGACAATCTGTTTTGGGTCGGGCGTTATGTGGAACGCGCCGAAGCGACGCTGCGGCTCACGCGCGCCATGATCAACCGGGCCGCAGAAGCGGATGAGACGGCGGCGCCGGTGATCGCCACCATCGGCGCGCTGCTCGAAGCCTGGGAGGCGGTGCCGAAGGCGACCGGCGGCGGAGCCGCTGCGTTGACCGCGCGCGCGGCGCTCACCCGGCTCGATACGCCGGGTGCGCTCCCCTATCTCACCGGCGCCGCCCGTTCGGCGGCCTCGGTCATCCGCGACCGTCTCTCACCGGACGCCTGGCGGGCACTCAACGATCTGGCCACGATGATTTCGATGCCGCTTTCGATCGGCCCCTCGGAAAGCGTCATCATCGAGCGCGTCGAGGCGGCATTGCGCATCATCTCATCGCTCTCCGGCCTGGCGCAGGAGAATATGACGCAGCTCGCCGGCTGGCGCTTTCTCGAACTCGGCCGCCGCATCGAGCGGGCCATTTTGACCAGCCGCCTGGTGCGCTGCTTCGCTCAATCGAGCGCCCCCGAAGGCGGCCTCGACGTGCTGCTCGAACTCGCCGACAGCCAGATCACCTATCGGCAGCGTTACGTCATGGTCGCGGCGCGCGCGCCGGTGATCGATCTGGTCATGCTCGACCCCAATAATCCGCGCTCGGTGGCTTTTCAGCTCGACCGAATCGAAACGCATCTTTCCGCCCTGCCGGGACGGCACGCCGCCGGCCGGCTCTCTCCGGTGCAGCAGATCGCCGCCGCAATCGCGACTCGGCTGCGCACCGTCGAAGCGACCGCCATCGACGAGGCGCTGGTCATCGACGTCGAGCAATCGCTCATGAAGCTTTCGGACGCGATCAGCGCCGCCTATCTCAGCAACAACGAACGCTCGGAAACCGCGTGGGAGGCGCTGGCGTGATCTACGACGTGCGGCAGACGACGACATGCGCTTACGCCTTGCCGGTGGCGCATGCGCGCCACGTGCTGCGGCTGACGCCGATCCATCGCGACGGCCAGCGCGTGCAAGTGTCCTCGCTGCAAATCGCGCCGGAGCCGCTGCACAGGCGAGAAGGCCGGGATTTTTTCGGCAATCGCCTGACCTGGATCGAAATCGAGGAGCCGCACAGGACGCTGACGGTCAAATTGGCCGCACGCGTTACGGTCGATGCGGCGATCGAGCCGGCCGCTTTGTCTACGCCGCCGTGGGAAGCGGTGCGCGAGGAGGCGTTTGCCACCAGCGACGTCGGCCCGCTGTCGCCGGCGCACTTCTTGTTTCCGAGCCGCATGGTCTCGCTCGATCCGGAGATACGCGACTATACGCGGGAGAGTTTTTCCGCTGGCCGGCCGGTGCTCGATGCCTCAATCGAGCTGATGAAGCGGCTGAAATCCGATATCACTTACGAGATCGGCGCCACCACCGTCACCACCACGCCGCCGATGTCGTTCGCGTTGCGCCGCGGTGTCTGCCAGGATTTCGCGCATATCATGATCTCGGGTTTGCGCGGCATCGGCCTGCCGGCCGTCT
>CAYVPC010000022.1:0-24973 GCA_964453555.1 uncultured Hyphomicrobiales bacterium | reverse complement strand
GCGAGCCAAGCGTGGAGAGACGATTGCGCACGACCACCCAGTCGGTCAGCCCGCCATCAACCAGACGGCGCTGCCGCCGCGCCTCGCGAACCATCTCGGCGTAATGGCTGACGCCGGTCAGCTCGAAGGTGGTTGGATCGACCAGACCGAGCACGTCGAAATCGACGAAACTATCGTTCAGCGGCGTAATCAGCGTATCCGCCATCGAATGCGCAAGCCGCATCAGGTACGAATCGGCGCCCGGCGTGTCGATCACGACAAAATCGTGAGTTTGCTCGACCGCGCTAACAGCCTGGGCGAATGCGGCGAACTCCTGCGCCTCGATTTCATCGAGCCGCGCGCCGAAGCCGCGCGCGACGCAGAAATGCCGGGAGTGCTCGAGCTTGATGCCGGCACGCGTCGCCCAATCGCGCCGATTTTCGACATAGTGGGTGAAGCTGCGCTGGCGCGAATCAAGATCGATGGTGGCCACGCGCTGACCGACCTGGAGCAGCGCAACGGCAACGTGCATTGCCGTGGTCGACTTACCCGATCCGCCCTTTTCGTTGCCAAGGACGATGACATGGGCCGAAAACGGCCTGCCAACGTCCGCCTGCATCAACATGGGTTACGCAACCTCTGCGTGGCGATCCGTTCTCCAGCTTGCAACGAGCGGAATCAAGATACAGCATCGGACTCGATAAGTTAATCATTAACCACACGGCGCGTGACGAATACGCGCCGCGTGTGCTTACGCCGCAACGCCATGGCCGGAATTTCGAAACACCGCCGCCCACGCATCGTCCGCGATCTGCCTGCGCTCGCCCGCTTGCGTTCTGATTGGCGCGCGCGGCGGGATACAGTCGCCCTTGTACCCACCATGGGTGCACTGCATGCGGGCCATATCGCGCTGGTGCGCCTGGCGCAACGACGGGCCGACCGCGTCATCGTGTCGATCTTTGTCAATCCGACACAATTTGCGCCACACGAAGACCTTACGACCTATCCACGCAGCCTAACGCAAGATATTTCACGGCTCGCGGCCGTGAAAACCGATGTCGTGTGGGCGCCATCGGTCAAGATCATGTATCCAGCCGGATTTGCTACACGGATCGTGCCGGAAGGTCCGGCCGCTGTCGGTCTTGAAGACGCGTACCGACCGCATTTTTTTGCCGGCGTCGCCACCGTCGTCGCCAAGCTCTTCATCCAGTGCCTGCCGGATATCGCGGTATTCGGCGAGAAGGACTACCAGCAGCTCAAAGTGGTCACACAGCTGTCACGCGATCTCGGCTTGGGAACGCGGGTGGTCGGTGCGCCAACGGCGCGGGAGAATGATGGGCTCGCGCTGTCGTCACGCAACGCCTACCTGTCGCCGGGCGAGCGCGCGCTGGCGCCAACATTGCATCGCGTGTTGGCCGATTGCGCAAAGACAATCGCCGCCGGTAAAGCGATCGATGCTGTGCTCGATGACGGCCGCGCGGCGCTCGCACGCGCCGGCTTTGCGCTCGACTATCTGGAAGCGCGTCATGCCCTCACGTTAGCACCCTTCAATTCTGGCAACCGCGGACCGCTTCGTCTGCTCGCCGCCGCCCGCATCGGGAAGACGCGGCTCATCGATAACGTCGCAGTCTAAACGACGCATTCACTGCGCGCCGCCGGCCTTCATCGGATCCTTCACGGCCTCGTAGGTGGCGAACTCCATACTATAAAGTTGCCCATTCACCTTCTCGACCTTGCGGATGTAGATGTTCTGCACGATATCGCGAGTTTGCGAGTCGATCGAAATCGGGCCACGCGGGCTTTCCCAGGCCATTCCTTTCATCACGGCCAGCAAAGCGTCGCCTCCGGCGTCGCCGCCGGTTTTCTTCAGCGCCTCGTAAACCAAATGCATGCCGTCGTAGCCGCTGACCGATACGAAATCGGGACGAAATCGATTGGCCTTCTCGAAGGCGGCCACATAGGCGCGATTGAGTTCGGAATCGTGCGCGGCTGAATAGGGACCGGCGGTAATCATGCCGAGCATCTGGTCGCCCATCGTGTTGAGATCGTCGTCATCGGTCAGGTCGCCGGTGCCGACGATCTTGATCCCGGACTTGGCGAGACCTCGTTCGGCGAACTGCTTGGCGAAAATCGGCGCTTGCGTGCCGGGAAAGTAGATGAACGCCGTATCCGGATTGCTGTCGCGCATACGCTGGAGAAACGGGGCAAAATCGGGGTTGGCGAGCGGAATGCGGATAGATTCGATGATTTCGCCGCCCGCCTGGACAAAGCGGGTCTTGAACGCCGTCTCCGCTTCAACCCCGGGCGCCCACTCGTTGACCAGCGTGACGGCACGCTTGCTGCCGTTCTTCGCGGCCCATTCCGCCATGATCCATGACTGCTGGTTCTGCAACCAACCGGCGCGCACCATGTAGGGCGATTTGGTAACCGTGACGGCCGCGCCCGAGCTCATCACCACCGTCGGAATCCTGGCCTCGGTCACAAGCGGCGCGATAGCGAGACAGGTCGGGGTAATGCCGATGCCGACGAGGCTCACCTTGTCGTTGACGATCATCTCCTGGACGATGCGGCGCGCATTGTCGGCGACGCCACCGTCGTCGCGCACGATCAACTCGATCTTTCGGCCCGCCACGACGTCGCCATGCTGTTGAACATAAAGCTTGATTGCGGCCGCGAGTTGCCGGCCTACGGCATTGAAGCCGGCTCCGGTCAACGGAATACCGATTCCCATCTTGAGAACGTCCTGGGCGGTTGCGCGACGCGCCAAGAGGCCGACGGCCGCGCCAGCCGCTATGCCTTTAAGCATCGTCCTGCGCAGCATTCGTGCCCTTCCGATCCTGTCGATCAACTCGCGGGCGACCGGACCTCAGACCCGTTCGAGATGCGGAATTTGCGGCCGCTCACCCTCGGCCTTGCCGGTGATCGGCGCTCTCGGCAGGCGCGTCTCGCCGGCTTCCATGACAAAATTGTGCGTCAGCGAATACCACGGCGGCTTGACATCGGCGGCAGGCGCCGATCCGGCGTCATGACGCACAAAATTACCGAGCAGATGCCGGGTGACGCCAAACTGAACGTCGCTGTCAATGTATTTGTCGTCGGGCGGATAGATTTGCGAGATGAGCGTTTTGAAACCATCTTTGTAGGCCAGGAAATGCAGATGCGCCGGGCGCATGTTGTGGCGGCCCTGCGCGCGCAGCAGGTCGCCCACCGGGCCATCGATCGGAATGGGATAGCCTGCCGGCTTCACGCTGCGAAAACTGAAATGGCCTTGGGCGTCGGTGATGAACTTGCCGCGCAAATTCATGTCGGACTGGGTCGGATCCTGGTTCTCGTAGAGGCCTTCCGGCGAAGAGTGCCAGACATCGACTTCCACGCCCCCGATCGGCCTGCCACGCGCGTCGCGATAGTAAGCATCAACAAAAAGCGCCGGACCGGGTGTGGGTGAGCGCACGATCGAGCCGCCACTCTGAGTCGGCGGCGAATGCATCCGCCAGAACGGCCCAAGCTGGCTGGCGTCGGTTTCAGTCTGGCCGTGGTCGCCGTTGTTGAGGAGACAAACGAGAGCCGAGAAACCAAGCGTACCCGACATCAACACGGCCTCGTTGTGATTGTCGTTGCTGTGCTTGCCGATCGCATTGACGTAAGCGGCTGCGGTCTGAAGTTCCTGTTCGGTCAATTTCACCTCGCGCGCGAAATCATGCAGGTGGCGAATAAAGGCGGCCATGATCTCGCGAAAGCGCGCGTTGGGTGCCCGCTTGAGTTCGGCGAGTACGGCCTTGGTGACGTCTGCCTGGTTTTCAATGATCATAAATTTCACTCCGGCGCCGCCTGGGCGCATCCTGCGCGTGGATTTTAGGGCATTGCTTCAACGTGCGCCACAGTGGGGCTTGATCGGCTCACATCAGGCCGAGGTCCCGCAATTCCCGCCGTAATTTTTCCGGCATCGCTGTAGCGCCGCGCGCCACCTTGTCGAGATCGCGCGGGGCGTCCTCGGGCGCGAGATACCGCCAGCCCTGAAAAGCACGGAAGGCCCGCGGCGCGACCAGAACGACCTTGCGTTCGAGCACGAGACCGCAGCGGCCGCCGCCGTCCTTGTCGCGGAAAGGCCGCACGTCGCGAATGCGCTGGCGGCAGGCGATCTCGCCACGGATGACCCAGTAGAGCGAACCGCCGTCGGTCAGCTCCGCAGCGCGCTTGGGAACCATGCGTGTGCGGTGGATATGCTCAGGCTTTTCGCCGCGCTTGCGCTTATCTTTGAGCTTTTGCGCGATCCAGTCCTCGAGATCGGTGACCGAATCGGCGCCGACACAAAGCTTGATGAGATGAAGGGCCATGCCTGCAGACTAGACTGCGTCGGCTCGTTCGATCACCATGATCGGCGCGCCTTCCACAACTTGTTCGCCCGCGGCGACCGCCAACTCTGCGACGCTGCCGCCGAACGGCGCTCGCAATGTATGTTCCATTTTCATCGCTTCAATCACCGCGAGCCGCTGACCGCCGGCGACGGAATCGCCCTTGTTGACGAAAAGTTCCAGCACTTTGCCATGCATCGGCGCTTTGATGACCCCGTTACCGGCGTTTCCCTCCGCGGCCGCGGCGGAAATGTCCTTGAGCCGGACGCGGGTCTGGCGGCCGTACCGCAGGACGAAGACATCCTCCTCGCCGGCGAATGCACGCGCATCAAGCGCCGGCGCCGCGCTGTCGATCGTAACCTGCATGCCGCCCTTGCCGTAGGTAACGGTCGCATCCGCGCCTTCTCCATCTATAACAAGCGGAACGACGGTCGAGCGGACCCCGCCGAGCTGGAAGCCGTCGCGCGCAGCCCAAGGCGAATCCGACTCGGCGGATTCTTCGCCGTTGGCATCGCTTCGTGCCAGCAAGTGCGGCACGCCAAACGCCGCCGCTGCAAGGTCCGGCTTCCGCGGTTCTGCACCGAGCGCGGCAAGATTGCGGTCAATGAAACCGGTGTCGACCTTTCCCTCCCGGAAGGCGGACGCGCGGCACAACGCGCCAAGAAAGGCGACATTACTTCGGACGCCGGCGATCAGGGTCTGGTCGAGCGCACTCGTCAGGCGGGCAAGGGCGGCCTCGCGCGTGGGGGCGTGTGCGACAAGCTTGGCGATCATCGGGTCGTAGAACGGGGTCACCTCACCGCCGGCTTCGACGCCCGTCTCCACGCGCACGTCGCCTGGCAGAACAAGACCGACGATCCTGCCGGTCGATGGCAGAAAGCCGTGATCGGGATCTTCGGCGTAAACCCGCGCCTCGATCGCGTGGCCGTCAAAGCCGACTTCGGCCTGTGTCAGCGGCAGCTTTTCACCTGCGGCAACACGGAACTGCCAATCGACAAGGTCAAGACCGGTAATCGCTTCGGTCACCGGATGTTCGACCTGAAGCCGCGTATTCATTTCGATGAACCAGAAACCGTCCGGCCGCAGGCCCTTGGTGCCGTCGGCGACGAATTCGACGGTACCGGCACCGACATAGCCGACGGCTCTCGCCGCCTCGACCGCGGCCGCGCCCATTTGGGCTCGTAAACTCACGGTCATTCCGGGCGCCGGAGTTTCCTCCATCACCTTTTGATGGCGGCGCTGCAACGAGCAGTCGCGCTCGCCGAGGTGAATGACGTTGCCGTGCTTGTCGGCGAACACCTGGATCTCGATGTGACGCGGTGCCGGGATGTATTTCTCAATCAGGACCCGGCCGGAGCCGAACGCCGCCGTTACCTCGCGCACCGCGCCCTCAAGCGCGACCGCAAAGTCAGCCGCGTTGTCGATACGGCGCAATCCGCGCCCGCCGCCGCCCGCTGCCGGCTTGATCAATACCGGATAGCCGATTGCATCAGCTTTCTCCCGGAGGAAAACCGCATCTTGCCGGTCGCCGTGATAGCCGGGGACGATCGGCACGCCGGCCTTTTCCATCAATGCCTTGGCGCGGTCTTTTAGTCCCATGGCGCGGATCGCAGCCGGCGGCGGACCCACAAAGGTCAGCCCGGCGCGCGCGCAGGCGTCGGCAAAATCGGCGCTCTCGGATAGAAATCCGTAACCGGGATGAGCACATTCGGCCCCGGCCTTTTTCGCAACGTCTATCAATCGTTCGATGTTGAGGTAGCTTTCGCGCGGCTGCGCGGGCCCGATCAGATGCGCTTCGTCGCAAAGCCGCCGATGCAGCGCATGCGCATCCGCTACCGAATAGACGGCAATCGTGCGCATACCGAGCCGTTTGGCGGTGCGGGCGACCCGGCAGGCGATTTCGCCGCGATTGGCGATAAGGACGGAGCTGAACATGACGACGGAATTGCCGCAGCGTTTCGACTTGCACTCAACTCATTGCGTGCGCGTCGCCGAAGGCGGGGTGAGTTGCATTGGCGCCGCGCCGACGGACGCCGGCTGCGGGGGCGGGGCCGGCGGCACCGGCTCAGGCCAGATCGGCTCGGTGACAGACGCGCCAGGCGAAGCCGGCTGGACAGGGTGCGGAGCTGGCTGACCAGTCGCCTGCTTCTGCGCACGATGGGTTGCCGGTTGCGGGTTCGGATTGATCGCTGCGGCCACCGCCGCTCCAGGAACCACCGGCCCGGAAGGCTCAGGATTCATGATGCTTACAGCCGGAATCGAAGCCGCGGACGGGAAATCAATGTTGACCATCTTGCGCGGCCCCGGGACGCCCGTGCCGTTTGGCGAGGGCAGCGCCACGTCGGCAAGCGTTCCATCCGACGCCGCGCCCCAAAGCGCCGCATAGTGCTCCAAATAGCGATCAAGCGTTTCGGCGCTCAAATTGGTGCGGACATGGCTCGGATCCCGCAACACGGCCAGCGCCTTGCAATTCTGGCGGGTGCAACCATCGCGGACGGCGAGCACGTGGGCAAGGAACCCAAAGCGATCAGTCTCGAGCGAGCGGCGTAGCGGCAGCATTATCTCGTCGATATCGGTGCCGCCACGTTTGACATAAGCAGCCATGCTCGCAAGCAGCGCCAACCGGGCCGCAACATACGAGGACGCGGATGCCACATTGACCGGCGAAGCAAACAGCGCCTTTTCACAAGCCGTCTCGACGCTCTCGCCCGCCAAAGCGTCAAGACAAGCGAGCGGCGAGCCGGGAGCAAGCGCGCGCACACTCAGTTCCTCCGCGCGCAACTCGAAGGCTTGCCGCTCGGTGCCGTGATTGCCCGCAGCGCTTCGATCGAGGAATGCCCACATCATCGCCGCACCGAGCGCCGCGACGACCACAACAAAGCCTGCGCGCAAGATCCGGCTCGCGGGCATGGCCGGCGGCAACCGAGAAACAGTGAGCGCGCAGAAGACGATGAGAAGCGCCGCCGAACCGGCAGCGACCCATAATCGCAAAGCCGAGGTTCCGATCTCGGAATCAACGCCGAGCATCAACCCACTCCGCTACCGACAAAAGACGCTGCCGTTCGGCAAAGTATGACCTAGGTACTGCGCGGACGCCAGCCCGCGACCATCGCCGACGCGCGGAGCCGGCCGCGTCAGAAATCTCGCGCCTAATGCTCGACTTCGAGCTGGCTCTCTTTAGCTACGCGCTCAAACGCTTCGCCGGGATTTTTGATGCGGTACTGATAGTCGTCGCCGTCAGACGGCAACAATTTGACGACTTTGTAGGAGCCGCTTGCGCCGGGCCGGCTGATCGGGCTCGACGTGTACAGAACCGTTTGGCCGACGCGATATTTGTGTGCACGCAAAAACGGAGTGCGCATGGTGACCTGCGCGACGCTCACGGACGCAATCTTCACCGCGTTGGCCGCCTCCGGCTTGCCTGAAACTTGCCGCGAAACAGCCTTCCGAACTACTGGACTGCGGCTTGCCGCTTTCGCCGGCCGCCTTTTCACTGAACGTCTATTCATGGAACTACTATATCGCCAATCCCTCCTTCGAGGCAAAAAAATATAGGGCGCAAATCCGGTTTCGCGATGCTCCCTTAAGACAAATGATTAAGAAATAAAAGTCATTCATATTCAATAAGGTGCGCCAAGTCCCTGCACTAATATCGCACCTAGCGTTCAGGTCGTATTTCAGGCTTGCCGCCGCCACGCACCGTTGTCATCGGCTTGCCAGTAAGTGACCTCAAATCCGGCGGACTTGGCCTCGCTCCAGCGTGTCCGCGCGACCTCAACCGCGTCGGGATCATGGCCGTCGAACAGCAGGACGACGCGCTGATAAGCGGAGACATTGTCCGGCATCGCGGCACCTTCGATCAGGAAGCGCACGACGGCACCATTCGGATTGTCCTCGTTGGGGGTCAGCACAATCGGCTGCCGGGAAACTTCGACGTCCTGCCACGTCCCATGCGGAAGAAAGGAGTCGTCCCGCCACGTCCACAAATGCGCGTCGAGCGCCTCGACACGCTCTTCGGAAGACGTTTGCACCACGACGCGCCAGCCGCGCTCAAGCGACTTCTGAAGCAGCGGCGGCAAGACCTGCTCGGGCGCTTGCCCGTTCAGGTGATAGAAGAGGATTTCTGTCATGTGGACGCAAAATGTTTAGCCGATTTCAGGCTGGCACCGCGATCATGGTAGGACACAAACACGGTCCAATGAAAGCCGCCGGGGCACGTGAGCACTCGCGCCAATAATCAAGTCAGGCTGGCGGCACGGCCCGTGGGCTTACCCAAACGCAACGACTGGCAATTCATTGACACGCCCGTGCCGGAACCGCGTGACGGCGAAGTGCTCGCCGAAGTTCTTTACCTGTCGCTCGACCCGGCCATGCGCGGATGGATGAATGAGGGAAAATCCTACATAGCGCCGGTCGGAATCGGGGACGTGATGCGCGCGGGCGCCGTCGGCAGGGTGATTGCTTCCAAACATCCGGGTTTCGCCGCCGGCGATCATGTCAGCGGTGCTCTCGGCGTGCAGGAATTTGCGGCGCTGCCCGGCGCTCAACTCACCAAGGTTGACCCTAAGCTCGCGCCCTTGCCGAGGTTCCTCAACACGCTCGGCATGCCGGGGATGACGGCTTATTTCGGCTTGCTTGACGTCGGCGTCCCGAACGAGGGCGATACTGTCGTTGTGTCCGGCGCCGCCGGCGCCGTAGGCGCGACCGTAGGCCAGATTGCCAGAATCAAGGGATGCCGGGCGGTCGGGATAGCGGGCGGCACGGCGAAATGCCGGTATCTTGTCGATGATCTCGGATTCGATGCGGCGATCGACTACAAGTCGGAGGACGTGCGCAAGGCCTGCGGGCGCATTGTCCTAACGGCGTGAATGTTTATTTCGACAATGTCGGCGGCGAAATCCTCGACACCGTCCTGGCGCAGCTGGCCCGACATGCCCGGGTCGTCATTTGTGGCGCGATCTCGCAATACAACAACACGACCGCGATCAAGGGTCCCGCCAATTATCTCTCGTTGCTCGTCAACCGCGCCCGCATGGAGGGCATGGTCGTTTTCGATTATGCGTCGCGCTATCCGCAGGCGATCGGCGACATCGCCGCCTGGATCGCCGCGGGAAAGCTCAAGTCACGCGAAGACGTGGTCGAAGGATTACAGAATTTTCCGGAAGCGCTGCTGAAGCTTTTCAGCGGCGAGAATTTCGGAAAGCTGATCCTCAAGGTTGCTGGCTGATAGCCGGATGGCACGGCTCAGGACGACTGCGACTAGCGCTCGTAATAGTCCTCGACCAGTTGGTCGAGCAGACGTACGCCCCAGCCGGCGCTCCAGCTCCTGTTGATATCGGTCTGCGGCGAACCAAGCGCGGTACCCGCGATATCAAGATGCGCCCAAGGCGTTTTGCCGACGAAACGCTGAAGAAACTGCGCCGCCGTAATCGAGCCCGCCCAGCGCCCGCCCGTATTCTTCATGTCCGCAAATTTCGAATCGATGATCTTGTCGTATTCCGGCCCGAGCGGCATGCGCCATACCCGTTCGCCGGTCGCTTCTCCTGCTTTCGTCAATCGCTCGACCAGCTTGTCGTCGTTGGAAAATAGGCCGGCATATTCCTGCCCAAGTGCAACCATGATGGCGCCGGTGAGCGTCGCCAGATTGATCATGAAGCGGGGCTTGAAGCGTTTGTTGACGTAGTGCAGCACGTCGGCGAGCACGAGGCGGCCTTCTGCGTCGGTGTTGATGATCTCGATGGTCTGCCCCGACATGCTCGTTACGATGTCGCCCGGCCGTTGCGCCTTGCCGTCGGGCATATTCTCAACCAGGCCGATGACGCCGACCGCGTTGACCCGCGCCTTACGCGTAGCAAGAGCGTGCATAAGGCCGACGACGCAGGCAGCCCCCGCCATGTCGCCCTTCATGTCTTCCATCCCGGCCGCGGGCTTGATCGAGATGCCTCCCGAGTCGAAGCACACGCCTTTGCCGATGAATGCCACCAGCTCGGTGGCGCGCTTGCCGCCGTTCCAGCGCATGACGACGACTTTCGATTCATGCGCGGAGCCCTGCCCAACTCCGAGCAACGCACACATGCCGAGCTTGCGCATGGCAGGAACGTCGAGCACCTCGACGTTGACCCCAAGCTTTCGCAGACCCGAGGCGCGGCGGGCGAACTCGCCGGGATAAAGCACATTGGCGGGTTCGTTGATCAGGTCGCGGGCCAGCACGACGCCGTCGGCTACACCGGTCGCGCGCGACCAGGCGCGTTCGGCCGCCGCCGGATTGGCACAGGCAAAATTTATCGCCAGCGTATCGGCTCGCTCCTCGCCATCCTTGCGCTTGGTCTTGTAGCGGTCGAACCGGTACGCGCGCAGACGCACCCCGAGCGCCAGATCCGCAATCTGCTCCGCCTTGAGCGCACCGCTCCCGAACTCGGCCATGATCGTGGCCTCGCCGGCGGTCGCCGGCACCCTGCCCATCGCGACGCCACCGAGGCGGACGAGATCACGATCGTGCAAATTGCGCTCTTTGCCGGTGCCAACGACAACCAGCCGTGGCGCGTTGAGCGCCGAGGGCGGCGCGATGATGTCGAGCGTTGACGCAGTTTTACCGGTAAAGCGGTCGGCGGCGGCAGCCCGGCGGTAGAGGTCGCCGACCGGCGCCAAAGACTTCTGGGTCGTGGGGCCGAATTTCAGGCCCTCTCCACAGAACGTAACGAGAACCCCGCGCAGCCGGTTGAACGGGGTGAATCCGATCTTAAGAGGTTCGGGCATGATCCGGTCCTTGTTGGGCGGGTCGCTGGCTCGTTGAGCCGCCTTATGAACCGGACCGCGCGCTCCTGCAAAGGCGTTTGGGCAGACTTACGGCAAGGCCCGCGGGCCCTGGGCAGATGGCAAAGCATTAACCCTTTGCTTTGCAAGTTCAATGGCTTTGCCTTGGCGAGGCCACTTTGTGAACGCATGAAATTAATGATGTTTCGGGGGAGCTCGGCTCGGGCGGGGATACCGCCTTCGGGGGGCCGGGACGGCCATGAGCCCGTCAGCGGGGAAGTTGAGTCCGATGGGGTCGATCGGCCGTTACATGTTTCGCACCACCATGGGTGCGTTCGTGATCACCTGCGTGAGCCTCACCGTTGTGATGTGGTTCACGCAGGCGATCCGCGAATTCGACCTGATTACCAGCCAACGGCAAACCGTCTTCGTCTTTATCGGGATCACCGGCCTGCTCATTCCACTGCTGGTGATGATGATCGCTCCGATCTCGCTAGTGCTGGCCGCCGCGCACGTCCTCAACAAGCTAAGCTCCGATTCCGAGATCATCGTAATGAACGCCGCCGGCGTCTCGCCATGGCGGCTGGTTGCGCCGTTCCTCGCCGCGGGCCTGGTGGTTTCCCTCCTCGTCTCGGTGATCGCGGTATACGTCTCGCCGCTCAGTTTGCGTGAACTGCGCGACTGGGCGACCCAAGTCCGCGCCGACATCCTTACCAACATCGTTCAACCCGGCCGCTTCGCGACGGTCGGCGGCAACCTCACCTTCCACATCGCCGATCGGAAGCCGAATGGACTGTTGCTCGGCATTTTCCTCGACGACCGGCGCGATCCGAAGGAGCACGCCACCTATCTCGCCGAGCAGGGTGAGATCGTAAAGAACGACACCGGCTCGTTCCTCGTCCTGGAAAAGGGCAGCGTGCAGCGGCTGGAAGCGGGCCAGCGCGATCCGCGCATCGTGACATTCGATCGCTACGCGTTCGATCTGTCGAAATTCACCAGCGGACAGCAAAGCGTCGTCTACAACGTCCGTGAGAAATATATTTGGGAACTGATGTGGCCGCGGCCCGAAGATGCGCTCATGGCGGAATCGGGCGAATTCCGCGCGGAGCTGCACGATCGCTTCGCGACTCCGCTCTATCCGCTGGCCTTCGTCATTCTCGCCTACGCTTTTCTGGGTCCGCCGCAGACAACGAGGCAGAGCCGCACGCTGGCCCTTCTCGGCCTGATCGGCGCGGTCTCGCTGCTGCGCCTGACCGGCTTCTTGAGCGTCATCGTCGGAGTACACGTCCCGGCCATGCTTACGGTGCAGTACATCGCGCTGTTCGGCTCGATTATCGCCGGCCTGTGGCAAGTCTCGCGCGGCCAAGCCATCGAACCTGCAACGGCGGTGTCTAGACTGGCGACGGCCATCAGTGAACGCTTCGCCAAGGCGACGGCGAGTTGAGGAGCGTGCGGATGCTTGCCGGTACACTGTCCCGCTATTTCGGATTTCGCTTCCTGAAATCCGTCACCGGCACGTTCTTCGGCGTGGTCGCACTCTCCGCCATGATCGACTACGTCGAGCTTTTGCGCCGCAGCTCCGACTCGCCGCACGCTACCGCCCTTATCCTGGCCGAAATTTCGGTGTTTCGCGTTCCTCAGCTTTCCGAACGGATCATGCCGTTCGCCGTGCTGGTCGGCGCGATGTCCTGTTATCTGACGCTGTCGCGCCGGCTTGAACTCGTGGTGGCGCGCGCGGCCGGGGTCTCCGCCTGGCAATTCGTGGCGCCCTCCATGGTCGCCGCGTTCTTGTTCGGCGTGATCGCAACAACGCTCTACAACCCACTGGCCGCGGTGCTGCACGAGCGTTCCAAGCGGCTCGAATCCGACATGATGGGCGAGGCTCCCGCGGCAGCGGTTCAGGAAGGCACCGGCGGATTCTGGGTGCGTCAGCGGAGCGCGGACGGCGCGGCGATCATCAACGCCAAATCGAGCCGCGAGCAGGGTGCGCAACTCGGCGCCGTGAGCGTTTACACCTTCGATAGCGCTGGGCAATTCCGCGAGCGGATCGAGGCGAAGAGCGCCGTCCTCGAGCAAGGTTACTGGCGGTTCGAGGATGCCCGCATTTATGCGAGCGGCAATCCGCCGGTAATGCAGGACACCTATCGGCTCGCCACCAATCTTACGCTCGAGCAGGTGCGCGAAAGCTTTGCAACGCCCGAAACCGTCCCGTTCTGGCAGCTACCTTCCTACATCGAATTAGCGGACCGGGCGGGCCTAGTCGCGGCCGGCTATCGGCTGCAATACCAGCAGCTGCTGTCGCGGCCGTTCCTGTTGACGGCCATGGTCCTGCTCGCCGCCGCGGTGAGCCTGCGTTTCTTCCGCTTCGGCGGCGTCCAGCGGATGGTGCTCGGCGGGATTTCCGCCGGCTTCCTGCTGTTTATCCTGTCGAAGTTCACAGAAGACATGAGCAAATCCGAACTCATGTCGCCGGTCTTGGCAGCATGGATTCCGGTGCTGGTCGGCAGTCTCACCGGCTTCGTCGTGCTGTTGCACCAGGAGGACGGCTAGTGGCGAGTCCGATCCGCCCTTTTGGTCCAGTTGTGCGTGGTCGAGTTCGGGCGGGCGCCGCAATGCTTGCGGCGCTGCTGGTCTTTGCCGCGCATTCATTGTTCGTCGCGCAACCGTCGTCAGCGCAGGCCGTGACCAATCTGATGCACTTCCCGCCCCGGCCGCCGGTGCCGAAGCCGCCGGCTGCACCGGCCGGCGCGCCCATGCTCGTGCAGGCAGCTGAGATCAGATACGACTACACCAACAACACCGTCGCCGCGGTCGGCAACGTTCAAATTTATTACAACGGATCGACTGTCGAAGCTGATGAGGTGGTCTACGATCAAAAAACGAAGCGCCTGCAAGCACGTGGCAATGTCAGGATGACCGAGCCGGACGGCAAGATCACTTACGGCCAATTGATCGATCTAACCGACGACTATCGGGACGGCTTTGTCGATTCGCTGCGGCTGGAAACCCCGGACGACACGCGCTTTGCCGCTGTGCGCGCAGACCGCGTCAAGGGCAATTACACGGTCATGCAAAACGGCGTGTACACCGCCTGCGAGCCCTGCAAGGACGATCCAAAGAAGCCGCCGCTCTGGCAAATCGAGGCGGCACGGATCATCCACGACAGCGGCGAGAAGATGATTTATTTCGAGGATGCTCGCGTCGAGTTTTTCGGCATGCCGATGATGTATTTCCCGTTCATGTCGCAGCCCGATCCTTCGGTCACGCGCAAGAGCGGCTTTTTGTTTCCGAACATCACCTACAGCACCGCCTACGGCGCCGGCGTGGAAATTCCCTACTTTTGGGCGCTGGCGCCGAACTACGATTTGACCACGTCATTGACGACGACCTCGAAGGAGGGCGAGCTGTTCCAGGGCGTCTGGCGTCAGCGATTGGCGGACGGCTCATACTCGATCAAGGCCGCCGGCATCTTTCAGCTTGACCCCGGCTATTTCGCCGCCCGCGACGGCGCCGACAGCCCGACTGCCAACGTGTTCCGCGGCGCCGTTCAGACCGCCGGCCAATTCGCACTCAGCGACAAATGGGTATGGGGCTGGACTGGTCTGCTGATGACCGACACGCAATTCCTCTTCGACTATCAGCTCGGGCAATTCCTGGCCTCATTCGACCCGTTTCACACCGGCGTTGCGTCCGAAGGCGTTTCGCAACTTTACCTCACCGGCGCCGGGGACCGCAGTTTCTTCGACATACGGTCGATCTACTACTACGGCTTTTCGGGACAAGACATACAGGCGCAGATTCCCATCATCCACCCTGTGCTCGATTATTCGAACGTGCTGCCGCAGTCGCTGATGGGCGGCGAGACGAGCTACAAATTCAATCTGACGAGTCTGACGCGGCAGCAAGCCGAATTCGACGCCATCAATCAGAACTCATCGGTTAATAACCTGTGCGCGTCGCAGAATCCGGCCGTCGTCAACGCCAACAACTGTCTGCTGCGCGGCATTCCCGGTACCTACACGCGCGCCTCCGGCGAGGTCGATTGGCGGCGCACGTTCGTCACCGACAACGGACAAATGATCACGCCCTTCTTTGGCGTGCGCGGGGACGCTGCGCAACTCGACCTTCAGAACCAGGCCGGCGTTTCGAACTTCATCAACCCGGGCGAAAGCGAGGTCGGACGCGCCATGCCCCACGCCGGCGTCGAATATCATTACCCGTTCATCGACGTCGAACCGTGGGGAACACAAACGATCGAGCCGATCGCACAGCTTATCCTGCGCCCGAACGAAACGGAGATCGGACGGTTTCCGAACGAAGACGCTCAGAGCGTGGTGTTCAGCGACAGCAACCTGTTCTCGATCGACAAATTTTCCGGCTGGGACCGCGTCGAAGGCGGCGGCCGCGTCAATGCCGCCCTCCAGTATACCGCCCAGGTCAACCAAGCCGGGTATTTCAACGCGCTGTTCGGGCAGTCCTACCAAATCTACGGATTGAACTCCTACTCGGCTGCCGACCTGACGAATACCGGATTGCAAAGCGGCCTCGACAAGACGCTTTCCGACTATGTGGGCCGCATCACGTATCAGCCCAATCAGGTCTTCACGTTCACCGCGCGCGGGCGCTTCGACGAGGCCACCTTCACCCCCGAGCGGCTCGAGTTCGAGACGCGCGCTAATTTCGATCGCTGGACGTTGCAATTGATGTACGGCGACTACGCTGCTCAACCGGAAATCGGCTTCCTTAATCGGCGTGAAGAACTCCTCGTCGGCTCAACGTTCAAGCTGACGCAGAACTGGGTCCTGCTCGGCTCGGTGCGTTACGATCTGGTCGCCCATGAATTCGACCAAACCCGGGTGGGAATTGGCTACACCGACGATTGCCTGCTCGTGTCGCTAAACGTGATCACGTCCTATATTTATACGGGCGCGACGCCGACGCCGAACGACAGCATCATGCTGCAGATGAGCTTGCGCACGCTCGGGCCGGACTTTCTGGTACCGATCGCTTCTGTGTTCTAAAATTATTCTCAATTTTTTGCGCATAGGGATAGTATTGAAGGCTTGGGATGGGACTGGGGAGCGGAAGAGGGCGGCGCTTAATCTGCCGAGGAGAGACGAGAAGTGATACCGCACATCCCGCTCCGTGACTGCCAAAAGGCCGTTGCCGCCGCGATAACCGCCGCGGCGATCATGCTTGTCGCGTGCCCAATTGTCCGCGCCCAAGTGGTCGTGGTTTTCGTAAACGGTCAGCCGATCACGACGCTAGACGTCGAGCACCGGGCCAAGTTCATCCAGCTCAGCACAAAGAAACCGCCGGCCCGCAAGGAGGTGCTGGACAGCCTCATCGACGAGATTTTGGAAATAGGCGAGGCTAAACATTTCGGCATCGAAGTGCCCGATTCGGAGGTCGACAATTCGTATAAACAGGTCGCCACCCGTATGGGCATAGATTCACCGAAACTCACACAACTTCTCGTATCCGGCGGCGCCAGCGAAGACACGCTCAAGCGGCGGTTACGGGCGCAGATTGCCTGGACCAGTCTCGTCCGCGGCCGCTACAAGGCGAGCCTGGAAATCCTGGACAAGGACGTCGAAGCCAAGCTTCAGCTGAAGCCGTCAGAGAAAAAGAATGACGTGGGTTATGAGTACATTATGCGCCCGGTGGTCATGATCGTGCCGCGCGGCTCGCCCGACGCGGCATTTGAAGCGCGCAAGCGCGACGCCGAGGCGCTGCGCTCGCGTTTCGCCAACTGCACCGACGGAATAGCCTTCGCGCGCGCGCTTCCCGACGTCGCAGTGCGTGACCAGGTATCGAAGTATTCTGCTGAACTTGCACAACAGCTGCGCGATTTACTCGATGGCACCGCGATCGGCCACCTGACGCCGCCGGAACAAACAGCGGAAGGGGTGCAGATGTTTGCCGTCTGCGCCAAGAAAGAAACCAAATCCGATACACCGGAAATGCATGACATCCGCGATCAGATGCTGCAGGAGAAGTTTGGCGAAAAAGCCAAGCGTTACCTCCAGAGTTTGCGGCGTCAGGCGATGATCGAATACAAGATGCCCGAAAATAAATAGGCGACAGAAGCGAAATCGTGCAGCCACTGGCATTGACGCTCGGCGAGCCGGCCGGGATCGGCCCCGACTTGGCCCTTGCGATCTGGCGTCAACGCGCCGAACTCGACATTCCGCCTTTTTATATAGTGGCCGATCCGGATTATCTGCGGCGGCGGGCCGAACGGGTTGGGCTTGCGGTCCCCATCGCGGCCGTGACGCCGACCTCGGCGGCGGCGGCATTTTTGTCCGCCTTGCCGGTCGTCGCTCTCGACGTCGCAATAACCGCCGAACCGGGCCGGCCGGACCGTTCAAGCGCACCAGCCGCCATCGCTTCCATCCGCCGTGCGGTTGCCGATGTGGTTGCCGGCGCGGCGGCGGCGATCGTGACTAATCCGGTGGCGAAGAACGTGCTGTATCATTCCGGTTTTGCCGAGCCCGGGCACACCGAATTCCTGGCCAGCTTGTTGCAGGAATCGACCGGCAAAAAGCTGCGACCGGTGATGATGCTGTGGTCGCCTGAACTCGCCGTTGTGCCGGTGACCATCCACCTGCCGCTCAAGGAGATTTTCACGCATTTGTCGACCGAACTCGTGGTCGAGACCGGACGCATCGTGGCGCGTGATCTCGCCGCGCGGTTTCGCATTACGCGTCCGCGGCTGGCGATTGCCGGCCTCAACCCCCACGCCGGCGAAAACGGCGCGCTTGGCGACGAGGACCGGGCAATCGTCGCGCCGGCGGTCGCGCGGCTGATCGCCGATGGGATCGACGCAAAAGGTCCGCTGCCGGCCGATTCGCTGTTCAGCAAGCAGGCGCGCGCGACCTATGACGCAGCTCTCTGCATGTATCACGATCAGGCGCTGATCCCGATCAAGACACTTGCGTTTGATCACGCCGTCAATGTGACGCTAGGCCTCCCCTTCGTGCGAACCTCGCCCGATCACGGCACCGCCTTCGATATCGCCGGCACCGGCACGGCCGACGCCACCAGCCTCGTTGCCGCGCTACGGCTGGCGGCGCAGCTCGCGATGGCGGACAGCCCGGCGCCGCTCCCAGCGTCGTGAACTCAGCGCCAGACGGCCTGCCGCCGCTGCGCGAAGTCATTCGCCGGCATGGTCTCGCCGCCAAGAAATCTCTCGGACAGAATTTCCTTCTCGATCTCAATCTGGCGGCGCGGATCGCACGCGCGGCCGGCTCGCTTGCGGACGTCACGGTGCTGGAGATCGGCTCGGGGCCCGGCGGGCTCACGCGCGCATTGCTCACGCTCGGCGCCGGCCGCGTGATCGCCGTCGAGCGCGACCAGCGCGCCATCGCAGCACTGCAGGAGATCGCCGAACACCATCCCGGCCGTCTCGACGTCGTCGGCGCGGATGCGCTGACGTTCGATCCGCGCCCGCTGCTCCGTCGCGGACCCGCGCGCATCGTCGCCAATCTCCCGTACAACATCGCGACGGCGCTGCTCATTTCCTGGGTTACGGTGGAGCCTTGGCCGCCTTGGTACGACACCGCCGTCCTTATGTTCCAGCGCGAGGTCGCCGAACGTATCGTGGCTGACCCGGGATCAAAGAGCTACGGCCGATTGTCCGTGCTGGTGCAGTGGCGCTGCGAGGCCCGCATCCTTTTCGACGTCAATCCGTCCGCATTCGTGCCGCCGCCCAAGGTCACATCCTCGCTGGTGCGGCTTGTACCGCGCGCAGCGCCGCCGATCTGCAATCGCGCGCTGCTTGAGGCCGTCACCCAAGCGGCGTTCGGACAGCGGCGCAAGATGCTGCGGCAAAGCCTGCGCTCGCTCGGCGGCGATGCGCCGACGCTCCTCGCTGCTGCCGGGTTAAACCCAACAGCGCGCGCGGAGGACATCTCCGTGGCCGGGTTTGTCGGGCTGGCGCGGGCTCTCGCAGGGCAGCGCGGTCTCGGGCATGATGCGGGCGCGTGATACCGGAAGGTCAGCCCCTCATGACCATGATGTACCGCCAATCGCTCGTCGCCTACGGGCAACCCCTGTGCGAGACCGTTGTGGAAAGCCCGCCGCCGCGCGGCAGCGAGGTGCTCGTGCGGATCGAACGTTGCGGCGTATGCCATTCCGACTTGCATCTCCAGGACGGCTATTTCTCGCTGGGCGGCGACAAGAAACTCGATGTCAGCGCTGGCCGCGCACTGCCGTTCACGCTCGGCCACGAGATTGCCGGAGTGATCGAAGCGACGGGACCGGAAGCCGGCGAGGCAGCCGTTGGCCGACGCATCGCGGTCTATCCCTGGATTGGTTGCGGCGCGTGCGCCGCCTGCCTCGGCGGTGAAGAGAATCTGTGCTCGAACCATCGCCACCTGGGCATCACGGTCGACGGCGGCTTCGCCACCCACGTCCTCGTGCCACATCCGCGTTATTTGCTCGATTACGCGCCGCTGTCGCCCGATTTCGCCGGGCCGCTCATGTGTTCAGGTTTGACCGCCTACGCCGCGCTGAAGCGGCATGCGACACGGCCCGAGCGCGGTCCGCTGCTGCTCGTCGGACTGGGCGGCGTCGGCATGATGGGCCTTGCGATCGCGCACGCGCTGTTTCGGACGCCGCCGATCGTTGCCGACATCGACGCGGACAAGCGCCAAAGCGCGCTCGCGGCCGGCGCCGCGCAAGCCTACGACCCTTCCGATCCGCAAACGCGCAAAGCAATCTTGGCCGCCACCGGCGGACTGCTCGCAGCTTGCGATTTCGTCGGCTCCGACAAATCGCTGCAATTCGCGACCGGCCTGCTAGCGCGCGGCGGCAAGGTTGTCGTGACCGGATTGCTCGGCGGCAACTTCTCGATTGCCGCCGCAATGTTCGGCATCAAGGCGATAACAATCGAAGGCATGCTCACCGGCACACTCGCGGAGGCGCGTGAACTTCTCGAACTGGTGCGCGCGCAAAAGATCGCGCCGATCCCGACCCGCGGTCGTCCGCTCAGGGAAGCGCAAGCGGCGCTCGACGATTTGCGCGCCGGAAGCGTCGTGGGCCGCACCGTCCTCTCGGCATGAACTGATTGAAGGCTACAATTTCGCCTGCAACGCACGCACAAAGGCGGAGAGACCCACCTGCCGTTCACGCTTGAGCCGTTCGGCTGCAAGGATCGCCCGCACTTCGGCAAAAGCGGCAGCCTTATCCCGATTGACGATGACGTAATCGTATTCCGGCCAATGACTCATCTCGCCCGCGGCCTTGGCCATGCGCGAGCGGATGATGGCGTTACTGTCCTGTGCGCGCCGCTTGAGGCGGCGTTCCAATTCATTCACCGTCGGCGGCAGCACAAACACGCTGACCAGATCGTCGCGCGCCTTCTCACGCAATTGCTGCGTGCCTTGCCAATCTATGTCGAACAACACGTCGCAGCCCGCCCGCAAAGCCTTTTCAACCGGCCGTCGCGGCGTGCCGTAGCAATTCCCAAAAACTTCGGCCCATTCCAATAGCTCGCCCGCTTTCACCATTTTTTCGAACTGGGCAAGGCCGATGAAATGATAATGGTGGCCGTTGACCTCGCCGCGCCGCCGCGGGCGCGTGGTCACCGAGACCGAAAGCTCGACGTTGCGGTCGGCCCTCAGCAGCATGCGCGAAAGCGTAGTCTTGCCGGCGCCCGAGGGTGACGACAGTACGAGCATCAGCCCGCGCCGCTCGATCCCTCTCTGTCTTTGGCCACCGCGTCTCATGCCTATTCCACGTTCTGTACCTGCTCGCGGAATTGCTCCACGGCCGCCTTGAGCTCCAAGCCTATGTTGGTGAGTTCGACGTCGTTCGCCTTGGCGCACAACGTATTGGCTTCGCGGTTTAATTCTTGCGCCAGGAAATCCAGCCGCCGGCCAACCGGTCCGCCCTGGCCGATGAGAAGCTGCGCCTGCGCGACATGCGCCGCTAGACGGTCCAATTCCTCGCGCACATCGGCCTTGGCGGCGATCAAGATCGCTTCCTGATGCAGCCGGTCGGAATCGAACCGTTCGGACTTTGCCAGGAGTGTGGCGACTTGCTCGGCGAGCCGGACGCGGATCGCCTCGGGGCGGCGGCCGGGCGCCAGCTCGGCGCGTTGCGCAAGCGCGGCGATTTCATTGAGCCGCGTCGTCAGAACGCGGGCGAGCGCCGCGCCTTCGCTACGGCGCATCTCGGCAAGCGCGCCGAGAACCTCGGCAAAGCCGGCAGCCACGACGGTTTCGGCGCTGCGTTTTTCGTCCTCGCGCTCTTCGGCGTCGCCGACTTCCATCACGCCTTTGAGCGCCAGCAGCCCATCGAGCGACGGCGGCGAAGCCTCGACGCGCGGCGCGAGCTGACGGATCGTCGTGAGAATTGCCTCGAGCACCGCAGTGTTGATCCGCACGACCGGCAGCGCATTGGCGCGCTCGATTGTCAGAGCCGCTTGCATTGAACCGCGGGCAAAACGCGCCGCAGCGGCGGAGCGCACCGCTACCTCGATCGAATCCCAGCCCGGCGGCAAGCGAAGCCGCAGATCGAGACCCTTGCCGTTGACCGATTTGACTTCCCAGCCCCAAGCATATAGGCCGCTGACGCCGTGGCCGCGAGCAAATCCCGTCATGCTCGACAGCGCCATGAAACGCGATCCCGCTCCGCGAATTGGGAGAATCGGGCAGAACTTAGCGGCGGCTTAATACGGTCACAAGGGCGATCGTTGGCGTTTCGCGGTCGGCCGGCCCGCCGCCTAGTGCGTTGTCGGCTGCTGAGCCGTCGGCTGCGGCGTCGTCGCCTGCGTGCCTTTGTTGGGGTGGGCGGTAACGCGGCGCGACGGCTGCGCCGTGGCAGGGCCCGCTGGAGTGGGTGGCGGCGACGATACCAATTGGGCATCGGGAGCGGCTTGATCCTTCTGATCGGACTCCAACGCGCGCAGCCGCGCGACATTTTTTTGATGCTGCTCGTATGTCTCCGCGAAGGCGTGACCGCCGGTACCATCGGCCACGAAATAGAGTTCACGCGTACGCGCCGGGTTAGCGGCGGCCTCAAGCGAGGCACGGCCGGGATTGGCGATTGGTCCGGGCGGCAAGCCGTCGATCTGATAGGTGTTGTACGGCGTCGCTTGATCGATTTCGCTCTTCAAGATCGGCCGGCCGAGCGTGCCCTTGCCGCCTACCAGCCCGTAGATGATGGTCGGGTCGGATTGCAGCCGCATCTTCTGCTTCAACCGATTGACGAACACCGCGGCGACGCGCGTTCGCTCTTCCGGCTTGCCGGTTTCCTTCTCGACCAGCGACGCAAGGGTGACGAGTTGGTCAGGCGTCTTGATCGGCAGATCGGGCGAACGGCGATCCCAGATTTCCTTGAGCACGCGTTGCTGCGCCTGCTGCATGCGCTGGATCATCTGTTCGCGTGTGACACCGCGCGTAAAATTGTAGGTGTCGGGCAAAAGCGAGCCTTCACGCGGAACTTCCTTGATGTTTCCGGTCAGGACATCGTCGTCGAGCAGTCGCGCCACAATTTGCTCGGAGGTCAGCCCTTCCGGAATCGTAAACTGGTGCGCCACCACGCGGCCGTCGACGATGGTCGCGACCACGTCGCGTAAGCTGGCATGCGCCTTGAATTGATATTCGCCCGCTTTGAGACCTTCGCGCGCCTTGAGCACGAGCACGCCGCCGACAAATACCCAGGGCTGATCGATGACACCATCGTGCATGAGCACTTCGGCGATATCGCGGATGCCGGCTCCGCGCGGAATATTGACGACGCGGTCCTCGGGAAGCGGGCCGGGAGCGTCGAACCGCTGCTTGCCGATTGCCAGCACGACGCCGGCCACGATCGCCACCAGCACGAACAGGCTTATGATGGCGTTGCCGATGACAACGACAGGGTGTCGTGCGCTCCTGGACCGCCGCGTGGGTATCTCGACGGTGTCCGGTTCGATCGCGGTACGCGGGCTACGTGGCGCCAGGTGCTTGGAATTTTTTGCGGCCATGCCAGCGGTACCAAGCCCATTCGCCAGCCGCTCCGGGATCGGAGGATACGGCTCGCCGGCCCCGGCTACGGCACGGCCGGCGTCCGTTGAATATGGCACAGATCCGCGGGTCGCTGGACGTGGCGCCGCGGCCTTAGCCGGCACAGCCGGCGGCTTTGGCGTAACCGCAGCAGCCGGAACGGCCGGAGCGGGTTTGGCATTCGCCGCCACAGGCGGAGTGGCTTTTGCTGCAACGGGCGCTTGCCGCGCCGGGGCCGCCGCCCGCGTTGCGGAGCCGGACGTGTCGCTGGCGCGCTCTTTCGGCGGCGTTGCGGCGCGGCCACTGCCGTTCGACGGCGGTTGGGAGCCGGTCACCGCCGCGTATCCACGTTTGCATTCAGCATGATCAGCAAAAAGGTGAGCTTGCCTGCAGATCGGGCGATGGGAACGGGCACCCCGTCAATTGCAGGCGAGTGCGGAGCAAATATGGCGAAACGGTGATCCGCGGCACTAGTGGGGCGTCCGGCGAAACACGAGCGAAGCATTGGTGCCACCGAAACCAAATGAGTTCGACAGCGCAACCTCGACGGCGCGCTTGCGTGGTTTGTGCGGTACCAGATCGAGCGCGGTGGCGACGGAGGGATTGTCGAGATTGATCGTTGCCGGCGCCACCTGATCGCGCATCGCAAGCACGCAGAAGATCGCCTCGACCGTGCCGGCCGCGCCGAGCAGATGGCCGATCGATGATTTGGTCGACGACATGCTGATGTTGCCTGCGGCATTGCCGACCAGCCGCTCGACCGCCTTGAGCTCGATTTCGTCCCCGAGCGGCGTCGAGGTGCCGTGAGCATTGATGTAATCGATCTCGGCCGCCGTGACGTTGGCGCGCCGCATGGCGGCTTGCATGCAGCGGAAGGCGCCGTCGCCGTCTTCGGCCGGAGCGGTAATGTGATAGGCATCGCCGGAGAGGCCGTAGCCGATCAGTTCGCCGTAGATGCGGGCGGCGCGCCGTTTGGCGTGCTCGTATTCTTCGAGCACCACCGCACCCGCGCCCTCGCTCATCACAAATCCATCACGGTCGCGATCATAGGGGCGCGACGCCCGTTCGGGTGTCTCGTTGAATCCGGTCGTCAATGCCCGCGACGCGGAAAATCCGGCGAATGAGATGCGGCTGACGGGCGATTCCGCGCCGCCTGCCACCATGACGTCGGCATCGCCGAGCGCAATGAGCCGGCCGGCATCGCCGATTGCGTGCGCTCCGGTCGAACAAGCGGTGACGACGGCGTGATTTGGACCTTTCAGGGAATGCGCGATCGAAACGTAGCCTGACGCAAGATTGATGATCCGGCCGGTGATGAAGAACGGCGATACCCGGCGCGGACCGCGATCGCGCAATGTCAACGCCGTTTCCGCGATGCCGTCGATCCCGCCAATGCCGGAGCCGATCAAAACGCCGGTGGCGATTTGATCGTCGCGGCTGGCCGGATGCCAGCCGGCGTCATCGAGCGCCTGCGTTGCCGCGCACATGGCAAACAAAATGAAGTCATCGACCTTCCGCTGTTCCTTCGGCTCCATCCATTGATCAGCATTGAAGGTGCCGTTCGTGCCGTCGCCGCGTGGAACCTGACCGCCGATCTTGCACGGAAGATCGGACACGTCGAACTTGTCGATGCGTGCAACTCCGCTCCGGCCGGCAAGCAGCCGCTGCCAGGTGGGCTCGACGCCGCAGGCAAGCGGGGTGACCATGCCGAGACCAGTGATGACGACGCGTCTCATCCACAACGCTCCCGGAGAACGCTTTGGCCGATGCTATCTCGGTGAAGCCTGCCGCTGAACCCGGCCCAAAACGACACGCGCGGATGATGCGTTGGTACCCGTCCGGTGCGCCGCGGCTGGGTGATGCCGGCGGTCAGCTTTTCGCGTTCTTTTCGAGAAA
>CAYVPC010000021.1:0-25109 GCA_964453555.1 uncultured Hyphomicrobiales bacterium | reverse complement strand
CCGACGATGTCGCGATAGTTCGGCCCCAGCCGATCGAATATTCCGTCGAATGTCAGCCGGAAGTGGGCTATGTCGATGGTTTCACCGGGCTTGAGCGAGGCGATGCGCTCCGATCCCCAAGCGGTCACGACCACAATACCCATCAGCGTCACGCCGATGCCGAAATGCGCGAACGCCGTGCCCCAGGCCGAACGCGGCAGCCCACGCGCGCGCAGAAAGGCCGCGCCGAGCGGCATACGCAGGAACATGGTGCGCTCGGCAATATCGGTCAGCGCGCCCGCCATGATGAAGATCGCCAAACCAACGCCGAACGGCGCCAGGACCGGACCGCCGTGCTGGAGCGCGAAGCCGGCGGCAATCGCAACCGCCGCAAGCGCCGCGGCGGCGAGCAGGCGTTGAGCGGCGGCGAGCAAGTCACCTCGCTTCCATCCCAGCAGCGGTCCGAACGGCATGGCCAGCAATAGCGGCACGAACAGCGGGCCGAAAGTCAAATTAAAGAACGGCGGGCCGACGGAAATCTTGTCGCCGGTCAACGCTTCGAGCGCCAGCGGATAAAGCGTACCGACGAAAACTGTCGCGCAAGCAGTCGTGAGGAACAGATTGTTGAAGACGAGCGCGCCTTCGCGCGAAATCGGCGCGAACAATCCGCCTTGCTTCAGCAGCGGCGCGCGCCAGGCGAAAAGCGCCAGCGCGCCGCCGATGAACGCAACCAGGATCGCGAGAATAAAAATGCCGCGGGTCGGGTCGTTGGCGAAAGCATGCACCGAGGTGAGCACGCCCGAGCGCACCAGGAAGGTGCCGATCAGCGAAAGCGAGAAGGCGAGGATCGCAAGCAGGATGGTCCAGATTTTGAGCGCCCCGCGCTTTTCCATCACCACCGCGGAATGCAGGAGCGCCGTTCCAGCCAACCACGGCATCAACGAGGCATTTTCGACCGGATCCCAGAACCAGAAACCGCCCCAGCCGAGTTCGTAGTAGGCCCAATATGAGCCGCCAGCGATACCGAGCGTCAGGCACATCCAGGCGGCGAGCACCCAGGGCCGCACAAACCGCGCCCAGGCGGCGTCGATGTGGCCTTCGAGCAACGCTGCGATGGCGAACGAAAAGGCGATCGAGAAGCCGACATAGCCGAGGTAGAGAAACGGCGGATGGAAAGCGAGACCCGGATCTTGCAGGATCGGATTAAGATCCTGACCTTCGAACGGCGCATCGGCGAGACGCAGAAACGGGTTCGAGGTGGTGAGAATGAATAGCTGGAAGGCGGCGGCGATCCAGGCCTGCACGGCGAGCGCGTTAGCCTTGAGCGCGGGCGGCAAGTTGCCGCCGAAACCGGCGACCAGCGCGCCGAACAAGGCGAGTATAAAGACCCAAAGCATCATGGATCCTTCGTGGTTGCCCCAGACGCTGGCGAGCCGATAGATCAGCGGCATCGTCGAATTCGAATTCTCGTAGACATTGAGCACCGAAAAATCGGAGGTGACGTAGCAAACGGCGAGCGCGCCGAAGGCGATCGCGACGAAAGTGAACTGCGCGACCGCCGTCGGTGCGGCCATGCTCGCGAGCGCAGCATCGTTGTTGCGCGTGCCGAGAATCGGCATCACGCCCTGCATCAAGGCGAGACCGAGCGCCAGCATCAGCGCATAATGACCAAGCTCGGCGATCACTTCGTGTTTCCTCCGACCGGCATCGCCGCGCGCTGCGCATAGTCGTCCTTCCAGCGCCCCGATTTCTTCAGCGCGTCGGCAACCTCTTTCGGCATATAGGTTTCGTCGTGTTTGGCGAGAATGATGTCGGCATTGAAGACGCCTGAGCCGTCGAGCGCGCCTTCGGCGACGACGCTTTGGCCTTCCCGAAACAGGTCGGGCAACACGCCGTAATAAGCGATTGCTATCTCGCGGCTGCCGTCGGTGATGTCGAAACGGATTTTCAGGTTGTCGTCGCCGGCATGAGAGAAACTGCCTGCCTTCACCAATCCTCCGATCCGGATGCGCGTCCCGGGCGCAATGTGTTTTTCCGCCACGTCGCTCGGCGAATTGAAAAATACAACGGAGTCGCGGAACGCGCTGAGCATGAGCGCAGTCGCGACGGCGAGCACGGCGAGGCCGCCGCCGATCAGTGAGAGACGTCGCCGCTTGCGCGTCATGGCCTTTTTCCCGGCATCTTCATCTTACCGATGGTCCATGCGTGAACGGCCCCGGGCTCTGCTGCTTGCAGGACCGGTTTCCCGCTTTGGCGGGGATGAGCGGAGAACGCCTATCGCCATGGTTCGCAGCCCGTCAGCCTTCAAGCCCAAGGCCTTTGACCAGATCGTCGATGCGTTTGATCTCGTCCGGATGGTCCGCGAGCGCGCGGCGCGCGTCGGCGGCGGCTCCCTTTGCCTTGTCGCGGTCGCCCAGGACGGCGTACGCTCGCACCAGACGTAGCCAGCCTTCGACGTCGGCACCATTGTCATGCAGCCGTGTCGCGAGGCCAGCAACCATCCCGCGAATCATTTCACCGCGCTTCTCTTCGGTCATAGCCGCGGCGGCGGCTACATCGTCGGCGCCGGGTCCGGCCACCGGCGTGCCAGTGGCCCGCGCGACTTCAGCGCGCACGAAGCCAGTCCAGGGCGCGCCGTCCGGCGCGTCGGCAAGAAGCGCACGCCAAATCGCAACCGCCTCGTCATTTTTGCCGTCCTGCTTGGCTGCAAGACCCAAAAAGTAGCGCGCCTTTGATTCGTGTGGGTCCAGCGCAACCGCGCGCTCAAAAGCCGCTTTGGCGTCTGCCGTCACGACGCCATTGGCGGCGGCCGTCTCCGCCTCGCCGAGATCGGCTTCCCGGGTGGCGGTATCGCCGTTGAGCGACAACGCCATCTTGCGCGCCCGTACCGCGTCATCGAAACGACCGAGCCGCATGTAGACCGGCGCGATTACTTCCCAGCCGGCGCCGTCGTTCGGATTGCGCGCAAGGTGCGCTTCCACCTCGCCGACGAGACCCGTGATCGATTCACGGCCCTGTGGAGTAGCGACGCGGGCAAAGGCAGGCTCCCCCGCAACATTCGGCGAACCGAGCGCGATATAAAGGGCGGGCGCGCCGAAGGGCAGTATCACGAGAACCGCAACCGCCGCCGCGCGGCGACGCCGCAGACTTTGCTGCGTGGCGACTGGCGATTCCGCCGGCGGTTGCTCATCTACGGCTGCGAGCAAACGGCGCGACACTTCGAGACGCGCAGCCTCCGCTTCCGCTTCGCCGATCAGGCCGGCCGCGCGGTCACGGTCGATTTCCTGCAACTGATCCTTGTAAACGACGATGTCGCTGCCGCCGGCCGTCTTCTGCACGTTGCGTCCGAGCGGCCATAGAACGGCAAAAGCCGCCGCCACCGTCATCAAGGCAAGAGTGCACCACAGGACCATTTCGGCTTTCGATCCAGGCAACGAAAACCACAGCGGCGCGCCTCCCGCCGTGAGGTTACATCATCACGGCGTCATTGCGGCCGCAATGGGAGCACCGGCGCGGCAATTGCGCGCTACGCCGCAAAGTAGCTGCCCACCGTGGGCCTTGAGGTGTGGCGGCTCGCCGCACTAAGCGCGTACCGGTTTCCGCTCAGCAGCCGGCACCTGCAGCGCGATTTCGGCTGCTTTCGCCAGTAGTCCGGCATAGTCGGCTCCGAACACAGCCCGGCAAAAGCGAATCGCGGCGTCAACCTGCGACTGCCGGAACGGCCGGTCGGCATCGCCGGCCTGACGCAGCGCGTCGAGCAAGACTTTGGCGCCGCTTTCCAGGTAAAGCTGCAGCTCCGAGTAACTACGCGTGGTCGCCTCGTTGACCGCAAGTTCGTTCGCGTAGTTGCGGCAGGCGCCGACAAATTCGACCAGCATCTCGACGTCACCGACATCGGTGGCGTCGAGTAGCGAACCGGCGACGATCTCCTTGGCTGGTCGCGGCCGAAGCAGCCGCCGCACCCGGCCGGGCGTCGTCTCGATTTCCGCCTTCAGCACATCGGAGACTTCAGTGCGAATGGCGGTGAGCCGGCGGCCCCAGGGTGAATCGCCGGACAGGTCGATTTCCGTCCGCAAGCCCCGAACCGTGTCGTGGATCGACTTGAGCAATGGCGTCACCGGGCGATGCGCTCGTAGCTGTGTGCGCAGATCGCCGACCATGCTTTCAAGCTCGCCGATAACGATCGTCACGGCGACGGCGCAAGGTGTTTCTGCGATACGGATTGTATCGTCGCTTTCGGCGGCACGAGTGGCGATGCGGATGAGTTGCCACGGCGCGGCGAGCCGGCTCATGACCAGGCGCAAGCTGTAGAGGAACAGGTCGGCCTTGGCCGTCGCACCGGCGCCCGGCGCCTTCTGCACGCTCGCCGCCTCCAACATGGATTTGACGCCGTCGATCTGGTCGCGCTCGAACGAACGCAAATGACTTGGCAGGCGCCGCGCCAGGTCTGAGAGCAGCTCGCGGTGAGCGAGAACGGCGGAAAGCGTCGCCAGGTCGTTTAGCGCGCGCGGCGTCCCGACCTGCACCGCCAGTCGCCGATGCGCCTTGTCGTCGCCGGTCACCGCCGCGACAGCTTCCTTGATGCGTTGATGAGCCCGGTCTTGCAAAACCCGCGTCAGTTGCTCGGCCTTGGTCCGGTCATCATCGAGCAAGGCGCGGTTTACGTCTTCGCCGATCATCTTAACCTCGGCCGGGATCAGGTCGCGAGCCAACCATTGCCAGATCGGCTCGAGCGACATCCGCGCGATCCGTCCGAGTCGTTTATGATCGGCGGGGCCGTCGACTAGAAACGGCTCGATCGGCGCGAAGAACAGCCGGGCGGCATCACCGATGCGCTCCACCGGCTGGCCGGTTTCGCGGATGGCGCGGCGGAGCTCCGCGAGGATGAGTTCGCTGCCGGCGGCCTGCTCGCCGCGCAGCATCCCACGCTCAAGCTCGGCGATCAGCAAAGCGCGAGCCTCCGGCTTCAATGTCCGCAGATAGTCGCGCAACCGTTCGACGGTTGGCTCGCCGCTCGTCATCGACACACCCTAGGGATCCCCACTCACCTACAGGGTTACCGGACCGTTTTAGGCGCTCGGCGCTTAAGAAGGGGTTACGCAAAACGCCGGAATTTCAGGGGCATAAGCCGATTTAGCCTAGCCAGAAGGGGCTTTCGCGGCGGTCCCCCGGCTCAACTCATGGTCGTCCAGGTCCCGACCGGGTTGCGGCAAGCGGTACCTCGCTGGGTCTGTGGCTGGCCATCGATATAGACGGTGTGGGTGTACTGCCGGCACGGATCGCCGTTAACCTCGTAGACCGGACCCGGCACGATATTGCCGTAGCGGCCGGAATCAGGATTGCGCCAGGCAACCGGTGCGCCCGATGGGCCGGTTTCCAGCGCCTGCATCTGGGCCGCATAAGCGCGCCTTTTGTCCTCATCGTCGAGCGCGGCGCCAATGCGGTTGCCGAGAAAGCCGCCGACGGTTGCGCCGATCAGTGCCCCAGCCAGCCGCGAGCCCGGACTGGTGCCGAAGGCACTGCCGATGAGCGCGCCCGTGCCAGCGCCAACGACCGTGCCGCCGGCTTCCTTCGGTCCGGAATCAGCCGAACAGGACGCAATGGCCAATCCGGCCAAACTCAACGCCACAAGCCTGATCGCCAGCATAGCGCCCCCAACGTCGCGCAAACGGCAAGCACACGGGAGGATTAGGGCAAAACTCAGTCGCGAATCCCATTTAGACTGTTGCACCTTGTCGAATATCTTCTGCATTTCCGATGCGGTTAAGGCGCCAGGCACCGTCTGCGAGATCCGGCAATAGGAGCAGCGCGCCGGCAAATCGGATCACGCTCCCGGCAGCGCCAGCTCGGCGCGCAAGCCGCCGATCGGCGCGGTTCCGAGCGTGAGCACGCCGCCGTAAAGACCGGCGAGTTCGACCACGATGGAAAGCCCGAGGCCTGAGCCGGGCTTGCTTTCGTCGAGTCGCTGCCCGCGCAAGGCCACCCGCTCGCGCTCGGCCGGCGATAGACCCGGACCGTCGTCGTCAACGATGACGCGCACCTTCGACTTGTCATCGCCCGCCAGACCATCCGCCACAACTTCGATGGCAACACGCGACTGCGCCCATTTGCAGGCATTATCGACCAGGTTGCCGATCATCTCCTCGAGGTCTTGTCGCTCGCCACGAAAGCGCGCGTGGTCGGGCACGTCCACCGCGATGGCAATGTCGCGCTCGCGGTGCAGCTTCTCCATGGTGCGCGCAAGCGCGGTCGCAACCGGCGGCACGTCGATCAGCGTCCCGACGACGCCCGAGCGCGCCGAGAGCCGCGCACGCTCAAGCTGGTGCGCCACCTGATCGCGCATGATTTCGGCTTGCTCGAGCACCTTCCGCGCCAGCGGATCACCAGTGCGCGCAGCCGCCTCGTTGACGATGACCGAGAGCGGAGTTTTCAGCGCGTGCGCAAGATTGCCGACATGGGTGCGCGCCCGCTCGACGATCTCGCGATTGGCCTCGATCAGCGCGTTGGTCTCGCGTGCAAGCGAAGCTATCTCGACCGGAAATTCGCCCGCCAGCCGTTCGGCATGCCCGGATCGAATGGCGGCCAGGCTTTCGGAGATGCGCTTTAATGGCGAAAGACCGAAGCGCACCTGCAAGACCGTCGTCAGAAGAAGAGCGGCGGCGAGCGCGGCAAAGATGCCGCCGATGGTGCGGTCGAAGCTTCGCATCTCGTCGTCGATCTCGGAGGCATCGCCCGCCACCTCGACCAGATAACGGCCGTCATCGCCGAGATCGATGTTGCGTTCGACTTGCCGGAGCCGCACGTCCTCGGGCCCCTGTGCGTAGCCTTTGCGGTAGCCGCCCGAGCCATCCTCCGCGACGGCGAGTCGGGGCAGGTTCGAATCCCACAGCGAACGCGAGGAGTGCACTTCCGGCTTCGGCGTATCGAGTCGCATGACCTGCCAGTACCAGCCGGACAACGGCAGCTCGAACAGCGGCTCGCCGATCGATTGCGGGAATTTGTCGTTACCTTCCTCGGGTGACGCGATGTCGGCGACCAAAGTACGCAGATAAACATCGAGCCGCCGGTCGAAGGCGCGCTCGACTGCGTGGCGATAAAGCGAGGATAGGGCGACGCCGGTGACGATGAGGATCACCACCGTCAGGCCGCTCGCCCAAAGGAACAGCCGGAACGCAAGCGAATTAGCGCGCATCGGGCGGGGTGAGCAGATAACCGAGACCGCGCACCGTCTGGATCACGTCGACACCAAGCTTCTTGCGGATGCGGCCAACGAAAACTTCGATGGTATTGGAGTCGCGGTCGAAATCCTGATCGTAAAGATGCTCGACCAGCTCGGTGCGCGACACCACCCGGCCAGTGTGATGCATCAAATACGACAGCAACCGATATTCGTGCGAGGTGAGCTTCACCGGATTGCCTTCGACCGCGACGCGCCCGGTGCGCGTGTCGAGCCGTACCGGGCCGCAGGTGAACTCGCTCTTGGCGTGGCCGGCGGAACGGCGAAGGAGCGCACGCACCCGCGCCAGCACCTCTTCGAGGTGGAACGGCTTGGCGACGTAATCATCCGCCCCGGCGTCGAAGCCTTGCACCTTGTCGCTCCAGCGGTCGCGCGCGGTCAGGATCAGCACCGGCATGGCGCGCCCCGCCCGCCGCCAGGACTCCAGGACCGAGATACCGTCCATTTTAGGCAGGCCGATGTCGAGGATGACGGCGTCGTAGGGCTCGCTTTCGCCGAGGTAATGCCCCTCCTCGCCGTCGAAGGCGCGGTCGACGACATAACCGGCGTCGGTCAATGCGGTCGCAAGCTGCCGATTGAGATCGGGATCGTCTTCAACAACAAGAAGGCGCAAAGATGAGCTCCGCTCAGCGCTCGCCGACCAGCGTGCCCTTGACCGCGTCGACCACGACGCGCGTCACTTTGCCATCGTGAGCGAGCATTGTCAGCACATAAGCAAAGCCCTCGCCGCGGCGGCAAAGCCGCGCCCGTACCAATGTTCCGGACACGTGGCTGCGCACGTTGTGCAGGGCGGCGGCGAGCCGCATCACGGTGCCGTTCTCGACCAGTGCACGGCGCTCTTTCTGATTAAGGCAGGCGCGCTGAGGCTCGACGTGGGTCGGCCGTAGCGCTTCTTCGGCCCGGACCGGTCCAAACGTCACGGCAAGCGCAAGCAATGCGGCGATGGACGCCGGTTTGGCGATACCCATACAAGTCTCCTGCCGAACAACCGATTATGCGCTCGGCAGTGAACAAGACCTGAACGGCCGATTTGGGCGGATTTCGCTGCCGCCAACGTGACCGGAAGGGGCTTTGGCCCTACTCGGCCGGATCGCCGAGCCGCTCGGGTCCGTGCAGCGGACGTTCTTCCAGCACGACCAGACAGGCAAGCGCGATGGCCAGAAAGAGGCCGGCGGCGATAAAGACCCGCCGGAACGCATCGGCGAAATCGGCATGGCCGGCGGCAAGCCGCTCCAAGGTCACCACGCCGCCTTGACCGCCAGCGCTGCCGAGCAGGATGGCGCCGAAAGCGGCGACGATGATCGCTCCGCCGAGCAGCCGAAAGAAGTTCACCGCCCCGGTGGCGACGCCAAGCTGATGCAGCTTAACCGCATTCTGCATGACGATCGTGCTGGTCGGATACATCGGCCCGACGGCAATGCCGAGCAAGCCGAGCAGCATGCTGAAAACGCCAAGCGACAGTCCGCCTACCTGCCACGCGAGCACAGCGAGGGTAATGATGCCGGCCACCAATCCGAAGATCGGCACGCGCAGATAATGGGTCAGCCGCGCGAACAAGCGGCCTGCGAGCAACGAGCCGACTGTGGCGCCGGCCATGAAAGCGATCAAAGCGAAACCCGATACGCTCGCCGAGGCACCCAGCACCAGCTGACAATAAAGCGGCGTGAAAATCGTGATGCCGATAATAGTACCGACGCTGAAAAACGCCGCGCAGGTTATCGTGCCGGTCACACGGCCGTGCAACATGGCAAGCGGAATGAACGGCTCGCGCGCGGTCAGCAGCCGGCCCGCGAACAGGGCCCACAGCACCGCTGAAGCGGCGAACAGCGCGACGATCGGCCAGGACAACCAACGATAGTGCGTGCCGCCCCAATCGAGCGCCAACAGAAGCGCCACCGAAGCGGCTACCATAAATGTCACGCCGGGAATGTCGAGCCGGTGCTGTCGGTCGTGCCGTGGTAGCCGGCGCAGCGCACGCGAGGTCATCATCAGTGCTGCCGCGCCGAGCGGCAGATTGATCCAAAAAATGAACGACCAGTGCAGATGATCGGTAAGCAAGCCGCCGAGCACCGGACCAAGGATGCTGGCGCTCATAAACACGACCGAAGTGTAGCTCTGCGCCATCGGCCGCTCGCGCGGCGTCAGCAGATCGGCGATGATGGTCTGCGCGATCGGGATCAATCCACCGCCGCCGATGCCCTGCAAAGCGCGGCCGATGATGAGGACGAAGATGCTCGGCGCCAGTGCACAAGCAAGCGAGCCGGCTATAAAGATGCCGATCGCCACCAGCATGACGGTCCGCCGGCCGTGAATATCAGAGAGCTTGCCGAACAGCGGCGTCGCCGCGGTAGCGGCGAGCAGATACGCCGTCACCACCCACGAAAGATCGTCGAGATTGGCAAGGCTCTTGCCGATCGCCGGTAGCGCCGGGGCGACGATGGTCTGCTCGAGTGCGGACAGAAACATCGCGAGGGCAATGCCGGCGATGATGGTGTTGACTGCGGCATGATCAAGCGGCGGCAAAACCGTCCGATCGTGCGGCCCGCGCGCAAATGCCTTCGATTCGAGGGAGCGTGCCGAAACGGGGTCTGGAGCGAGACTGTGGGCCTCTTCGGAGGCGAGGTCGCGGGGCATGTCCGCGATCATGTCGCGCGTTGGGTCACAAGGCAGCTCCATTCGAGATCGGCGCCGGCATTGGTGAGCATCAAAGGCGGGCGGACCGCCCGGCTCCACTTGGCTCGCGCAACGGCGCGGTGCAACAGTGCTTTGCGCAGAGCAGGCCTGCCGGATCGCCGGGTTTCGGATCACCGGATAGTGCAACGATCGGTCTTATCGTCGCTTCCGCCGCGCCGCTTTCGGAAGCTTCAACGGCCAGTCGACGATGTAGTCCTCAAGCATGTCGTCAGCGACCTGCGTTTCGCTCGCGCGGACGCGGCCGCGCACCGAGACGCCGGCGGCATGCACGGTCTCGGGATCGCCGGAGACGAGCGGATGCCACCAATAGAGGTCCTTGCCTGCGGCGACGAGCACATAGGCACAGGACGGCGGCAGCCACGTGAGGGATTTCAGATTTTTCGGCGTCAGCTGTACACAGTCCTCGACCTTGTCGAGCCGATGCGCGTAGTCGCGGCAGCGGCACGTCCTGTCGTTCAAAAGCCGGCAGCCGACGTCGGTGTAGTAAGTGCGGTCGATGCCCTCTTCCTCCAACTTGTTCAGACAGCAACGGCCGCAGCCGTCGCAGAGGCTTTCCCATTCCGAATCGGTCATTTCCCCCAGCGTCTTACGCCGCCAGAAGGGAATTTCTTCGGAGCCTTGATCGATCGCCATTCGTTGTGTCCCGGGCGCGGCCCGTTTCGCCGGCCGAATCTGATGAAACCTTACCGCGATTGCCAATTAAGGTTTCCGGGCGACCGCCGCAAAGGGTTTTATGGCCAATTTGCCCCCTATTTCCGTTCACACTGTCGCCGACCCGTCATTGGCCAGAGCCGCAGGCTCGGCTAAATCTCGTTAGCTGAAGCGACAAGGACGGGCCACCCCGTTCCGGGAGTACGCAAAGCGTGACCGATATGTTCCCCGAACCGGGCAGCGCCTGGCTGATCAGGTTCAAGCGGCTGTTGCTCGACCTCGACGCGCGGATCGATTTTGCCGTCTTCCTGAGCGGTAAGTGGGCGCGCGAGCTTTACGAGCGATTCACCGCGGTCATGGACCGCTTCCATATCGCCGGCTGGCGGCGCTGGTTGATCATTGAGCCGCTTTCGGAAGCCGCTACCTGGGGCACCGCCGGTTTGCTGCTCATGCTGGCGCTTGCCATCCCGGCCTTTCGGGAAACCTCGGATGAAGACTGGCTGAAAAAATCCGAGCTCGCGGTCACCTTCCTCGATCGTTACGGCAACGAAATCGGCAACCGCGGCATCAAGCACAACGATTCGGTACCGCTGGAGGACATGCCGGATCACCTCATCAAGGCGGTTCTCGCCACCGAGGACCGTCGTTTCTACGATCACTTCGGCATCGATTTCCTCGGCACGTCCCGCGCGCTGGTAACCAACGCGCGAGCCGGCGGCGTTGTGCAGGGCGGCTCGACGATTACGCAACAACTCGCCAAAAATCTGTTTCTTTCTAACGAACGCACGATCGAGCGTAAGATCAACGAGGCGTTTCTCGCGCTCTGGCTGGAAACCCGCCTCTCCAAGAACGAGATACTCAAACTCTATCTCGACCGCGCCTATCTCGGCGGTGGCGCGTTCGGGGTCGATGGCGCGGCGCAATATTATTTCGGCAAGTCGGTGCGCGATGTGACATTGCCGGAGGCGGCTATGCTGGCCGGGCTGTTCAAGGCTCCAAGCCGCTTCTCGCCGCTGGCAAATCTGCCGGCGGCGCGCGCCCGCGCCAACGTCGTGCTCGACAATCTGGTCGACGCCGGTTTCATGACCGAGGGCCAAGTCTACGGCGCGCGCCGCAATCCGGCGACGCCGATCGATCGCCGCGAGGAGGACGCACCGAACTACTATCTCGACTGGGCGTTCGACGAAATAAAGAAGCTCGTCGACACCTTCCCGAAATCGGTCAACGAAAGCTATTTCGTGGTGCGCACCGGACTCGATCCGAATTTGCAGCATTATGCCGAACGCGAAGTTGAAGCGGCGCTGCGCCAATACGGACACGATTACGGAGCGAGCCAGACGGCGGCGGTGATCGCTGATCTCGACGGCGCGGTTCGAGCGATGGTCGGCGGGCGCGACTATGGCGCGAGCCAGTTCAACCGGGCGGTCGATGCGCTGCGCCAGCCCGGCTCGTCGTTTAAACCCTACGTCTATGCCACCGCGCTTGCCAACGGCTTCACGCCGCAATCCATCGTTGTCGATTCACCGGTTTGCATCGGCAATTGGTGCCCGCATAACTATTCCGGTGGCTATTCAGGGTCGCTCACGCTGACACAGGCCATTACAAACTCGATTAACGTCATCCCGGTGAAGCTGTCGATCGCGCTCGGCGACGGCAATCCTAAACTCGGTCGCGCCAAGATCATCCAGACCGCCCGCAACTTCGGCATCTGGACGCCGCTGCCCGATACGCCGTCGCTGCCGATCGGCGCCGATGAAGTCAACGTTCTTGAACACGCGGTCGCCTACGCCACCTTCCCCAATCTCGGCCGGGCGGTCACCCCACACGCGGCGCTGGAAGTTCGCACCGGCACCGGCGAACTGGTGTGGCGCTTCGACCGCGACGGCAAGCGCCCCGAACAGGTGATTTCGCCCCAGGTCGCGCTGGAGATGGTCGCCATGATGAATTCGGTGGTGATGAACGGCACCGGCCGGCGGGCGCAGCTTGACGGCATCCAGGTCGCCGGCAAGACCGGCACCACCAATTCCTGGCGCGACGCGTGGTTCGTCGGCTACACCGGCAACTTCTGCGGCGCGGTCTGGATGGGCAACGATGATTACACGCCCACTAAACGCATGACCGGGGGTACGGTCCCGGCCCTAGTGTGGCACAACATCATGGCTTATGCGCATCAAGGCATTGAATTGCGGCCGCTGCCCGGCCTGCCGCCACCCGTGCACGCGCCAACGGTGGCGGACGCAGCATTGCAAGGCGCGCCACGGCCGCAGCAAATCTTGCTGACGCGCAAGGGGACTGAGGCGCTTGTGCGCGTCGAACATCTCCTCGACGACGCAAGCCGTGCACTTTCAGCCCAGGCTGCACCCGACGGAACGCAGGGCGCGCTCGGCGGCGAGGGTCACGACCATACGCTTACGGCGGCAAGCGACGTAAAACCCGCCGGAACGTCCCACGGCGACTGAAGTGCGTCTGTTCTTCGGCTCCTGCCTGACGTTGATCCTGGCGGCCGCCATCGGGCTTGGCGCCACTTGGCTGATGGTGACGCGCGGCATCGCGTTCGGCTCACTGACGATCGGCGCGTGGACCGCCTGGCCGAAGAGCGGCTCGGTCGATATCGACCCCTACGCGCGCGCCGCCATCGCGCGTACCGGGGAGCTCCCGATCGGCACCGGCGACGGTGTCGCGTTTTACGCCCGCACCGACGACAGCGGAAACGTCTTCGATGGCCGCTGCACCTTCACCATCGGCGGCATGACGCCGGCGGCGCGTTACTGGACGCTGACGCTTTACGACGCGCAAGGCCGGTTGGTTGCCAATACCCTGGACCGGCATGGCTTCACCAGCGCCGAAATCGTACGCGAGAAAGACGGCCGCATCGCCATCAATGTCGGGCCGCGCGCGCAGCCCGGCAACTGGCTCCCAAGCGGGGGAACCGAAGAATTCGTGCTGGTGTGGCGCCTCTACGATACCCCGATCGGCGTCGCCTCGCTGACCACCAAGGAAGGCCCGATGCCCAAGGTCGTGCGAAAGGGCTGCTTATGATGCGCCTGCCGCTTTGGATCCTCGGCGCGCTGCTTCTCGGCGGCATCGTGCATCTGTCGACGGTTCTCGCGATGCCGGAAGCGGCGACGCAGGACGCCTATTCAAGACTCGAGCGGCTTTCACCGGTCAACACCGTCGTGCAACTTCCCGCGCCGAGCGCACAAAATACGACCATGCCATTCATGGATCCGGCCTTCGCCGTCGCGATTTGCCGTTACGATTTATCAACCGGCGCGCTCAAGCTGCGCGCACCATTGAGCCAAGCCTATACCGCGATCACTTTCTACACGCGCAACAGCGTCGCCTATTACGCCATCAATGACCGCGCCGCCGGCCGGCGCGCGATCGAGCTCGACCTGATGACGCCGGAGCAACATGCACAAATGCCCGAGGAGGGGGACGTCACCGCCGCCGACCGGCTGATCATCGAGTCGCCGACCAGACACGGTCTGATTGTGCTGCGGGCGCTGGCGCCCGAACCCGGCCTGATGGCGATGGCGCGCCGCGCCCTCGCCGGCGCCCAATGCCGCATCGAGCCCGTGCCGGCGCAATAGCTATTTCACGACTGGAGCCGGTGGCGGCGGCACGGCGGTGGCGAATTGCGGCAGCGCAACCAGCTGATTGGCCGCAACCGATTGCTGCAACTGGGCAAGCGCGATGTCCGCCTCTGCTGCCACACTCTCGGGCTCGGAAACTGCAAGATGGTCGAGCGCAAAACGATATCCGGCGCAGCGTTGCGCTAGCGATTGCTGCACCCAGGCGATGGTGAACTCATTCTCGCCGACGCGCGCCAGCGCGCCGGCCCGCTCCGGCGGACTAAGGTCTGTGAGGTAAACCATGCTCGCCGTGCGCCGGCGGTCGAGTTCGACGACACGATGCGCCAGATCGAAGAACGGTCCGACCCGCACCACGTCGTCATGAATGTCGTCGATCAATTTGTTGTAACGACCGGCAGTCGAACGATAATCGGCGGCGAGCAGGTGCCGGTAATACGAGGTCCGATCTGGCCGCCATAGGTCGCGCTGGAATTTGCGTTTGATGCCGTATTCGTAAACGAGAGCGTCCCAGCGGATGCGATCGTAAGGCGGCTCGATCAGCGGAAATGCCAAATCGCGGAGCGCCCGCTCATCGTCGCTCAAATTGTCGAGCGAGATCGGGGCGCCGGCGCGCAGGCTCGCTTCCTGACCGACCCAGGCGTGCATGTTGTCAGCCACGAAAGGCTGCTGCAAACGGCCAAGGTCGCCGATGCTGGAACAGCCCGCCAGCGCCAGTAGAGAAACGAAAGCCAAGGGAAGTTTGATCGGTCCGCGGGATCCGACACGCAGCGGCATCGCACGCCCGCTTTAGCGGCGTCTCATGCGTCGGCGACCGCCATTCTCCGCCGGCGGATGAGTGTGAGGTTCGGCACCATCTACGGCCGCCTCACCGTGTCGTTCGATGCGGACGACGGGCAGAATGATGACGGTCGCGGACTCCTCCGCCGCGTCGACGCGCCCGAAGCGCACGATGCGCCCCTCATCGGGGAATTTGACAATGGTGCCCATTCGGCGGCCCAGCCGGTCCACCGCCTGCCGGCCGCGGACCCCCTGACCCGGCGCAACCCCGCGCCGGCAATCCCTGCAAGTAAGCCGCATGCAGGGTTAACGCTCCGCTAACGGGACGGACCTAAGACTGAGAGTCGGCTCACGCGGCCACAGTCCGCTGGTGTGATCGAGTCTCGGACCATGCAAGCACGCGACATCTTCGCCCTCGAAGGCCTTGCCGAACTTGGCTCGCGCAGCGGTCTCGATATGCGTCCAACCTTGCTGCGCATTCTCACAGATCTCTACGTGCATCGGTTCAGCCACACGCCGGCAGAGGAACGCCATTACACCGAGTTGGCGCTGCGTCTGCTGGAAGCGGTCGACGTGCCGACGAGGGTATCGGTCGCGCGGCGTTTCGCGCGCTACCTCTCGCCGCCGCTGCGGGTACTGCAATGGCTCTCCCGCGATATACCGCAAGTCACAGGAGAACTGCGTGCGCACCCGCTTCTCCAACCGCCGGTGGCGACCGCGGCCGCAACCGCCATACCTGCCGCGATGCCTGTCGCCGAAGCCAAGACAGCTCACGGAAACGAATTGTCCGCCGATGCCGCGCGCCCGCTCGACCGCCCCACCGCCACCGAGCTCAACGAGATCTTCTTCACGGCAGGCGCGGAAGAGCGCCGTCTTATCTTGCTCAATCTCGACCTGGCCGCACCCGTTGCCGCCGTACGGAGCCAGGTTGCGCGCGACCCATCGGTCGGTCAGCGGCTGGAGGCAGCCGCTCTCGTCGGCAAGCGTGACGATTTTGCCCTTGAACTGACACGCGCGCTTCACATTCCACGCGAGCAAGCGCGCCGCATCGCGCACGACGATCTGGGCGAGCCGGTTATCGTGGCGGCAAAAACGATTGGGATGCCGCGCGACGCGCTCTATCGCGTGTTGATGTTCCTCAATCCCAACGTTGGGCATTCGGTTGAGCGGGTGCATGCACTGGCGGCGCTATACGATGAGATGACGGCGCCCGCGGCAACCGGCATGCTGGCAATCTGGCAGGCATTGCATCAAGCCGAACGCACCAGCATCAAATATCGGCCGGTGGCTTGGGATGACGAGTCCGGCCGCCGCGCACATCCCGGCGCCGCCGTGCAGCGCACACCTGCCGCCGCACGCCCAAGCCAACGTCGCAGCGCCTCCTGAGCGGCGGGTAGATCAGCCGGTAACGACGTCGAGGAAATTGCGTCCGGCGCGATCCTCGACTTCGACGATCCAGACATCGGGGTCGAATTTGATTTGCCGCGCCAGATAAGCTTCGACATCCGCGTCGGAGGCCGATTGGGTCGCAAGGCTCGGCGCAAACGCTCGCCCCGCTTCCTGCGCTGCTTCAAACTCGCTTTGCGGGGCCGGACCAAACAAATCCGACGTGCCGTCGAGCTTGCTGATACGAACGAACACGGCCCCGGCCTCTTCGGCACCGCGCCGGCGCACGACGGCGAACACCCCCTCGACATGGCAGCGCCTCAGATAGGCGGCAACCCAAAGAGCCGTTTTGAGGCGCATCGTCATCGTTCCAGAGCACGCGCAGCGAGCCAGAAATCCATAACCACAAACGCCAGGCTTTGCGACCAGTCCGGGAGCGATTCAGACGAAATATGGACGCTGCTATTCGAGCGGATGCCCTATCATGGCGGCAAGCTCGCTCATGAGCCGATCGGAAAGCCTGCCCGTCACCGGCAACTTGTGCTCCGCCTCGAATCTCTCGATCGCCGCGCCCGTCGGCTCGTCGAGCACGCCGGTGGGCTTGATTTGGCCATACCCATAAGCGGCCAGGACGCGTTGCGCCGCCATGACTCGTTGCGGCGACGTAGGGGGTGGGGGCGCGCCAATCAGATCGGCAATGGGATCGTTGCGGCGCATCGAGACAGGCTGAATGGGGCGCGGTGCGATCGTCGGCCGTGCCGCGGCGGGCTCGGCTGGCGTGGGTGTGGCAACAGGAGCAGCCGCGGGAGTCGGATGATTTTCCGTAATTTGCGGGGTGGAAGCCGGGTTGGCGAAGAACGGAGCCGTATGGGGGCCCGATTGCAAAAAAATCGCATTGACGACGATGATCACACCCGCCGTGACGGCGCCGACAATCGCAACGGCATCGACCGGGCGGTGCACGACGCGCGCCCAGAGCCGTCCTCCGGAGGCCATCAAGGAGCCGGTCAGGCCAGCCGGACGCGTAGCGGCGCGGCGGCCGATGGTACGACGGTCACGCACTTTTCTTTACCCGGACTTCGAGAGGCGAGGCGGAGTCTGCCGCCTTGGCCTGCGGGTTCGCCTGGGGAGCGTCCATGCTCGGCGGGCGCATCGTCAAATAATAGCGCGTGACATCAACCGGCGCCTGCGGCGCGCGCAGTTCTGCTGGTCGGGCGCGCTCGCAATCGAGCGGCAGACGAACGCTCACGCGCGTGCCCTCGCCGACGCGACTGCGGATATCGAGTTCGCCGCCGTGCAGATGCACCAGCCCTTTGACAATCGATAGACCAAGACCGGTGCCGCCGTGACGGCGGTCGTATGATGCGCGCGCCTGAAAGTATGGTTCGCCGACACGCGCGAGATCTTCGTCATTGATGCCGACGCCATTGTCTTCGATCACGAACGTGATGCAGCCGGCCTCGGCTCGCGCGCCGACGGTCACCTTGCCGCCGCGGTCAGTGAAGCGGATTGCGTTCGAGACGAGGTTGAGCAGGATTTGATTGAGCGCGCGCCGGTCGGCAATCATGTCGGGAAGGTCGCCGGTCGGCGCTTTTTCAAGGGCGACACCTGCCTCGCTCGCCCGCAGCTTCAGCATGTCGCAGCAGCCGGAGATCGCAGCCGCCGGTGCAAAGGGCTCCGGCGTGATCTCGAAATTGCCGGTCTCGATTTTCGACATGTCGAGAATGCCATTGATGACGGCCAGCAGGTGGAGGCCTGAATCGTTTATTAGGCCGGCATATTCGTTGCGGCGCTCGGCATCGAGCATGAGGGACGATTCTTTCATCAGCATGCCCGAGAAGCCGATGATGGCGTTGAGCGGCGTGCGCAGCTCGTGGCTCATGGTTGCGAGAAACCGGCTCTTGGCGGCATTTGCCCGTTCCGCTTCCACGCGCGATTCTTCCAAAGCCTGCTCCTGCCGCTTACGCTCCGTAACATCGCGCAGTACGGCGACGACTTCCCGGGGATCAGACCCGGCAGCCTCAACTTCTTCCAGCGGACGGCAGCGCATCTCGATCCACAGAAATTGGGTAGCGGGGCGGCCAAGCGCGTCGGCACCTTCGCGCCGCACCCGGAATTCGACCGAGCGGCTTTCTCCAAGCGCGGCAGTGTCGCCGAGCGCGCTCAAATAGGCCGGCCGATCGGCCACATGCACGCGGCCGAACAGGCCTTGCCCCTGCAACTGGGCGACACCGCACCCGAACAAGGATTGAGCGGCCGGCGAGACGAACAGAACGGCGCCATTGCGGCCATGGCGCGTAATAACATCGGTCATGTTGCGGGCGAGCAGCCGATAACGGTCCTCTTCGGCGTAGAGAAGCCAGAAGCTCGTGCGCGCCAGCGCCTCGGTCCCGAGCGCAAGACCGGCCGCGTACAGCGCAGCCGACACGATGCCGAGCGTTGCGAACGCCGCGTGTCCGCCCGACGCGGTCGCCGGTAATAAATCGAGCCCGCTCGCCAGCGCGAGCAGGCCGGCAGCCGCAAGCGCGAAGGTCGAGGCGATCGCGACAACGCGGCGGGATGCTGAAAGCGAAGCCTCCAGCGGCACCACCACAAGCCAGATGGCGGCGAAAGAAGCGATGCCGCCGGTCAGCATCGCCACCGTCGTCACCAACCCGGCCAAAGCGAGCGAAGACAATACGTGGGCGCTTTCGTAGCGTCCGGTGCGGGAGAGGAAGTAGGCAATCAGGATCGGAGCGACTAGCCAGACAAATATGATCAGCTCAATCGGGCTGGGCACGCCACGCGCGAGCAAATAGACTGGGAACGACGCCAGCGCGACGACGCTGCCGAGCAAGCGCGGAGCGATGAAGGCGCGATGCCGCGCCGCGGTCAGCGCATCGTGCTGTACCGACGGGTGCACCAGCGATTCAATATACGCGCGAACCGGCGCAAAGAGACCCACGATCCTCAATCGCACGCCCGGCTTTGCAGACGCGCTCCCCTTTTTTCTGTGCCGGGATCGTGTCAGACGCCGCTTAAGCGAACGCTAAAACCCCACGCCGGCACGGCGTCGGAAGCTTCGCGGACGCGCTCCTTACGCGGGCGCAGGCGCGGGTTTTCCTATCATGGTGAACGGGCCGTTGCCGCGAGCCGAGCGCCGCGGATCGCGATGCTGACCGGATTTGCAAATGCGCCCGCCCCGCGGCGTAGATGCCCCGCGAGAAACCGCGCCAACCGCCGCATCGCGGCGTTCGCTCAATTTTTAGGTAAATTATATTTTTTCGATTTGGGCGAAAATTTGCGGCTTATTCTGCTCGATTATGCGCAAAAACGTCCCGGTACCGCCAACGCGGCTTTCAAGGCTGCGTGTTAGGTTGCGCGCAGATGCGGCGATACCAGCCGCCGGGGAAGCTGGTTTCATGTTCTTTCTCTTGCGAATAGCGTTCTGGCTCGGTCTGGTGCTGGTGCTGTTGCCCATTGGCACCGCGCAGCGGAGTTCGTCCAACAGCGAGGTCAGCGCTTCCGAGGCTATCTCGGCTGCGACCGCCACGGTCGGAGATCTGCGCAGCTTCTGTGCGCGCGAACCCGAAGCCTGCACCGTCGGTTCGCAAGTGGCGACGGTGATCGGCGAACGGGCGCAAGCGGGCGCGAAAATGCTGTACGAAGCGTTCAGCGATGCGATGGCGCCGCACGATACCGGCTCGCTTGCGGGTACGACGCCGCAGAAGGCTGGCATCACAAAAACGGCGCAGGGGAAATCAGCGGCCGATCGGACGTCGCAGAATACCCTGACCCCAGCCGATCTGGCTCCGGCCTGGCGCAGACCCGCGCCGCGCAAGGACACCAAGCACTCCGCATAAAACCGAACGCGAACATCGACCTCAACGGCCCGGGGCCCTATATAGGGGCGGAGAGGATTCCGGCGCCGCGATGGCCGATATTGACCAAATCATCGAGAATTTCTCGACCCTCGACGATTGGGACGATCGCTATCGCTATCTGATCGAATTGGGGCGGGAATTACCGCCGCTTGCCGACGCTGCGCACAATGAAGCCAACAAGGTGCAAGGATGCGCGAGCCAAGTCTGGCTCGAAACCGACGTGCGCCCGAATGGCGCCGGCGGGCCGGTGCTGACGTTTGAAGGCGACAGCGATGCGCACATCGTGCGCGGGCTGATCGCCATCCTGTTCGCCATATTTTCCGGCAAGCACGCCAAGGATATCCTGGCGACAGACGCGCTTGCGCTGTTCGAGCGCATGGGCATGCGCGAGCATCTCACGCCGCAGCGATCGAACGGCTTCCGTTCGATGGTGGAACGCATCCGCGCGGATGCGCGCGCCGCACAGACGGCCGCGACAGTGTGACCGCCATGTGACCACGCCGCACCGACGGCGGCGATAGAACACTTCCGGAGCCCGAGTCCCCGCACGTTCGTGTTATAGGTAGTGTGGGGGGAGGTCAGGCAATGGCCGTCACTAGTATCGGGTTGGACAACACATTCAACAATAAAAAATTGCGCGCGGCGTTGACGGACGTATTTGCCGGGGCGATCTGCAGCGTGCTCTCGATCGCTTATTGCCTGTCTTATGGGGCCCTGATTTTCAGCGGTCCGATCTCGCATCTGCTCGCTTATGGCGTGGCGGCGACGTTTTTGTCGGCCGCGATCGGCGGAGCGGTCGTTGCGACGCGAAGTTCACTTCCATTCGCCGTCGCGGGACCCGACAGCTCGATTTCGGTAGTCATTGCCGCCATGGTAGCGACCGTCGTTCACCGCGTTATCGAGCAAGGCGGCACCGGATTGCTCGAGCCGACACTGATCGCCATGTCGCTGGCGACCGCGTTGACCGGGGTGCTCCTGTGCGTCCTCGGCTTCACCCATGCGGGCCGCGCGATCCGGTTCGTCCCCTACCCGGTCATCGGCGGTTTTCTCGGCGCCACCGGCTGGCTGATGATGATGGGCGCCGTGCAAGTGGCGACCGATCAGTCCGCGGCCCTCACCAATCTCGGCGCTTTCCTCAACCTTGCGCTGATCGGGAAACTTGCCGCCGTTCTGATCGTCGCGGGCGCGTTGCATTTCCTGCTGCGCCGTTCGAAGAGTCCCTTCGTTCTGCCAGGTGTGCTGTTGGCTGCGCTCGTTGCCACCTACGCTGTCCTGCTGTTGAGCGGCACGTCGATACGCTCGGCGCAAGCCGAGGGCTGGATGTTTCCGCCCCAACCGGTGGCTCATCTTACGTTGCCGTGGCATGCCGGTGCGCTGGAAACCTTTTCCTGGAGGACATTACCCTCGCTCGCCGGCGACCTTCTCGCCATCATGTTCGTCACCATCAGCACGTTGCTGCTCAACACGACGGGCATCGAGCTCGCGACCCGCACCGAGGCCAATATCAAACGCGATCTCAAAGTGCTCGGGCTCGCCAACTTGGTGACGGCGGCGCTCGGCGGCTATGTGAGCTGCACCTCGCTTAGCCGCTCGATCCTGATCCGCACCGCCGGCGCAACCAGCCGATTGGGCGGTGTCACGGTCGCCGCGATCTCGGCCCTGGTGCTGATTGCCGATCCCTCTTTCCTGGGCTACGTGCCGAAATACATTCTTGCCGGGCTGTTGCTCTTTCTCGGTGCCGGCCTCGTCCATCAGTGGATCATCCAATCGGCGCGCCAATTGCCGCGCGTCGACTATCTGTCCTTGATCGCGATTGCTTTGCTCATCGTCAATCTGGGCTTCATCGCCGGTGTCCTCATCGGCGTCGTGATCGGTTGCGCCACCTTTGCGCTGAGCGCCAGCCGGGTCAGCGCAATCAAGTTCGGTTTTGACGGCTCCGAATACCGTTCTTCGCTCGACCGCGGCCCGCGGGAGCAAGCACTGCTGGCCGCCCACGGTCGGGAAATCCAGGGAATGGCGCTGCAGAGCTATTTGTTCTTCGGCTCGGCCAACCGGCTTTATCAGCACGTCAAGGCGCTGCTTGCAGGGCAGCGGGAATGCCGTTTTTTGATCTTCGACTTTCGCCGCGTAACCGGCCATGATTCGTCGGCGACCCAAAGTTTCACACAAATCAAGCAGGCGGCGAGCGAAGCAGGCGCCCGCATCGTTTTGGTTCACCTCACACCGGAATTGGAGCGCCCGTTCCGCACCGCCAGATTCATTACCGACGACGTCATTGTGGCATCCGATCTCGATCGTGCGCTGGAATCCTGCGAGCAAGCGATCATCGAAGCGCATCAGGCCCAAGCCGACGACGCGCGATCGCTACGCGCCTGGCTTTGCGAGGCGCTGGGTGATATCCAGCTCGCCGATCATTTGGCCAAAGCCTGCCGGCGCCTTGAAGTGAAAGCGGGCGACGTGATCGCCCGGCAGGGCGAAGTTGCCGCCTCCATGCATTTCATCCTCGACGGCAGCGTCGGCGTCAACGTCGAACTGCCCGATGGCCGAAGCATGCGGGTACGCAGTCTCGGCCGCCAAACTACGGTCGGAGAAATGGGCCTGATTACCCGATCGCCGCGCAGCGCGACCATACAGGCCGAGGCCGCCAGCGTGCTCTACGAGCTCGACTCCGATGCTTTCGAGCGCATCAAGCGCGAGGAACCGACGCTGAGCCAGGCTCTGCTCGGCTACGTCGTCCGCGTGATGACGGAGCGGTTGAGCTTTGCCAACCGGCTGATCGGCGTCCTGCAACGCTGAACGGATCCGCCGTGTTACTTGCGGCGGCGGCGTTGCTGACCGAGGCCCATCTGCTTGGCAAGCTGCGAGCGAGCCGCGGCGTAGTTGGGCGCGACCATCGGGTAATCTGGCGGCAGCCCCCACTTTTCACGATATCGCTCAGGGGTCATGTCGTATTGCGCGCGCAGGTGACGCTTGAGCGATTTGAATTTCTTGCCGTCCTCAAGACAGACAATGTACTCGGCCGTAATCGACCGTTTAACCGGTACAGCGGGCTTAAGCGGCTCGGTGGCGGCCGCCGGGCTGTTCGAGACCCGCAGGAGCGCCGAGTAAATCTGACCGATCAGGTTCGGGATCTCCGCGCTGGCAACCGTGTTGTTGCTCACATAGGCGGAAACGATGTTTGCAGTCAGTTGGATATAACTGCTCTCTCCGGGATTCTCAGCCATGGTAGGCCCGATCTCTAGGGAGTTGTTCTGCCGCCCCGCGACCCGTCGCCCACGTCCCAAATCACACCGATGCGCGGGCAGTCCAGTTTTAACAGTTCTAAAGATACAGCACTTCAAGAATTCGAGCAATAAAATCGGGGTTCGGCATGACTATTCAAGAAATAACATTGCCGTGTGTAGAAAAGCCCCAAATCGCGCCAGTCTAAATCGCATAATTACAAAGAAACCGCGCGGTTTCCACAAACAACGCCGGGCTGGCTGAGAGTTGCTAAGTCCCTGCGTCAATATGTTCGCGCAGCGCGGTGATCGAGCCAAAGCGCAACGTCCCCTGCGGAAGCTGCGCCTCGATCGAGCCATCGGAATAGAGCGTATAGGCCATGCCTTCGACTACGCCGGACTTGAGAACGATGATAGCACTCGCGGGTGACGGGGCCAAGCCAGGGGGTTCGGCGGGCGCGTCAGTCGGCGGCATTGCCTCAACCTGAGCAACTTGCGCCGTGGCTGTCTGGCCATCTCGCCGCGACCTGCCCGCCAGAAAGGCGCTTATTCCGGCCACTCTCGTTTTCTCGCCCACCACCACAGGATTGGTTTTGACGTCCACCTTTGGCACGACGCGGGCCGGCGCACCGCCATTTGCTCCGCCGGGGCCGGCTACCGCATGCCTCACTTCATCGCCGTCTTCTTCGGCGACCGGACCCTGTTCGCGTCCGGTCAGAATCGGGAATTTGCCGCGCAACCGTTCGATTGCAGCGTCTTCGGCGAGAACCGGTGCGGCAGTCGTGGCGGATAACCCAACCGGCGGACTGCTCCTGGTTTTGGGCGGAAACGGAATGCGGACGGAAATTTCGGGCGTTTCGGCGGCCGCGCTCGGCGAGGGCACTTCGCCGGGACGCACCGTGCGCGGCATCGGCCTGGCGGCAAGCGCCCTTTCAATACGTTGCAGCTCGCGAACCGCGAGCGCCATCCCGATCAGCAACAGCCCGCCGACGGCAGCGATCGTACCCGGCGTAACTGCCTCGGTATCTAAAGTGCCGTCGTGAACGGTCACGCCAGACGCCACGAGCACCAGGCCCGCGAGCGTCGTCACGATACCCAAAAGCAACAAAATTACCGGCATCACGCCCGTCCCCTACCCCGATCAAGCATCTGGGCGACAAACAAAAAGCATTTTGGCGGCCATCCCACGAACGCGCAAGGATTTAAATGGCCGCGACGCCCGCCCCGGCTGGCCGCAAGACGCGCCATTGGACCTTTGCGTACCCGTCAGGCGCATAAGAAATCCCGACAGCGCCGTCAGGCCTTGCAGGATGCCTCGCCTTGCGGCCTGGGCATTGCCCAAGCCCGCCGGTTAAGCTTATTTAGAGGAAACCTTGTCCTCGCCCGGTGGTTTTACCCGAGACCCCTTCCGGCCCGATCCGTTGCACATTGAGGAGTAGACCAATGGCATTCACGCTTCCCGAACTGCCTTATCCCTACGACGCGCTTGCGCCGAATATGTCGCGCGAGACGCTCGAATTTCACCACGACAAACATCACCAGGCTTACGTAACCAACGGCAACAATCTGGCCAAAGGCACCGAGTGGGAGAACAAGCCGGTCGAGGAAGTCTTGAAGGGCACCTTCGGCAAGAACCCGGGGCTCTTTAATAATGCCGGCCAGCACTACAATCACATCCACTTCTGGAAATGGATGAAGAAGGGCG
>CAYVPC010000020.1:0-25615 GCA_964453555.1 uncultured Hyphomicrobiales bacterium | reverse complement strand
ATGGCAGCCGATATTGGCCCGCCATGAGAGCGCGCATCTAGGTGTACGGGCAATCCTGGGCGCCGCCCTTGACCGCGACGTAACCGCGGTGGCCGAACTGGTAGATGTTGTTCTCGACGCCCCACAGGCGGCGCGCCTCGTCGGCGAGCTTCGGCCGCACCTCGGCGGTGATAATTTCGTCCGGCGCGCCGTTGCCGGTGGCGATCGGCACGCCGTCAAAATTGACGATCATGCCTTCGCCCATGGAGTTGAACACCCCGTCGGTGCCGGCCATGCAGACGTTGGCCGTGTACATCAGGTTTGAAAACGCGTTGCTTTGATTGCTGACGTGCCAGGCGTGCCGGATCGGCGCGGTGTAGCCGGCGGTGCGCAGCATGATGTTGGCGCCTTTGTACGCGCATTCGCGCGCCATCTCCGGGAACATGCCGTCGTGGCAGATGATCAGCGCGACTTTGCTGCCGTTCGGCCCGTCGCACACCGGGATGCCGAGATTGCCCGGCTCCCAGGGCTCGACCGGAACCCACGGATGCATTTTGCGGTAATAGAGCTTGATCTCGCCTTCATCGTCGATAATCAGGCCGGAATTGTAGGGATTGCCGTCGGGATTGTATTCCATGATGGAGAAGCAGCCCCAGATCCGGTTGTCGATGCAGGCCTGCCGGAAGCTTGCGACTTCCGGCCCATCGAGCCGCGACATCAGCTCGGCGTTGGTGTCCATCGACAGGCCGTGCAGCGAATATTCCGGGAAGACGACAAGGTCCATGGTCGACATATTTTTGCGCGCCTTTTGCACCATCGCGCAGATTTTCCTAGTTTGTGCCGCCAGATCGCCCTTGGTCGCGATTGTCGGCAGTTGCAGCTGAACGAGCCCGATGACAACGCCGTCGGGCGCCCTGTTCAATCCGCCGAGCCCACTCATCGATTGCCTCCTCTGCGCTTGCAGCTCCCGCGCATCCGAAAATTTACACCACTCGCGGCCGGGCCGGCTGCCTATTTTTCCAGCTATCGGTGCCGGCGGCACCCGCTCGGGGCTTGTTACCTTTCGAGCCGCGCTACGATTTCCACATGCGCGGCGTAGCGGAACTGGTCGACCGGCGTGATTGCGGTCAGCCGATAGCCGGTGGCGACAAGCACCTGCATGTCGCGGGCGAAAGTTCCCGGATTGCAGGATACCGCGGCGATCAGCGGAACCTTGCTTGCCGCCAGTTCGCGGGCCTGCGCCTCGGCGCCCTGGCGCGGCGGATCGAATACCACCGCGTCGAATCCTCTGAAGTCGGCAGCGAGGAGCGGTTGGCGGAACAGATCGCGCCGCTCGACCGTGACCGGTTTGAATCCCGGCGTGGTCGTTGCAGCACGCTTGAGCGCGGCAAGAGCTGCTTCGTCGTCGTCGACGGCGAGCACGCGCGCCCGCTCGGCAAGACGGAGCGTGAAGGGACCGATGCCGGCGAAGAGGTCGGCAACATTGCCGCCGCCGGCGCAAGCCTCGAGCACGAGGCGCGCCAGCACCCTTTCGCCTTCAGCCGTCGCCTGCAAAAAAGCCGCCGGCGGCAGCGGCAAAGTCGCTTCGCCGATGCGCATCGACGGGGGGCGGCGCAGCGCAATCAACTCGCCATGACGTGTCAACCGAGCCAGATCGTGATTTTCGGCGACACGCGCCAGCGCGGTCATCAGCGCCGGCGACAACGGGCCGGAGCCGCGCACGTCCACATCGAGGCCGGCGTCGGTCGCCGTGACCTGGATGTCGAGCGGCTTGCCGCCCGCTTGTAGTCCTTCGGTGATCGCCCACGCCGCCTCGATGGCGCCCGCAAGTTCCGGCGCAAGGATCGGGCAGCGATCGATCGCAACCAGGCGATGGCTGCGCGCGGCCGAAAAGCCGACTTGGAGCACTTCGTGCGCGCCGCGCCGGGCATGGAACACCGCGCGGCGGCGGCCTCGGCCGTGCGCATCGATGAGTTCGCCGACTGGCGCTTCAAGCCCGGCCTGGCGCAAAGCCTCGACGACGAGTTCGCGCTTCCACGCCCGATAGCGGGCGGCAACCCAGTGCTGGACAGCGCAGCCGCCGCACGCGCCGAAATGCGGGCAGATCGGCGCGAGGCGGTCCGCGCTTGGCACTTCGACATGCAGGACACGCCGCCGGTCCGGATGGCCGGCGACAGCTTTGACGGCAACAGTCTCGCCAGGCAGTGCGCCGGGAACATACACCGCCCCGCCGGGACCAGCGGCGACGCCGTCGCCGCGGTGGCCCAACCGGTCGATCATCAGCCGCTCAACCACGTTTCGCCTCGACGAAGAACTCGGCATTGCCATCGCCGCCATGGATCGGCGACGGCATGCGGCCGCCGATGCGCCAGCCTTGGGCCGCGAGGAAGCCGCCGATGTCGTCACAGACCGTTGCGTGGACCGCCGGGTCGCGTACGATGCCTTTCTTGATGTCACGGCGCTTTGCCTCGAATTGCGGCTTGATCAGCGCGACAAGTTGCGCGCGCCGCGCCAGCAGCTTGCCAATTGCCGGCAGCACGAGCTTGAGCGAAATGAAGCTCACGTCGATCGTTGCAAAATCCGGCTGCTCGGCCAGCCGCGCCGCGTCAAGCGTCCGGATATCGGTCGCTTCCATCGACGCGACCTCGCGGCGGCCGCGCAGCGAAGAATGCAACTGGCGACGGCCGACGTCGACCGCGTAGACGGTCCTGGCGCCGCGCAGCAGCAGCACCTGCGTAAAGCCGCCGGTCGAGGCGCCGACGTCCAGGCAAGCGCGGCCGCCGACATCGACATCAAATTGATCAAGCGCGGCCGCCAGCTTGACGCCGCCGCGGGACACGAATGGATGTTCCGGTTCGGCCTTAATGGTGGCAACGGGCGAGATCGCATCGGAAGCCTTGCGCACCACCCTGCCGTCGGCAGTAACGCGGCCAGCAGCAATCGCGGCCTGTGCCCGCGCGCGGCTGTCGAACAGGCCGCGCGCCACCAGGAGGCGGTCGGCGCGTTGGCGGATGGTCATAATGCGCTTTCCTCCCCGCTTCGCGGAGGAGGATGGATCGGCTAGCGCGCGAGCTTGATCGTCTCGCCGCGCATATTCTCGCCCAGCGCCAAGAACGCCTTGGCAACGATGCCTTTAGCGTCGAGTCCGGCCTTGGCGTACATGGCGTTGGGTGAATCCTGGTCGATGAACAGATCCGGCAAGACCATGGAGCGGAATTTGATGCCGCGGTCGAGCACGCCGTGCTCGGCCAGCGCCTGCATCACAAAGGCGCCAAAGCCGCCGATCGAGCCTTCTTCGATGGTGAGCAGGACTTCGTGCTCGCGGGCGAGCCGAAGCAGCAGGTCGACGTCGAGCGGTTTGGCAAACCGGGCATCCGCGATCGTCGTCGACAGGCCGTGGGCGGCGAGTTCGTCGGCGGCCTTAAGGCATTCGCCGAGCCGCGCGCCATACGACAACAGCGCGACCTTGGTGCCTTCGCGCACGATACGGCCTTTGCCGATTTCGAGCGGTTTGCCTTCGTCCGGCATCGTAACGCCGCGGCCTTCGCCGCGCGGATAGCGCAGCGCCGAGGGTCGGTCGTCGATCGCGACCGCAGTCGACACCATGTGCACGAGTTCGGCTTCGTCGGCCGCGGCCATCAGCACGAAATTCGGCAGACAGCCGAGATAAGCGATGTCGAACGAGCCGGCATGGGTCGGGCCGTCAGCACCGACCAAGCCGGCGCGATCCATGGCGAAGCGCACAGGCAGCTTCTGGATCGCCACGTCGTGGACCACCTGGTCGTAGGCGCGCTGCAGGAAAGTGGAATAGATGGTCGCGAACGGCTTGATCCCTTCCGTCGCCAGCCCGGCCGCGAAGGTGACGCCATGCTGCTCGGCGATCCCGACGTCGAATGTTCGGTTGGGAAATTCCTTCTGGAAGAGATCGACGCCGGTGCCCGAAGGCATCGCCGCCGTAATGGCAATGATCTTGTCGTCCTTGCGCGCTTCCTTAATCAGGCTTTCGCCATAGACCTTTTGGTAGGCCGGGGCGGCCGGCTTCGATTTCACCTGCGCGCCGGTCGCCACGTCGAACTTGACGACGCCGTGATACTTGTCAGCGGATTTCTCCGCCGGCGCGTAGCCCTTGCCCTTTTGGGTCACGACATGGACCAGGAACGGTCCATTCTTGGCGTCGCGGACATTCTTCAAGACCGGCAGCAGGTGATCGATGTTGTGGCCGTCGATCGGGCCGACGTAGAAAAAGCCAAGCTCGTCGAATAGCGTGCCGCCGGTCACCAGGCCGCGAGCGTATTCTTCGATGGCGAGCGCGCGCTTCTCCAGCGTTCGGCTCGGGAGGCGCTTGGCGATCTGCCGCAGGATATGACGGAGGCTGCGATATGTGCGTCCTGAGACGCGGCGGGCGAGATAGGCCGACAGCGCGCCGACTGGCGGCGCAATTGACATGTCGTTGTCGTTGAGGATGACAATGAGGCGCGAGTTCATGGCGCCGGCATTGTTCATCGCCTCATAGGCCATGCCGGCCGACATGGCGCCGTCGCCGATGACCGCAATGACGTTATTGTTCTTGCCCTCGAGGTCGCGCGCGACCGCCATGCCGAGCGCCGAGGAGATCGAGGTCGAGGAGTGAGCGGCGCCGAACGCATCGTATTCGCTTTCGGCGCGCTTGGTGAAGCCGGACAGGCCGCCGCCCTGACGCAAGGTGCGGATGCGGTCGCGGCGGCCGGTTAGAATCTTGTGCGGATAGGCCTGATGGCCGACGTCCCAGACCAGCCGGTCGGCCGGCGTATCGAAAACATAATGCAGCGCCACCGTCAGCTCGATCACGCCGAGCCCGGCGCCGAGGTGACCGCCTGTGACCGCGACGGCGTCGATGGTTTCCCGCCGCAACTCGTCAGCAAGCTGGCGCAACTGGCCTTCTTCGAGCTTCCGGAGATCGCTTGGAGTGTGGACGAGATCAAGCAGCGGCGTCTTCGACGGAACGGTCACGCGAATGCTCCTTCTTATTAGCCTCGTTGGCCTCATCGGCCTAATTGGCGATTTTTAGGGTCGGCCCCCGCCGCCACACCCCCGACCCGCCCGCACAAACCCTAAGTCTCTACACCATTCTACGCCGGCAACGCAATTTGGCGGCCTTCGTCGCCGGGAACCCGTTGGGGACTCCCGCGGTTTGCCGCAACCACTTATGTTGGGCCGGGATAAGGCTTTTGCTATGGGCCGGGGCGCGGCCGGGACTGGATAATTTGCCTTCATTCGCGCCCGGCATTCGCTCCGAATCGCGGTAAACGCAAGAGTAGACCCCTCGTGGCCCTTGAGACCTACCGGAAAAAGCGAAAATTTGGCGTCACCGCGGAGCCGCGCGGCCGCAAAGGGCCCAGCGGTGGGCATCGCTATGTCATTCAGAAGCACGCCGCGACGCGATTGCACTACGATCTGCGGCTTGAGCTCGACGGCGTCATGAAAAGTTGGGCGGTAACCCGTGGTCCAAGCCTAGACCCCGACGAAAAACGTCTTGCCGTCCACGTCGAGGACCACCCGATCGAATACAACTCGTTCGAAGGCACGATCCCGAAGGGCGAATATGGCGGCGGCACCGTGATGATCTGGGATCGCGGAACCTGGGCGCCCGAAGGGGATCCGCACTACGGTTACGTCAAGGGGCACCTCGTTTTCGATCTCCATGGCAAAAAGCTCCGCGGCCGCTGGCATCTGGTTCGCATGCGCGCGCGCGAACGGGACAAGCACGAAAACTGGCTTCTGATCAAAGGCAAGGATGAGGAGGCCCGCGGCCCGCGCGACAAGGATATCCTGGAAAGTGAATCGCGCTCGGTCGCGACCGGCCGCTCGATCGAAGAGATCGCGGCGGGCAAGGGCAAGAAGCGGGTCTGGCATTCCAATCGCGCGGCTCGATCCGGCGATAAGGCGGCCTTCAGGCAACGTGTCAGAGAGCTTACCGCCAAGCCGGCTCCTCGATCCGGAAAGCGGGCACCGGGGAGCGCGCGCGGCGCAAGCCTTAAGCGCGGCGCCGGGAAATCCGCGGCGCTTCGCTCCAAATCCGACTTGCCCGAATTTGTTCCGCCGAGCCTCGCCGTGCTCTACGAGCAACCGCCGCGCGGGTCGAGTTGGCTGCATGAGATCAAATTCGACGGCTATCGCACGGAGGCGCGGCTCGATCACGGCAAGGTGCGGCTCTTGACGCGGAAGGAGCAGGATTGGACCCACCGTTTCGAACCGGTCGCCGAAGCGGTGGCCGCGCTGCCCGCAAAGACCGCACTGCTGGACGGCGAAATTGTCGTCGAAGATGACAGCGGCATCAGCAATTTCTCGCTGCTGCAGATCGATTTGAAGGACGGCCGCACCGACCGGTTCGTCTATTACGTGTTCGACCTTCTGTATCTCGACGGCCGCGATCTCACCGGTAAACCGCTGAGCGAACGCAAAATAGCGCTGGCTTCGTTGCTCAAAAAAAACGGCAAGCGTGGCGTCATCCATTACGCCGGACACTTCGACGAGGATGGACCGCTCATCCATCGTCACGCCTGCGAGATGGGCCTGGAAGGCATTGTATCGAAGCGCCGCGACGCGCCCTACCGCTCGGGCCGGACCGGTAATTTCATCAAAACCAAATGTCGCGGCCGCCAGGAGCTGATCGTCGCGGGCTTCACGCCCTCGACGGCTTCGCCGAGGGCGGTCGGCGCGCTCACCGTTGCGGTCAATGAGAAGGGTGAACTTCGTTATGCCGGCAGGGTCGGCACCGGCTACACCCAAAAAACGGCTCACGACCTGTGGAAAAAGCTCGACCCGTTGCGTACCGACAAACGGCCGATCGAATTGCCGGCCGACGAGCGGCGCAAGGACGTCATCTGGGTCAAGCCGAAGGTCGTCATCGACGCCGAATTTGCCGGTGTCACTCATGGCGGGCTGTTGCGCCAGGCCTCGTTCAAGGGCGTCCGCGAGGACAAGAGCGCCGGAGAAGTCGTGCGCGAGGTTGCCGCCGGCAAAACGCCATCGTCCAGGCCGGCAAAACGGCGGCCGTTCGCTTCACCGCCGAGCCGGCCAGTGCGCGCCGCCGCCAGCGGCAGAACGAAGACGAACGGCGGTGCCGGCAGCAAGTTTCGCCTGACCCACCCCGACCGCGTCTACTGGCCCGACGCCGGCGTGACCAAACAGGATTTGGCCGCATACTACGTTTCGGTTTGGGATTGGATAAAACCGCATATCCTCGATCGCGCTTTGTCGTTGCTGCGGGCGCCGGAAGGCATCGGCGGCGAGACTTTTTTTCAGAAGCATATCGCTGCGAACGTGAAGTCATCGCCACTGCGCCGGGCCGTGCCGGGCAAGGATCACGACGTGATCGCGATTGAAACGCTCGACGATCTCGTGGCGCTGGTGCAGTCGGGTGCGCTGGAAATCCATGTACGCGGATCGCGGCTCGAAAGCCTCGAAATGTGTGACCGCATTGTGTTCGACCTCGATCCGGGCGAAGGGGTGGGGTGGCCGCAGGTCGTGGCGGCCGCGCGCGAAATACGCGAGCGGCTCAAAGCGCAGAAGCTCGAAAGCTTCGTCAAGCTGACCGGCGGCAAGGGCATTCATGTCGTGGTGCCGATCGCCGATGCCGATTGGGATACGGCCAAGCTGTTCACGCAACGCATCGCCGTGTCGATGGCCGCCGATAGTCCGAAGCTTTATCTCGCCAAGATGACCAAGGCGCTGCGCAAGGGCCGCATCTTCATCGATTATTTCCGCAACTCGCGCGAGGCAACCTCGGTCGCGCCCTATTCGACGCGCGCGCGCCCCGGCGCGCCGGTCTCCGCGCCGGTCGGCTGGGAGCGGCTCTCGCGCACCACCGGCGGCAACGATTTTTCGGTGCTCGATCTGAAAAAGCGGATCAAGGAAGACGCCTGGGCGGGGATCGGCAAAGTGCGGCAGAAACTACCGGACTTGGCAAAGCCGCGGCGCTAGACCTCACCCTGCGAGCTTGAAGCGCTCGATTTTTGGCTCGAAGCGCGCGCGGAAAATTTCGGCGTCCAGCGGATCCTCGAAGCAGTAGCGCACGAAGGCGGCATAATCGTCTTCGACATACATGTCGAACTTGCCGACATAAGCGATCAGGAAATCCATGATCTCGCTGTCGTCGGCGAGCTGCGCCCGCGGCAGCACGACCTGATACGGGCATTCCTCGTCGAGCTTGCGCAGCCACGCACTTCGCTTGTCCGCTTCCATCACCGCCTCCCGATCCTTCCCCTGAGCCTTGACTCGGACCGTAAATTGTTCTCTTTTTGTTCTTCAGAGTCAAGAACGATCTGAAGCAAAAATTCGCAAGCGTTAACAAATGCTTGTCGAAAGCCTCGGCGCTGCTTACGGGCTCGGTTGGCGCGTGACCGTCCGGTGCAGCTATGGCCGCTTGGACAGCCCAGTTCGCGTTCAAGCCGCGAATGCAGCTACCGCAAAGACGTCGACCTGGAGACCCTGGTGTGGACGCGGGGGAAGGCGTTTCCGCTCTCCCGGCTGGAAAGCCGGCTTCGCTGCCCGCGCTGCGGATCGCGTCAGGTGGTCGTAATGTATCAGCCGCTGCGCCGCGCCGCCCGTTAGCCCGCGGTGATCAGTCGACGTCGAGTGGCTCGGCGCCGGTCGGGTTGCCGTTGGCGTCGAGCGTGATCTTTTGCACCCGCGCCTCGGCCTGCTTCAACAAATCCTCGCAGCGGCGCTTAAGCGCCTCGCCGCGTTCGTAAATGGCGACCGATTCCTCGAGCGGCACCTTGCCGTCCTCCAGCCGCTTGACGATCGATTCAAGTTCCTCGATCGCGCGCTCGAACGACAATTTGCCGACGTCGCCATTCTGCTCGTTCTGATTACTCTGCTGTGCCATCGCCGGCTCTCCGACTCGTGCGTTCATTATATCAGATCGGCCGTGCTAGCCCCGCATCAGCGCGGTGACGTGCGCTGCGGCCGAATTTGCCAGCGCTTCGAGATCATAGCCGCCTTCCAGCAGCGAGACGACGCGACCACCGGCGGTTTGATCCGCGACGTCCATGATCTTTTGCGTCGCCCAGGCGAAATCGGCTTCGGCCAGATTGATATTGGCGAGCGGGTCGCGCATATGCGCGTCAAAACCGGCCGAAATAATGATGAGCTCCGGCCTGAAGTCGCGCAATCGCGGTATGATACGGCTCTCGAAAGCGTCGCGGAAAGCCTCGCGGCCGTCACCCGGCTGCAACGGCGCGTTCACGACCGTGTTGTATTCGCCGGATTCGATGACCGCGCCGGTGCCGGGAAACAGCGGCATCTGATGGGTCGAGCAATACATCACCGTCTTGTCGGCCCAGAAAATCTCCTGCGTGCCGTTGCCGTGATGCACGTCGAAATCGACGACGGCCGCGCGGGCGATGCCGTGACGGTCCTGCGCATAACGCGCGGCAATGGCGGCGTTGTCGAACAGGCAGAAGCCCATCGGACGCGCGGTCTCGGCGTGATGGCCGGGCGGCCGCGTGGCGACGAAGGCATTGGCGGCTTTTTTGCTTACCACCTCGTCGACCGCATGGATGGCGCCGCCGACTGCGCGCAAAGCCGCTTCGAAGCTGCCGGGAGACATCGACGTGTCGGCATCGAGCCGCACCATGCCTTCCTTCGGCGTCGCGTCGCGGATTTGCGTGATGTAATCCATTGGATGGCAGAGCGCGATGATTTCCAACGGCGCCCTGGGCGCTTGTACGCGCGCGAGCGACTGGAATTTTTCCGCTTCCAGCGCGCGCTCGACGGCGCGCAGCCGGTCCGGCCGTTCGGGGTGGCCGAGCGGGGTGAGATGATCGAGACAGGCGGGATGGGTGACCAGCAGCGTCGACATGAGCTTACACAAGGCTATTGCGCGAGCGCGGTATCGGCCCCGATCACGCCCGGCCCGCCTTCGACCACCGTGCGTTCGAGCGCGCCCGCCTGCACGGCGATATTCTCGGCGAAAAACCGCGCCAGCGCCACGCGCGGTCCGGCGTCGGCATTCAACCGCAGCGCCGCCAGCGCCTGCTGCGCTAGCAGGCAGCCGCCGGTCGCAATGCCGAACAGCCGCAAATAAGGAGTGGCGCCGGCCAACGCTTCGTCGGCGTCCTTTTCGAGCTTGGCCAGCATCCAGCGCGTGGTGCGGGTGAGACTTTCGACCGCTTCCTCCAGGCGCACGCCGCTCCAGCCGAGCGCCGGGTCGTTGGTCGCATTGACCGCTTCGACGATACGGCGCAATTCGCCGATGAAGGCTTCGACTACCGCGCCGTCCGCCAGCGGCAATTTGCGGGTGACCAGATCGATCGCCTGGATACCGTTGGTGCCCTCGTAGATCGGCGCGATGCGCGCGTCGCGCAAAAGCTGGGCGGCGCCGGTCTCCTCGACAAAGCCCATGCCGCCATGCACCTGCACGCCGAGCGACGCGACCTCAACGCCGATGTCGCTCGAAAACGCTTTCGCGATCGGCGTGAGCAACGAAGCGCGCGCGTGCGCCGCCTGCCGCGCGGTCTGGTCGGTGCCGCGCTCGGCGCGATCGATCGCCATCGCGGTCAGGTAGCAGATGGTGCGTGCGGCCTGTGTCAACGCGCGCATGGTCATGAGCATGCGCTTGACGTCGGGGTGGGCGATGATCGGCGCCGATTCGGTCGCCGGCATTGCCGGCGTGCGGCCCTGCTTGCGCTCGCGCGCGTAAGCGAGCGCCTGCTGGGTGGCGCGCTCGGCGATGCCGACGCCTTGCAGGCCGACCGCGAGCCGGGCGCGGTTCATCATGGTGAACATGCACGCCATGCCGGCATTTTCTCGCCCGACGAGATAGCCGATAGCGCCGCCTTGATCGCCAAGGATCATCGTGCAGGTCGGCGAGGCGTGGATGCCGAGCTTGTGCTCGACCGAATGTGCGCGCACGTCGTTGCGCGCGCCGGGCGAGCCGTCCGGATTGAGCAAGAATTTTGGCACCAGAAAGAGCGAGATGCCGCGCGTGCCGGGCGGGGCATCAGGGAGCCGCGCGAGCACGAGATGGACGATGTTGTCGGTGAGATCGTGCTCGCCGTAGGTGATGAAGATTTTCTGGCCCTTGAGGCGATAGCTGCCGTCGCCGGCGCGCTCGGCGCGCGTGCGCAATGCACCGACGTCGGAGCCGGCTTGCGGCTCGGTCAGGTGCATCGTTCCGGTCCATTCGCCGGTCACGAGCTTGCCGAGGTAAAGGCGCCTGAGCTCGTCGCTGCCATGCACGTTGATCGCGTCGATTGCGCCCATTGTCAGCATCGGACCCACGCCGAACGCCGCCGACGCCGCATTCCACATTTCCGTGCAAGCAGCGTTGATGACTTGTGGCAAACCCTGTCCGCCCCATTCTGCCGGTGAGGCAAGTCCGTTCCAGCCCCCCTTGCACCAGGCGCGATAAGCTTCCTTCCAGCCGGGCGCGGTAGTGACGGCGCCGTCCTTGAAGATCGTGCCGTTGAGGTCGCCGGTTCGATTGAGCGGCGCGATGATTTCGCTGGCCATACGGTCGGCTTCGGTGAGCACCGCTTCGACGTCGTCCATGGACAGATCGCCGAAGAATCCCTGTTCGAGCGCGGGCATGAGCGCCGCCCCGTATTTGAGCGCAAAGCTCATATCGGCGAGGGGGGCGTGATACGTCACGGGGGTCTCCCGAAATCATCCTTGGAACAGGCCGCGCCATTATGGCGAATTAACCGAATTGTTACGAACAATAATTATGCGACTAGACCTGCCCCCTTTTTCGGGGTGGCGGTTGGGAGATTCGACAGCGATGTTCTGCATATGTGGGCGGCATGGGTATTCATGTCGCCATCAACAGCGGTTTTTCCGCGCTTGCTCCCTACCGGGTGTTTGGGCCGGGGTTGTTCGCGATTAAACGGGAAAATGTGAGTGGCAATCGAGATGCAGTCGAGGAGCGAAAAGGTAGCTGCCAAGTAGCAATCGATCGATCGTTGCCAGCGCCAAGGTCCGGAGCGGGTCATCCTCGCCGCCCTCGCCAGTGAGGCTGGCTCGGAGGCTCGGCCGGGAGGGACGGTTCGGAGCGTGGGTCGGGAGCGACGGTTCGGAGGGACGGTTCGGAGCGCCGGTTCGCCGGAGGGCCGTTTGAAGGGCCGGTTCGGTCGGCCGGAAGCGGCCGCTTCCCAGCGACGCGGATCACCCCGACCGACGAAAAAACTGGTGCCAACAGGAGCAGCAGGAAATCCAGTCATGCCTAGGGGTTCGAAATCCGGTGAGCGCCGTGGCGGTCGCAAACGCTACACGCCGAATAAACGCACTGTCCTTACGGAACGGGTCCTGGCGCTGGCGGCCCACCATGCGACGGCCGCACGGCCCGAGTTCTTCGCCATTGTGGTTGATGATCAAGCCCTGCCGGCCCACATTCGCCTCGCGGTGGCGCGGCGATCCTGCCCGGCGCCAAGGCCCGCAAAACCGGCGTCGAAATCACCAACGTCCCCACCGGCCATATCCACACGCACCAACGGCGTCACGGCGCAATCGCTCGCGGCGCTCGATCCGCTGTTGTGCGTCGCCCAAGACATCACCGCTGCGGAAGTGGTGCGGCGCCAGGCGGCAGCGGACATAGCTTTGTTCTTTCTGCCGCACTATTTGGGCCGCAGAACCAAGAAACGAAAAAAGTTTCCGGCTGACGAATTCGGTTTTGCCGTCGATCCGCAGCGGGCGAGGGAACTACGTGATCTCTATCTGGAACTAGGCTGTTTGGCGATCGGCGTCAGCCGTGGCAGAAAGGCAGGCCCCGACGCTTTTGCGAAAAAAGTCAGCACGCTGCAAGCTCGCCGAGCAGAGATCGAGCGGGAGTTGCAAAGCGCTCCGCCCGAGAGATACTCCAGGGAAAAATATGTGGAGCAGCAAAAATATGGAGAGCAGGATGGAAGTTTGCCCAGAGTTTCCTTGCTCAAAGTTTCCGCGTTTGACCAGGATCGAAAGACGCTCAGATATTTTGCTCAATGCCGCGCCAATAAGACCGTCTTGTCCGCCGAGCAGGATGCCAAGGAAGTGCATCTGACGGCGCGGGTCGCCGCCTTCCTTAACGGGCCGGAAGAGGTGGCGCGCCACCGCTTAAGACAATTGGAGGAGAAGGACCGAGCGTTCCGAAACGGATTGGGACGGCCGTTGACAGGAGCGGAGCGGGATACGCATCGGCTGCTGCGCCTGCTTTATCCGCTGACGCTGCCGCCGCGCATGGAGCATATAATAAAGGCGGACGAGGGGCTCGGCCTTGCATTCCAGCATCCGTTCTTGTCCGAACCGATGGCGCCAGACGGCAACTTCTATCCGCTAAAGCCATTCCTGCCGGTACCTTTTTATATTGGCAATCCGAACCTGCCGCGGGAAGAGCGCCTGCGCGAGACCGCGATCAGGCCGCCGCGCCGCGTGCGCGATCGCGCCCATGCCAGATTTGTGGCGCAACAGCCCTGCTTCCTGTGCGGGGGTCGGCCGGCAGACGCCCATGCGATACGCTTTTTCCCACACCCCGTCTTGCCCCGATTCAGCACTGACGAGTTCATGGTGCCGCTGTGCCGGGCGCATCATCGCAGGGTCCATCGCGCCGGCAACGAGATGGCATGGTGGCGCGCCTGGTGGGCGAAGAATGGCCACGACCCAAAGCACGACCCGGTGGCAAAGGCGCGCGAGCTCTGGCGCGCCTCGCATGCGATGATGAGTACGCAACCGCCGCCATTAGATGAGGGCAGCGGACCGAATGCAACTGACCCATCGAGGCCCGCTGTCGAGGCACACTGAAACGACGGGTGCGAACGACGGGTGCGAACGACGGGCGCGGCGTAGGTCAAGCTAAGGCGCTGCCAAGGTCGAGCCGACATTGATCGCCAACCGACGCGCCGCTATGGTGCGCCCGGCCGATAGCGCGCCAGCGGTCATCGGCAAATCCCTTGGGTCAATTGGGGCGTAGCCAAGTGGTAAGGCAGCGGATTTTGATTCCGCCATTCGGAGGTTCGAATCCTCCCGCCCCAGCCAGCCAGTGCCGTCTCCCTAAGCCATTCGCGCAATTGAAGAAAAAGGTCCGACATTTCCGCTCGTTAGGCGCCCGATTAAAAGTCTCCGCGACGTAAGAGGCGCGCTTATCGGGCAAAACTGCGTATGTTTTTAGCGCGCGTCTCCGCTCGCGAATTTTCGATATCCGAATTTTGTTGGTGGAGACTCGGTTCGAATGGTGCCGAGACCGGTTCGTAAAAAGCAGACATTGAAATTCAGAGCGACGATTTCCGCAAATGACCCTCGGTGATCGCCGGCCACATCGGCCGACGGCACATGCTACTGGCAAATTGACAACGTAGGGTTTCTCCCGGATCATCGAAACCGAAGTGCCTCTTCAGAAGTCAAACAGCCGGGAAATCAGAGGAGAATGCTGATGACGAGGGGATGGCAGTGGCGACAGGCGGCGCGTTCGCTAACGATCGGCGCCGCTTTTGCAGTGTTGGGCGCCGTTTCGGCGTTCGCGGCAGACCCAATCAAGATCGGCCTGGTGGCGGCGCTGTCAGGTGGTTCGGCGCAATCCGGGGAATCAATTACGAGGGGGTTGTCGCTGGCGATCGACGAGATCAACGCTAAGGGCGGTCTCCTTGGCGGGCGCATGCTGGTACTGATGCAGCGCGACGATGAATCGACGCCGCCGAAAGGTCTGATCGCGGCGCGCGAACTGATTTCGGAGGATGTGGCGGCGATCTTCGGCGGCATCGATACGCCGGTATCGCTGGCAATGGTGCCGCTGCTCAACAAAGAAAAGCGAATCTATATGGGCGTGTGGGCCGCCGGCACTGGGATCACGCGCAATGGTGCCAGTCCAAATTACGCCTTCCGCGTCTCTGCAGTCGATGCGCTCGTTGACGTGAAACTATTGAAATTCGCGCATCAGAAATTCGGTGCCAAGAAAGCCGGCCTGATACTCATCAACAATCCCTGGGGTCAGGGCAACGAAAAGGGCCTCGAGGCTGCGAGCAAAGCCGACTCGTCGGTTGAGATCGCCGCCGTCGAAAAGTTTGAGAACAACGATGTTGACCTCGTGCCACAACTGGCCCGGCTAAAGGATGCCGGTGCCGACTCTCTTATCTTGGTCGGCAATGCCGCACCGGGCGCACAAGTGATGAAAGCGCGCGAGCGCATGGCGTGGAGCGTTCCGGTGATTTCGCACTGGGGCATTTCCGGCGGCCGCTTCCCGGAACTAGCCGGAGCAAGTGCCGGTGATGCGGATTTCGTTCAGACCTACAGCTTCTTCGGCAAGCAGAGTCCGGTCGGCCAGCGGATGCTGGCGGGGCTGATGAAGAAGTATCCGCAGATTAAGGGGCCGGAAGATGTGTTTGCGCCGGTCGGTACGGCGGATGCTTACGACGCTATGCACATTCTCGCGCTTGGCATTGCGCAAGCCGGTTCGACCGATCCCGATGCGGTGCGCGCCGCACTGGAAGATCTGAAAACGCCCTACGAGGGACTGATCAAGACCTACTCGAAGCCGTTCACGGCCGATAATCACGACGCGCTGGGACCGGACGACTACATCATGGTTCACTACGAAGGCGATAAGATCGTCCCTGTGAATTGAGAAAAGGGGCGTCCGGGCGCGCCTGGTCGCCCCTGTTCCGTCATGTTGATTGCATCGGCGGTCATTACCGGGCTCGGCCTCGGCAGCATGTACGGGCTGTTGGCGCTCGGCTTTCACGTCACTTATGCTGTCTCCAGAACCGTGAATTTTGCCCAGGGCTCGACCATGATGCTGGGCGCGGTGGTTTGCTTCATATTCTGGATCAAGCTCGGTTGGCCGCCACCGCTGGCAATTCTGGTGGCGCTGTTGGTTTGCGCAGTGTGGGGCCTCATCGTTGAACGCGTCGCGGTTCATCCGTTCGTTGCCCGCGGCTCCAATTCATGGCTGATCGCGACAGTCGCGCTAGGCATTATTCTCGAGAATGTCGTGCTGTTCACCTTCGGTAAGGATCCGCGCGGTATGCCGCAAGGCTTCCTCACCACGGGCATGATCTCCATTGCCGGCATTAGAGTGGAATACCTTCAGGTGCTTATTCCGGTGATCGGGCTTGCCCTAGCCGCCGGTCTGCAGGTCTTCTTTGCAACGTCGCGCCAGGGCAAGGCACTGCTGGCCGTCGTGCAAAATAAGGACGCGGCACGGCTGATGGGGATTCGCGTCGAACACGTGATCGCGTTCGCGTTCGCGCTCTCGGGATTGCTCGCAGGTATTGGCGGCATTTTGGTCGCGCCGTTGTTCACCATCTCCTCAACCATGGGTACGCTGTTCGGCATCAAGGCTTTTGCTGTCGCTATCCTCGGCGGTATCGAAAGTGCGTGGGGCGTTGTGCTTGCGGGCTTGATCTACGGCGTTGCCGAAGCGTTGATCACGGCGCTATTGGGCTCGACATATACCCAGATCGTGACCTTTGCGCTGGTTATTCTTGCGCTTGCGCTACGGCCAAACGGCCTGTTCGGCCGCGCCGAATTGAGGAAGGTATGAGCTGGCGCGCGCCCCTCGCAGCAGTCGCGGTCGCGTTGGTCTGTTTCCTCATCGTCCGGGGTAACAACTATCAAACTTTTATTATTGCCACGGTCGGCCTGACCGCAATCGTCGGCGTCGGCCTCAATGTGCTGTTGGGATTGAACGGCCAGATTTCGCTCGGTCATGTAGCGTTCTACGCCATCGGCGCCTACACGGTCGGAATCCTGACGACGGCGAGAGAGTGGTCGTTCTGGCCGGCGCTCGCGGTCGGTGCCGTGCTCTCCGGCTTCGCCGGTGTACTGCTCGCGATCCCGGCGCTGCGTGTGCGCGGTCCTTATCTCGCGATGGTGACAATCGCCTTCGGCTTTGTGGTCGAGCAGAGTGCCGCTGAATGGCAGGGCCTGACTGGCGGCTGGAACGGATTATCCGGCATTCCGTCACCGACGTGGTTTGGCGCTGACATTGGCGAAAAGGGTATAGCGTTCCTGACTGTCGCGCTTACCGTGCTCGCGACCGCCGTTTTTGCCCGGCTCAGCAATAGCCCGTGGGGTCATGCGATGCGCGCGGTGCGCGACTCCGAGTCCGCCAGCGTTTCGATCGGGTTCGATCCGACGCTGATCCGAACCACCGCATTTGCCATCTCGGCAGTCGCGGCCGGTATCGCCGGCGGCGTCTATGCGTCGTTGAGTAATTTCATCAGCCCGGAATCGTTTCCGTTTTTTCAATCGATTGTGTTTCTGCTCGTGGTCATGGTTGGGGGCACCGACCGAGTGTTGGGTCCGCTGATAGGTGCGTGCGTAGTAGTGCTGCTGCCGGAGGCACTGGCCACGCTCGGCCAATATCGGCTTCTGTTTGTGGGCGTTTTAATGCTCGCGGTGCTGCGCCTCGCCCCGATGGGGCTTGTCGGTATCGTCACCGGGATGGCTAGCCGTTTCGGCCGGATGTTCTCCGACCAAGCCCGCGCGGCGCCGCCGGCGATCCGAAGGGACGTTAGCGCTTTTCTCTCAAGTGGCGCGACCGGCGCCAGCATCTCAGTGCGTAATCTAGCGGTAAACTTTGGAGGCTTGCGCGCGGTCAAGGATTTAAGCTTCGATGCAAAGGCAGGTGCGATTACCAGCATCATCGGCCCCAACGGCGCCGGCAAAACTACGGCACTCAACGTCATCTGCGGTTTCTACCGTGCCGACGAAGGGATAGTGGCGCTCGGCAAGCGAACTATTTCGGGGCTGCCGCCCCACCAAATCCCACGCGCTGGAATCGCACGTACCTATCAAACCAGCCAGTTGTTCGAGACCATGTCGGTCATCGACAACGTTTTGATCGCATTACGCCGCGGCACGCTTAGCGCGGGCGCCATGATCAGTGCCAAGTCGGATGCCGAGACTGCCGCGACTGCCGAAAGTCTGCTCGCTTTCGTCGGTTATGCCGGCGATATCTACCGGGTTGCCGGCGCTCTGCCTCATGTCGATAAGCGCCTGGTTGAGATCGCGCGCGCGCTCGCCATTCGTCCAGCGGTGCTGGCGCTCGACGAGCCGGCGGCCGGTCTGGACGGCAAGCACACAGCGGCGATCGACAAATTGCTGCGCAAACTTGCCGACATCGGTATTGCCGTCATTCTGGTCGAGCACGACATGGAATTGGTGATGGGCGTTTCAAGCCACGTCATCGTGCTTGATGCTGGCAGCAAGATCGCCGAGGGGCCGCCGCTTACAGTGGCGGCCGAACCCGCCGTCCGTACGGCGTATCTCGGGGCCGGCGAACAAAAAGTGCGCAAGCGGGCCCTCGCGCTCGCGACCGCCGAAAAACCATTGCTGACGGTGCGCGCGCTCACCGCCGGCTATGGCGCGGCGACCGTTGTGCGCGACGCGGCGCTCGATATCGCAGAGGGCGAGCTGGTTGCTGTGCTTGGCGCCAACGGCGCGGGCAAGACGACCCTGATGCGCGCGCTGTCGGGATTGCTGCGGCCGGTAACCGGCGACGTGCGATTTCTCGATTCCGGCATCAATCGGCTGCCGGCCGACCGCATTGCTAGTCTTGGACTCATCCTGGTGCCCGAAGGTCGGCAAGTCTTCCCTGAGCTCAGCGTCGTCGACAATCTCCGGCTCGGAGCCTACGCGCGTAAGGCTGCGGATGAGAAGAAGATGATTGAAACTCTGCTGGAGCGTTTCTCTGCGCTCAAGAACCGGCGGAACCAACGCGCAGGGTTATTGTCCGGCGGCGAGCAGCAGATGCTGGCGATCGCGCGCGGCCTGATGGCAGGTCCCAGGGTGCTGATGTTGGACGAACCGTCGCTGGGTCTCGCGCCGAAGCTTCTCGAAGTTCTCTACGATCTGCTCGCGGAGCTGCGTGAGGAGGGCACGACCATGCTGCTCGTCGATCAGGCCGCGGTGTTGGCCCTGTCGGTCGCCGATCGGGCCTATGTTCTGCAATCGGGTGCTATCATTCATTCGGGCGCCGCACATGAGGTAGCCCAGGACCCGGCCCTGGTGCACGCTTATCTCGGCAATCGCGGGGCCGCGCTATGATAGCTCTACTGAATATGTGAAGCGAGACAGCAATGGATCTTATCCTCAGGAACGCCCGTAGACTAGGCGCTGAGCAGGAGTTGACCGACGTCGGCATCACCGGCGGCAAAATTGCCGCGATCGAGCCGAAGCTTGCGGCTGAAGGCGAGACCATCGATTTGCGGGGCCGCCTGGTCTCGCCGGGATTCGTCGAGACGCATATCCATCTCGACAAATCCTGCATCCTCGATCGCGTCAAATCGGAGAAGGGCGATATCGAAGAGGCGATCTCAGAAGCGGCAAAGGCGAAGCGAACTTTCACGCCGGAAGACGTTCATGCCCGGGCGGTAAGGACGCTGGAAAAGGCGATTCTGCAGGGTACAACGCACATGCGAACGCACCTGGAAGTCGATCCGGGCGTAGGCTTGCGCGGGCTCGAAGGTGTGCTGCCGCTAGTCAAGCAATATGACTGGGCGATCGACCTGCAAATTTGCGTGTTTCCGCAGGAAGGTCTGCTCAACAATCCGGGTACGGATGGGCTCCTAATCGAAAGCCTCGATCGAGGCTGCCGAGCGATCGGCGGAGCACCCTATATTGACAGCGATCCTATCGGCCAGATCGATCGTATTTTCGAGCTCGCGCGCGAATACGACGTCGATGTAGACTTTCATCTTGATTTTGGACCGACCGCTGAAGGCATGACTTACGAGCATGTTTGCCAGCGGACGGATGAATATAAATATGGCGGGCGCGTTGCCGTCGGCCACGTCACCAAGGCGACGAGCCTATCGCCGGAAGCTTGCGACGCGATGGCGAAGCGGATGGCGGCGGCGGGAGTTGCGTTGACCGTGCTGCCATCTACCGATCTTTATCTCATGGGGCGGCAAAACACGACCGATTATAACATCACGCGCGGCGTCGTGCCGGCACACCGGCTTCTGCAACATGGAGTCAATTGCTCGCTGTCGAGCAACAACATCCTCAATCCATTCACGCCGTTCGGCGATTGCTCTCAAATGCGTATGGCGAATCTTTACGCGAATGTCTGCCAGGTCGGAAAAAGGGCGGACATGCGCGAATGCTTCAATATGGTCACGCAGCGGCCGGCGCAAATGATGCGATTAAAGGACTACGGTCTCGCCGTCGGCAAATCAGCCGATCTGGTGGTGCTTGATGCAAGCGATCCAGAAATGGCAGTCGCCGAATTGACGCCTGTGCTTTACGCTTTCAAATACGGACGCAAGACCGTGTCGCGGCAGCCGGCTATTCTGCACCGGCCGCAATGATCCGAGATGATCCGCTCAATGCATTTTGTCGGCATAACCACGTCGCCCTTAAAGGCGCTGCGTCCGGTCCGCTGCGCGGTCTGAGCTTCGCGGCCAAAGACGTGTTCGATGTTGCCGGCCGGCGAACCGGCAACGGCCATCCGGTCTGGCTCGAAACCCATCTCCCAGCCAACAAGACCGCGTCGGCGATTGAGCGGCTGCTTGCGGCCGGCGCGAACATGGTCGGAAAAACCCACACTGACGAGATGGCGTACAGCCTCAACGGCGAGAACGTTCACTACGGGACGCCGGTCAATCCAAAAGCGCTGGGGCGCATTCCCGGCGGGTCATCGAGCGGGTCGGCGGCTGCGGTCGCCGGCGGTCTTGTCGATTTTGCGCTCGGCACGGATTGCGGCGGTTCAGTCCGTTTGCCGGCAAGCTACTGCGGAGTTTTCGGTCTACGCACGACACATCGCTTGGTTCCGGCCGACGGCGTCGTGGAGCTTGCTGCAAGCTTCGATACTGTCGGCTGGTTTGCGCGCAGCGCGGACCTGATGCGCCGAGTCGGTGAAATCCTTATACCAGCCGCGACTAAGTTCGTGCCAAGGCGGTTGCTGATTGCAGAAGATACTTTTGCTTTCGTCGGTCAGGAAGTCGCCAACGCTGTTGCACCAGCGGTGAAGAAGGTTGCCTCCGCGTTTGGCAATCAACACTCGGCAACGGTTTACACCGAAGATTCAGCGGCGTGGGCGCAGATGTTTCGCGTTCTGCAGGGCGACGAGATTAGAAGGCGACATGGCGGCTGGATCGACGCGTACAATCCCACCTTCGGTCCGGGTATTGCCGAGCGCTTTCGCTGGACACGCACCATCGATCAAGACGAAGTCGAGCACATGCGGTCGCGGCGTGAAGGCGTCGCTCAGCATATGCAGGCCCTGTTGGGCGATGATGCAGTGTTATGCCTACCGACCGCACCTGGGATCGCGCCACGCCTTGCCACATCCGCTTCGGAGCTTGAGGTATTTCGCGGGCGTGCATTCGCACTCCTTTGCATCGCCGGGCTGACTCGCCTGCCGCAGATTTCCTTGCCGTTAGCGACCTTGGAAGGCTGCCCACTTGGAATATCCCTGATCGGACCGCACGGCAGTGATACCGGCCTACTCGACTGGGTCGCGGCTAATTCCGCCTGAACATTCGCCCGGTCCTCAGCAGTTGACCCCTCAAGTAGACCGTTTTCGCCGATCCTGCGCGCAGCGTTGAAATTTGTATGAGGCCAAACGTTCCGGGCGGAATCGGATCGCGTCTTGGCCGTTTAACAAAGTGGGTCTGGTTCCACCCGATCACGGATAACATCCGCAAACGCAATAGAAACGCTTCGACTGGGCAATAGAAGATGCTTCGGCTGGAATGTCCGCTGTGGATCAAAAACAGAGGTTGCGGAGCCGATTTGTGATGTCAACGGAGGTTAATTTGTCCACGCCCAGCACGTCTGCTAAGGGTCAATACCGGAGATCGCCTTTTGTCAATTCATCATCTTGGAGGATCGGTCCGCTGAACCGGGGCAACAGCCGACGCCTCTTTATCCAATGAGCTATGCGTTCAGGTGTAACCGCTAAGCAAACTTAGGATCTGCGTTGGAAGACAGGTTGGAAGACAGCTTGATATTTTGGCGAAGGATGCCGCGACATTCAGGGTTCAGCTGGCGCGCGCAACAAGACGCGTGGCAAGACAAGTCACCAACTATAGCGCAGCCGTGCGAAACCGCCGTAGGTCTGCCAGCTCTGACCTAACTGGCTGTAGAACTCTCCGGCGAGCGAGATACCATTCTTGAAACTGATCCCCGCGCCAACCGAGGCGAGCAAGCTATCCGCCGCTGGCAAAGCGCCGATCACAGTGAAGCTCGAACCGGGTAGCGACTCGAACGTGGCGGTCATGCTCGTGCCGGACCAGCTATCGTGCGCCCAGGCGGCGCGGGTCCACAGCGCCAGGCTCGCGCCGTTGCCGAGCGCGATGGTCTGGTCGAACCAAGCGCCGAGCTCGGTCTGGATCATGATCGCCTTCTGCGAGTTGTAGGCAAGCGCGAAAGTAGATGCGCCGGAGGCGGCAGTCTCTTGGTAGGACGGCGTTATAAAGTACTGCGCCTGCAATGCGCTGTAGGGAGTGATCCCGAAACCCGGCAAGCTAAAGACGCCAGGAATGGCGAACCGATAGCCGCCCTCGATTCGACCCCCGACATCGTTAGCGTCGAAAGCGGCGGTTAAATCCTCGCCGCCCGCTAGAGTCACAGCGCGATCGGTCGACATGCTATACCAACCGTAGCTGAGCGCGGCTGATACGTAGGCCGCGTTAACACGCGTCAAGCTATAGACGGCCGCCTGGAACATTTGGTCGTTTCCGCTGCCGAGGTCGCCCGACAAGCCAAAGTTGATGCTACCACCGCCGAGCGCGACGCCGACCGTAGTGTACGGTGTCGCACGGTAGTCAATGCCCATGACGGCACCGAACGTGGTCGCCGACCAGGCGGAAGTTCCGGCCAATGAGTCACCGGCGATGTTTTGTTTTCCGCCATAGGCTGCGGCCCAGATGCCCAGCGGCTTGGATCGGGCGGGGCTTCGTTGAAGGCCAACGTCTTGTAAATGAGAGGCGGCGGCGCGGTCTGCGGCGGCAAGCCGCGGTCGGCGAACGGATTGGTCACCAGCGACAGGAACGAGTTCATCGCCAGCATCCCCGCCGGCGCGACGCCGGTAGCAGCCACGCCAGAAAGCTGCGTCAGCGCGTTCGCCAGAGCAGACGGCGACAGGAGGGCTAGGTTCAAGAACGCCAGCGGGACCGTAACGCCGCTGGCGATCGCGTTATCGAGCCCAGTTGCCACCGAGAAATCATTGGCCGAGGCCCCAGGTGGCAGCAGAGATGTAAAGAGCGGGAACCCGGTAGGCCCGAGGATAGGCGTGCCAGGCCCGATAGGTGTGCCGGACGCGAGATTGCACAACGAAATCGTGTTGTCATCCAATGTCACCGCACCGGTGTGTGCCCAAGCGGCACCGCAGGTGATCGTAGCGCCAGCGTCCAGCGTGATGCTCGTCAGTGCGAGGATGTCGCCTGCGAACGATGTGGCCGCGCCGAGCGTCGCGGAACTGCCAACCCTCCAAAACACATTGCCGCCTTGCGCGCCGTTGATCAGCGCAATAGTCGAAGCGCTGGCAGTGGTCAGCGTGCTCCCAATGTTGAAGATGAAAACTGAATTCGAGTTGCCCAGGCCGTTGAGCGTGAGGGTCCCCGTCAACTGAGCCGACGAACTGAAGTTATAGACGCCCGGGACAAGCGTAAGGCCGCCCAGGTTCTGACCCGTCAGATTTACATTGGTAGGCCGGCCAACCAGATTTTGGTACGCGGTGAAGAGGTCGATTTGAGCCTGGATTGCGACAGCATTGTTTGCATCTATTGAAGCTCCTGGCCCGGTCAAGATTCCGGGAGGAAACCCGATGATCGCAGTGCCTGGGCTCACGCCCAGGTCTCCGGGAAGTGCCGCGGTTCCGGCGAGGATCGTGGGGCCAGTGTTGGTGACGGTCGAGCCGCCCAGCACCGCGAAGGGCGCGACGGTACCCAGCGTGGGCGCCCCCTGAGCATGACTGGAAGAAGTCGAGGCGACGACCGTCAGGCTGAGCGTTACAAAAGCAACAGCGCAACGTCCGAACGAGTATTCTCTTTTGATGCGAGCGCGGGGATTGTTCTCTGATCGGAAAGCCGCCGCTGCACTAACTCCGGCCGCCAAGGTCCGGAAGGCAACGCCCGCGCTGAACCGGCGGGTAAAGCCGACACTCCCAGCTTTCATGGAAGTGAAAAGGGCCTCGACATCAATCGATACGGTTGGTGCCCGTGCCATTAGGGCGCTCCGAATCATCGGGTCAGTAGCAAGTACATTATGGTATGTGAAAGATTAAACGGTAGATAAGTGCTTGAATGACGACGAGAAGTAAGTAAATACCGCCTACTGTTAAGTATATATTGTATTGCAATAGGTAATAAGCCACCTGCAACAAGTAATCCAACACGTAGATACCGTCGCTTTCGGCCAGTGCCGACAATTTCGCCGACGACGACGACAAGGCCGGTGGCGATGCCGACCCGCGCTGGCAGGGGGTATCGTCCGGGCGCTCGATCTTTCCGACTTCCGCGGCGGCCGGCCCGCCTTTACTGTCAGTGGCGGCCGAATGGCGGCGGATGAAGGAATTGGACAACCGGCAGGAGCGCGACGAGGCGTTCGAGCGATTTGAGGCAACGCGTGAGAAGGAAATATGGGATCAGGCTTTGGACAACAGGCGGGAGAAGGAACGAAATCCAGATTGGCGGCCGCGCACTTTGGTTGAAGGTGTGGGGATCAACGGGAGGTCCGAAATATTCTTTGGGACCGATTTTGCGCGAGCCCTGATTGGTGCGGCTTACTCGATGTCCGCTGTGCCTCTGATAGTGACCAAATTCTGCGGCGCAGCGAAAAATGCCGCGATGGGCCATCAACAAACATCGAAACTCCGGCGGGGCGAAACGTGAAAGCGCATTGCCGCCCGAAGGCCAAGTGAACCGCAAAGCGGCCTAAGCGGCACCCCTAGCTAACTAGACGAACCAGCACTGCATGCAAGTGCCGGGCTGTTCCGCGCTATGGCCGAAAATTATATTCGCCCGTTGGCGCGACTTCCGGTTGGGCCGTAAGCACCCTTTCACTTACCAACGCCGCCAGCATCCAGGTACGGGCTGGACCCATTAGGGCCTGTTTCTCACGTTCGCTTGTCGCTTTGGAGGACGCGCGCAAGGCGTCGCGGGCATATTGCCGAAAAAGATCATCGTCTTTCATGACAGCTCCTGCTTAGGGGGACGCCTTATAGGCGTCTTTGCTCGCGATGGAAGCTGTGCAAGATGGAAGGCCGCAGTCTGTATAAAAGCGCTCAGCTCAATCTGTCATGTCGCCGTCGAAATTCCTCGTGCGGTGCATCGACCATCGGCGCTCAGTCCCGGCTTTTTTTAAAACGCAACAAACCGCACGCGAATCTTACGAGGGGACTCCTAAGGACGAGGCATATGGACACGTTCGCGTGTTCTTGAGACCATAAGCGTTTCTGCTGAGCAATTTTGTACAGATTTCACTTAGCAATAAGACCGATGTTGATGGTCGGCATCGCCGTTTTTCCGGAGCCGAAAATCAACATGCCAAAGGAGAGTTCAGACATGAAAAAAACAATGATGGTCGTCAGTGCGGCACTGGCAGGCGCAGTCCTTATCGCCGGCCCCGCAGGAGCGCAAGGCACGTCACAGACGGTGGACATCGCCAAGGTCACTGTACAGACACTGCCGGCCGGCTATCGCGCGTCCAAGGTCATCGGTAGCAGCGTCCTGAATGATGC
>CAYVPC010000019.1:0-25737 GCA_964453555.1 uncultured Hyphomicrobiales bacterium | reverse complement strand
CACCGAGACATTGACGTCAGCGCGCAGATGGCCCTTCTCCATGTCGCCGTCGCAGGTGCCGAGATACCGCAGGATGGCGCGGAGCTTGGCGAGAAACGCCTTGGCCTCCTCGGCCGAGCGCAGATCGGGCTTGGTGACGATCTCCATCAGCGCCACGCCGGAACGATTGAGATCGACCAATGACATCGTGGCATGCTGGTCGTGCAGCAATTTGCCAGCGTCCTGTTCGAGGTGCAGCCGCTCGATGCCGACCCGCACGCTCTCGCCATCGGTCATGTCGACGACGACTTCGCCCTCGCCCACGATCGGCGATTTGTACTGACTGATCTGATAGCCCTGCGGCAGGTCCGGATAGAAATAATTCTTCCGGTCGAACACCGATCTATTGTTGATGCGCGCTTTGAGCCCGAGCCCGGTGCGCACCGCCTGGCGCACGCATTCCTCGTTGATGACCGGCAGCATCCCCGGCATCGCGGCATCGACCAGCGAAACGTGCGAATTCGGCTCGCCGCCGAATTCGGTCGCAGCGCCGGAGAACAATTTGGCTTTGGAGGTCACCTGGGCATGCACTTCCATGCCGATGACCACTTCCCAGTCGCCGGTCGCGCCTTTGATCAGCTTCGACTTTCCTTCCGCCGTAGTTCCGGTCACTTCTCCTCGCGCCAGATGCCGAGCGCTTCCTGCGCCGGCCGGTCGGAAATCGAGAACAGCACCGATTGCTCGGCCGCGCTATGGGAGTAGCGCTTCCACGGCGGCACAACGAACACGTCGTACGGCCCCCATTCGAGCACTTCGCCGTCGACAGTAGTGGTGCCGCGGCCTTCCGCGCAGGCGAAGACGGTCCCGTCGGTCGATCGATAATGCTCTCCCCGAAAGCCCTTCGGCAGCATGGCGAGATTGGCGCCCATGGTTTGCAGCACCGGGCCGCCGGTGATCGGGTTGGCGTAGCGCACGCGCGCGCCGTGGCGCTTGTCGATATCGCCGGCCTTGAGCATGCGCTCGATGATCGGCCGCGTGCGGGCATAAGTGTAGTTGATCACCGGCGTGCGGTTGAGCGCAGGCGCGCCGTCGGGCAGCACGCCGGAGCCGTAGAAGCTCAGTGAATCGCCGTCCTGGCGCGTCGTCGCCTGCGTCGGGCTGTCGAAATCCTCGCCGAACGAGGTTTCGAAGAAATTGACAGCCGGCGCGTCGAGCACGTCGAGCCAGAGCATCGGCTTGTTTGAGGGGTTGCCGTGATCGTGCGGCGCCCAACCGGCCGTGATGACGAAATCGCCCGGCGCCATGAACGCCTTTTCGCCCTCGACCGCGGTGTAGGCGCCCTCGCCGTCGAGCACAAAGCGGATGGCGGATGAGACGTGCCGGTGCGCAGGCGCGATCTCGCCGGGCATGATCATCTGGATGCCGGCGAACAGCGTGTTAGTGACGCGATATTCGCCCTGCAAGCCCGGATTTTGCAGGATCAACACCCGGCGCTTGGCTTCTTCCGCGCTGATGAGCCCGCCCGCCTCCATGACCAGCGCTTTTACCTCGTCGAAATGCCAGACCGCGGGCACGCACCGCGTCACCGGTTCGTCGGGCACGAGTTCGCCCATCACCTTCCAAAGCGGCGACATGGAATGCTTGGCGATGCGCGCGTAGAACGCATCCCGCATCGCCTCGATATTGTGCTTGCTGCCGGGCGTGCTGTTGCCCGTTTTGCTAGCGACCGCGACCGCCATGGCGTCCTCCGGAGTATGAAATGCGTTTGTCAGTACGAATATAGCCGCCAATTCCGGCGACGGAAATAGAGCCGCACCGCAGGCGCTGCGGAACTGCCATGTCGGCAGACCGGGTCAGGTGTTCGAATTGCCGCCGTCGACCAAAACGTTCTGCCCGGTCATAAAGTCGCTGTCGGCGCTGGCGAGGAACACCAATGCGCCGAGCAGGTCTTGTGGTTGCTGATCGCGCTTGAGCGAGCGCGATGCCACAACACGATCACGCGCGGTTGCGATGTGGCCGGGATTTTCAGCCACCAAAGACTCGCTCATGGTCAGCCCAGGCGACAGCGTATTGACGCGAATGCCGTGCTCGCCGAGCTCGAGCGCCATCCCCCGCGTCATTGCCATGATGCCGCCCTCGGAAGTGACGTAGTGCAGCATCCATGGAATGCCGTGAAAAATGCTGCCGGAGCCGATATTAATGATCTTGCCGTAGCCCTGCGCCTTCATGTGCGGCACGACGTGCTTCACCATCAAAAACGGTCCGCGCAGATTGATCGCCATAACGCGGTCCCAGACTACCGCGTCGATCTCGGTGCATTTCGTTTCCCGCAGCGGCGCAAAAAGCGCGGCATTGTTGATTAGAACGTCGATCTTGCCGAAGCGGTCCATGGTTTGCCCGACCAGCGCCTTGACCGGTCCTTCGTCGCTGACGTCGGCCACGGCGCTCGCGACCGAATTGGCGCCGTGAGCACGCGCGATGCCGTCGGCGACTTCGCTGCCGTCGGCAATATCGGCGATCATCAGCCGCGCGCCCTCGGCGGCAAGCGCCTGTGCATAATGTCTGCCAATGCCCTTGGCCCCGCCGGTAACGATGGCGACTCGGCCGTCCAATCGTCCCATGTGCGCATGTCTCCCCGTTGACCTCGTTTAGTGCTTGGCGGCGTGCTGCTCGATGAATTTGGCGAAGGTGGCAAGGTGCTGGCGGATGAATCCCACTGTCTGCTGGTCGGTGATCTGACCGGTCTTGGCGTCGATCCGGGTGGAGACATTGCCGATGAAAATTTCCGGCTTGTTCATGGTCGCGGCGTCAAGGAAGATCATCGACCGCCGCAGATCGTATTGCATGCGCCCGCCGCCGAGTATGCCGTTGGCTGCTGATTGAATCGCCACTGGCTTGCCGGCAAAAGGCTGATCTTTCACCCGCGATACCCAGTCGATAGCGTTCTTCAATCCACCCGGAATTGAATAATTGTATTCCGGCGAATTGAAGATCACGCCGTCGGCGGCGCGGATCGCGTCGGCGAGCTTTTGCACGGCCGGCGGAATGCCGCCCGATTCCTGATCGTCGAAATTGTAGATTGAAAAGCCGGCAAACGAAGGCGCTTCGGTGAATTTCATGCCCTCCGGCGCCAGACCCGGCAGCGCGTTCATGACCATGCGGTTATAAGAGCCCTTGCGCAGGCTGCCGCAAATGCAGAGGGCATGGATCGTCTTGTCGGCCATCGCGTTACCCCTTGGTCCGTCGTGCTTATCCGTCGCGCCGAAAACCGGCGCATCTCAAAATGGGCTTGCTTGGCAACGCGCCGGGCAAGCGCGTATTCAAAGCGCCGCGTCTGCTTCGTCGAACAATCCAAGTTCGATCTTGTTCTTCGCCTCCTGCTCGGATCGCGCCGTTACCTTGCGCGTTTGGCCGGTCGCCGTCTGGCGGACGGTAAAGGTGACGGCCGAGCGATACGTCGGCATCTCCGGAACACCCAGCAAAACCTGCAGCATCATAAAAAGCGAAAAGATCGGGTTGTCGGTCCGACGCGAAACGATTTCCCAGCCGTCGGCCAATTCGCGCATCGCGGTGCCCGCTCCTTCCCTCAGGTGCTCGGCGAATTCAACAGGGCCGGCGCGACGATCTCCTTCCAGCTCTGCGGCGGCGCTTTCAGTCCGCCGTGCCGGCCCATGAAGTCGGCGAATGCCTGCACGCCGTATACGCTGCTGCCGAATTCATCCTTGATGCCGTCGATGATGGCGGCAACCGCGCTTACGTCGAGCGTCTTTGACGGCTCGTGCACCAGAAATATCTCGGCGGCATGGCGCGGGTCATCATGGATCAGGCGCGCGGCTTTGGCCATGGCCTTGGCAACCGCCTCGGCCGTGCCCGGGTGCGCCGCGACGTAAGTTTTGGACGCGCCCATGATCAGGAACGACGCTCTGCCGCCGATCACATCGTCGACGCTCAGCACCTTGTGGATGCGCCCGTCGGCGAGCGCGATCTCGGCAAACGGCGCTGAGGCGAAATAGCCCGCGAGCGCACCCCGACCAGCAATCAGCGCGTTGGCCGCTTCGGAATTCGGCAGGACGACGATCTGATGGCGCAGCTTGTCGTACTGACCGAACAGCTTCTCCGATTGCATTTGCAAAAAATAAAGCTGCGGCGCGCTGGCGGCGGGGATGGCGATACGGTCAGCCTTGCCGAAATCGGCCAGCGTGCGGACACCGGGGCGATTGGTCAAAAGCACCGGCGGCAAAGTGGTGATGCCGGAGACTGCAACAATCTGGCCCGGCGTGCCCTTTCCCTTCTCCCAGGCGGCAAGAAGCGGAGCGGTGCCGAACGGTCCCATATCGATGGCGCCCGAGACGATCGCTTCCTGCAGCGGACCGGCGCCGACAAAGCGCTGAAAGCTCGCTTTCAGATCGAGATGCGCGTCCTTGCCATATTTCTCGATCAACTGGAGGTCGTCGCAGACATAGGCGGCAAGAAATGCAAGCCCCGAGCCGATGCCGATCCGCACCTGCTCCTGCGCCACGGCCGGCGCCGGCAGCGAACACAACGCGGCGATGACGATAAGAAGGCTTCGCGCGTGCGGCATTGCTGTGGGTCAACCGGCCTTCTCGTCGGCGATCGGATTACGCAACACGCCGATCCCCTGAATTTCGATCTCGCACACGTCGCCGTTTTTCATCCAGACCGGCGGCTTACGCGCGAAGCCGACGCCGGACGGCGTGCCGGTGAATATGATATCGCCCGGCTCAAGCGTCATCCCCTGCGTTATATAGACCAGCATCTCGATCACCGGGAACATCATGTTGTCGGTGTTGTCCGACTGCATGACCTGCCCGTTGAGCCGGGTTTCGATCTTCAACCCCTTGCCGGCGGGCGGCAGTTCGTCGGCGGACACGAACCACGGTCCGAAGCCGCCGGTATGGTCGAAATTCTTGCCCATGTCCCATTGGGTGGTCTTGCGCTGGAATTCGCGCACCGAGCCTTCGTTGCCGCAGGAATATCCGGCTACGCAGGAGAGCGCATTTCCGGCAGTCAAATGCTTGGCGCGTTTGCCGACCACGAGAATCATCTCGGCTTCGTAATCGAGCGTCTCGGTCACCTGCGGCCGCACGATCGGCGCGCCATGCGGCACCAGCGAGGTCCGGCCGCGCATGAAGATGGTCGGGAATTTCGGGATGTTATCGCGCTGCGCGCCTTCCTTGACGTGTTCGAGATAATTCAAGCCGAGACAGATGATTTTGCCCGGCCGGCCGACCGGCAGCCGGTAGGTCAGGCCGTTGAGCGGCTTGCGCGCGCTCGCGGGCGCGCGCTTGGCGAGATCGGCAAGCGGTTTCAGATCGCCGTTGCTCGCCTTAAGGACTTCTCCGAGATCGCCCGGGACCGTGCTGTCCACTGCTTGCAGATCGACGACCTGATCACCCTCGACAACAATGCCCAGTCGCGCAGCCCCCTGGCCTTCAAACGCAACAACTTTCATAACTGCCTTCCTCGATAAAGTTTCTCTTTTTCGCGGCGCGACTATATCGGGCGGCGGCGCCTCATTCCACGGCCTTGCGGGCGATCGGTGATCCGTGCCCGTGCGGGGCTCGTAGAATCACCAGGACAGCGGAGAGCGCCGATGCAATATGTCACAGCCTATGTCACTGCACTCGTCGTCTTTGGCGCAATCGACGCGATCTGGCTGAGCGTGACGGGAAACGTGCTCTATCGTCCGGTCCTCGGCGATATTCTGCTGCCGAGCCTCCGGGTTCCTCCGGCGATCGCTTTCTACGCCATGTTCCCGGCCGGCATTGCCGCATTTGTGGTCATGCCGGCCATTCGTGCGGGAGGCGTGAGTGCAGCGGTGATGTGGGGCCTGCTGTTTGGCGCCATCGCCTACGCGACATACGATTTGACCAACTACGCAACCTTGCGCAACTGGACGCTGCAACTCACCCTGATCGACGTCGGCTATGGCGCCGTTGCAACCGCCGTCGCGGCGGCGGCGGCGACGTCAATCGCGCGGCTCGTGCCGTAACGAAAATCGGCGCGACGGCCGCAGCCGATAGTGGCTGACGCCCCATTCCTGGCCATTGCTGTGGCCAAACAGGCCGCTGGTCGCGTGCAGGAACAGCCGCCAGCGGCGATGCCAGAGCGCGGCATCTTTGCCGTAAATATCCCGCAACACGTTGCCAATGAGCGCGGCATCGCGGTCGAAATTTTGCAGCCAATGCTCGGCCGTGCGCCGGTAATGGATCCCGTCCCACCACCACTCCCGCTCGACCGCCAGCAAGTCGCCGAACTGCCGGATGAGGCCGCGGCTCGGCATAACACCGCCGGTGAAGAAGTGTCGGGCGATCCAGTCGGTGCGGTCGCTGGCGTCGAACCGATAGGGTGCGCAAGCGTGGCTGAAAACGTGGATGAAGAGCGCTCCCTGCGGCGTAAGCCAGGATGCAATGCGCCGCAAAAGCTCGCGCCAGTTCGACATATGCTCGAACATCTCGACCGAAACCACGCGATCGAATTGGCCGGCCGGTTCGAAACTGTTGATGTCGGCCGCAACCACGGTGAGATTTTGCAGCCCTTCGCTCTCCGCCGCGTTTGTTATGAAGGCGCGTTGCGACCGCGAATTGGACACTGACAAGATACGCGCGCTTGGATATTTCCGCGCCATCCACAACGAGAGCGATCCCCAACCGCAACCAAGCTCGAGGATGCGCTGGCCGTCGGCGAGCGCGGCGTGCTCGGCGGTTTCCACAAGCGCGCGCTCCTCCGCCTGCGCCAGCGACGCAGAGGAATCCTGGTAGTAGCAGCAAGAATACTTACGCTGCGGGCCAAGCATCAGCGCGAAGAATTCCGCCGGCAATTCGTAATGCTGATCGTTGGCCTCGCTCACGTTGGTAGCAATCGGATAGCCGGCCATGCGAAGCGCGAAATCCAGCTCGGCGGCCACGCCTGCGCGGTTCAGCCGGCGCTTGGTGCGGCCGACAAGCACTTTGACGGCCGCGCGCAATATCGGGTCCGGCCAGGCCACCCGCTCGCCGGCGCCAAGCGCTGCGGCGGTGATATTCATCGCTGCACCGCCGCCGCCATCGGCCGCGGCGGCCAAGGGAAGAATGCATTGGTGCGCGCCTGATAGGCGCCGAACTTCGCGCCGCGCGTCTTAAGCATGTGCTCTTCGAGCGGCGGAATGCCGGAGACGTAAACCAGAAGCCAATACATGCAGGCCGGGGCAACGAGCGCGAGCCAACCCCATGGATAGAAACCGGCAAGATCGATGGCGACCAGCGGATAACAGAGCCAGCCGAGCCATTGAAAGAAATAGTTAGGGTGGCGCGACCATCGCCACAATCCGCTTTCGCAAATTCCGCCGTGGCCGGAAGACATCCGCCGAAACTGCCGCAGCTGCGTATCCGCCAGCGCCTCGCCGCCGATGGCGGCCGCAAAGATAAGAATTGCGAGATAATCCTGCGGCCGCAAACCCGGCGCGGGATTATGCGCGGCAAGAAACATGGCAAGCGCCAGCGGAATGCTGACCAGCGCCTGCTTCTGCACCAACAGCCACATTTGCCAGGAGGCCTGCGCGCCGAAGCCCTGCCGCAACTTCGCGTAGCGCGGGTCATCGACAATCCCGACCGTGCGCTCGACAATATGAGCGCCGAGACGCAGCGCCCATAGCGCCACCGCGGCCGCTACCAGGACGTGGCGCGGCAGGACTTCCGGTGTGCCCGCTCCAATCGGAACGAACGCGCAGGCGATACCGACGCAGCCGAGACCGAAGGTCCAGACCGAATCGATCCAGCCAGAATTGCCGGTGCGCCGCTCCACCGCCCAGGCAAGCGACATGACGAGCGACAATGCCGCGGCGATAGCAACCAGCGCGACGGCAAATTGCAGCGCGGTCATGGCACGGGCACCTCGGAAAGACCGAAGACCCGTCGCTCAGCGCCCGCGCGGACGACAAAGGCATCCAGATCGTGCATCGCCGGCAGAAAATTCCACAACAAAGGCGCATAGCCGACGAGGACGGTCATGTGACCGAAGCGCCGGTAGAGGACGGCGGTCGCGTCATTGCCGCCCCGCCGCAGCCGCTCCGCGAGCCGCATCGCGTTGCCGGGGTCGACGACGTTATCCGCGCCGCCGGTCACCAGCAGCGCCGGCGGTTTGCGGCCCTCGGCAAACGTGATCGGCTGGGTGACGGCACGATAGGCGCCGCCAAATATGTCCACCAGGTCCGGGTCTTTAAGCGGCAGAAAATCGTAAGGTCCCGAAATCCCGATCAGACCGGCGATATCGCGGCCGGCATCGAGACTGACGCCGTTGAGCCATTGCGGATCGAGGGCGAGCATGGCGGCAATGTACGCGCCGGCCGAATGCCCCATGACAAACAGCCGGTGCGGATCACCGCCAAACTTGGCGATATTGTCGCGGGTCCAGCGCACGGCCATGGCGCCGTCTTCGACGAAAGCCGGAAATTTGACGTCCGGATAGAGCCGATAGTCGGGTATCACGACGACGTAGCCACGCGCGGTGAGCGCGCCGGCAAAGATGCGATACAAGCCTTTGGCGCCGCTCGACCATCGTCCACCGTAGAAGAACGCCACGACCGGCGCGCCGTCGGCGACTCGCGGTTGATAGACGTCAAGCTTGCGACGCGCGCCGTCGGCGTAGGGAATGTCGGTGAATTTCACGCATTGCTCCAGTTCGACATAAGCCGTGACGAGCGGCGACGCGACGGCAGTTGCGACGAGTAGAAGCATCAGTGCGCCGATGCCGCGTAACCAGCGGCGCGCGGCAGAGGAACGTTGCAATACCTCGGGGCCCGCGATAACTGGCATGATCCCTTTCGCTCAAATCCGCACGAACGGCTGCATCAGTCGCCCTGCCCAACTCTTCAGCTGGATTTGTCCCTGCAGCGCGACCAGGCAGATGCACTCGACACCCTCCTCGACCACCGGCTTGTGATCGACGGTTTCGTCAGCCTCATCGAAATCGCCGGCGCCGTAGTGGCCGAGCTGGTGACGAAACGCTCCCTGCAGCACGCAGGTCCATTCGATGCCCGCATGCGCGTGATGCGGAATCCTGGTGCCGGGCGCCGCCTTGAGCATAAATACGCGCGTGCCCCGCTCCGCCGGTACTCCTACCGAACGCCAGCGCAGCCCGGCGCCGATCCGGCGCCAGTCGCCGAGCGGATAGGCGGAAAGCGGGTCGCGCACGCCGCCGCCCGCCGGTAGCGTCGTGTCAGCCGAAATCTCCCGCAGCGCGCGGTCAAGCGCGTCCGGTGCCAGCGACAACGGCGCGGCGTCTTCCAGCGCAATACCGCGCACGCGCTCGAATGAACGCGCCACGCGGCGGCAGGCCGGACAAGCGGCGAGATGCGTCGACACGACCAGCGCACGTCCCGCATCGAGAGTGCCGGCGGCAAAGGCGGCGAGCGTCATGTCGGATGGGTGATGGGTTATCGTCATGACAATTCGTCCAGGCGTTCGCGCAGCTTGGCCATCGCCAACCGCAATCGCGATTTAACGGTGCCAAGGGGAATCCCGAGCATGCGGGCGATATCGCCGTGCGCCTTATCCTCGAAAAACGATAATTGAACGACGGCCATCTGCTCGCTCGGCAGCTCTTTCATCGCCGCGCGTACATAGTCGTCGCGTTGTACGCTTGCCAATGTGTCGTCGGGTCGCGCGGGATCATCGGCGCGCAACACGTCATAGATCGTCTCCGCGCTCGCGCCCTGCTCGTGCCGCACCCGATCGATGCGCAGGTTCCGGGCAATGGTGTAGATCCAGGTGGTTACCGTGGCGCGCGAGGCATCGAACATCGCCGCCTTGCGCCAGACCAACAACATCGTCTCCTGCGCGATTTCCTCGGCCGCTTCGGCGGCGGTACCGGTGCGAACCAAAAATCCCTTGATGCGCGGAGCATAGAAGCCGAACAAGGCGGCGAACGCGGCCCGGTCGCCCCGCTTCGCTATGTCCGCGATCCATTGCGCGGGATCGCCATGATCGCGGTCAGGTCGCATACTCGTCCCCAGCCGGTGCACGGTGTTCGACGCTCGCCGGCTCAATCCCGCAAAAAAAGGCACGCCACCCGCGGATCGCGGCCAACCCGGCAGCACTGCTGCGAGCGCAATCGTTTCCATAGCACCCGATACGGACTGCGGAACAGCTTGGATCAATGGCAGGCCAACCGGCCGTATTGATCCAAGCAGCCGCGGCAGCCGTAGGAACCTTGCAGAGGCGCGGAACCGTTTGTCGCGCCCGGAAGGCCGAGTGGGAGAATGCTAAATTGGGTGACTTGCCAACGAGGCCGTTAACGATAGCAGTTGTCGGCACCGGCATTTCCGGGATGTCGGCGGCCTGGCTGTTGAGCCAGCGCCATGACGTCACTGTCTACGAACGCGGCGAACGCATAGGCGGCCATTCGCACACGGTCGATGTGCCGAACGGCAACGGTGAAATTCCGGTCGATACCGGTTTCATCGTCTACAACGAAACGGCCTATCCCAACCTTACGGCATTGTTCGCGTACCTGGATGTGGCGACCGAACCCTCCGACATGTCATTTGCGGTATCGCTTGACGGCGGTCGCCTGGAATATTCGGGGCGCGGCCTCACCGGCCTGTTCGCGCAAAAGACCAATCTCTTTCGCCCGCGCTTCTGGTCGATGCTCACCGACATCCACCGCTTTTATCGCGAGGCGCCGACCGACGTGACCCTGCTCGACGAGCTGCACACGACGCTCGGCGACTATCTGGACACACGCAGCTACGGCCAGGCGTTTCGCGACGATCATCTGCTGCCGATGGCCGGTGCGATCTGGTCGGCGCCGCCGCAGGCGATGCTCGCCTACCCTGCCGCCTCCTTCATCCGTTTCCACGACAATCACGGGCTATTGCAGGTCGCCAATCGGCCGCAATGGCGCACGGTGACCGGCGGCTGCCGTTGCTATGTCGAGCGATTGACCGAATCATATCTCGACCGGATCGAGCTCGGCATAGCCGCCAAAAAGGTTTGTCGCAGGGGCGGCCGCGTCGGCGTATTGGACGCCGCCGGACGGATGCAATGGTTCGACCACGTCGTGATCGCAACCCACGCCGACCAGGCACTGACGATGTTGGACGATCCTAGTCCGGCCGAACGCACCCTGCTCGGGGCGTTCTCCTACAGCAAGAACCTAGCCGTGCTGCACAGCGATCCCTCGCTGATGCCGAAGCGCCGCGTGATTTGGTCGAGCTGGAACTACATCGGACCGCCCTCGCCCGACGCGCCGGCAAACGGCTGCACCGTGACCTACTGGATGAACCGGCTGCAAAATATCTCTTCCACGGCGCCGCTGTTTGTGACGCTCAATCCGCAATGCGCTCCCGATCCCCGCACGGTCATTGCCACCGAGACCTACAATCACCCGCTGTTCGACGCCCCTGCCGTCCGCGCGCAAAGGCAGCTATGGTCGCTGCAAGGCACGCGCAACACTTGGTATTGCGGCTCCTATTTCGGCGCGGGCTTCCATGAGGACGGACTGCAATCGGGGCTGGCCGTCGCCGAGGCTGTAGGCGGCGTTCGCCGTCCCTGGACTGTCGCAAATGAATCGGGCCGCATCTTCGTCGAGCAGAGGCCGTCGGTAACCGACCGACGCGAGGAAGCGGCATGACCACAAATTCCGCCATCTATCTCGGTTCGGTCACCCATCGGCGATTGCGCCCGCGGCGGCATTATCTCCGCCATGCGGCATTTTGGATGCTGCTCGACCTCGACGAGACCGCCGCAATCGAGCGTCGCTTGATGCTGTTCTCACGCGGCCGGTTCAATGCAATCAGCTTCTATGAAACCGATCATGGCGCGCAGACGCCGGAGCCGCTGCGGCTTCAGATCGAGCGACATCTGCGTGCGGCCGGTATCGTCGCGGACGGCGCCATAGAGCTTCTGTGCATGCCGCGTATATTCGGCTACGTGTTCAATCCGCTCAGCATTTACTTTTGCCATCGCGCGGATGGCTCGCTCGCGGCGCTGCTGTACGAAGTGCGCAACACCTTCGGCGAGCGCCACAGCTATCTCATCGCAGTCGACCGAGCAGCCGGCCCGGTCGTGCGGCAGAGCTGCGACAAGTGCTTTTACGTTTCGCCGTTCATGGATATGGACTTGCGCTACGGCTTTCGTGTGGTGCCTCCGGCCAAGGACGTTTCCGTGGTGGTGTCGGCGAAAGACGCGCAAGGCCCGATGATCGTTGCCTCCCTGAAGGGACGACGGACGGCGCTGAGCGACGCGGCCTTGCTCCGGCTCCTCCTGCGCATGCCATTCCTGACCTTGAAGGTCATCGGTGCGATCCACTGGCATGCGCTGCGGATGTGGTTGAAAGGATTTGCAATCAAGCCGCGTCCGCCCGCGCCGGCATGGCCGGTCACGCTGGTGCGGGGCAAAGATTAGCCGCCATGTCCTCGCGAGAAACCACGCTTTCGGGTTCCGGTTCGGCGGCCGTCGGCGATCTTCGGCCGGGGCTTTCCGCGGCGCTGCGCCGGCTGCTGCGGCCGTGGCTCAAGCGCGTCCAAACCGGCACGCTGACGGTGATCCTGCCGGGCGGACTATCGATCCACCAGCGGGGCGCGCGCCTGGGTCCCGACGCGATCCTGGTCGTTCGCCACTGGCGGGCTGTATGGCGGATGCTATTGGCGGGTGACCTCGGGCTCGCGCGCGCCTTCATCGACGACGACTGCCAATCGCCGGATTTGCCGAGCCTCCTGTTCTTCGGTGCGCAAAACGGGCCGGCGCGAGCCAAAGTCCCTTCAGATATTGCGGCCGCGCACTGGCTCGATCGTTTCCGGCACGCGCGCCGCGCCAATACGCGCCGGGGCAGCCGCCGCAACGTTGCCGCGCATTACGATCTGGGTAACGACTTCTACGCGCTGTGGCTGGACGACGCGATGCATTATTCCTCGGCGCTGTTCACGCGTGACGACGAAACGCTCGAGCACGCGCAAGACGCCAAGCTGCGGCGCGTTGTCGATCTGCTGGATGTCGAGCCGGGCCAGCGTGCCCTTGAAATCGGTTGCGGCTGGGGACCGCTTGGCGAGCACCTGGTTGCCGATTGCGGCTGCCGGGTCACCGGAATCACATTGTCGGCCGCGCAGCTTGCCTACGCCCGCGCGCGGCTTGGTGAAGACGCTGCCGCAGGCAACTGGGATCTTCGATTGCAGGATTACCGCGACGTCGACGGTCGATACGATCGCGTCGTTTCGATCGAGATGCTGGAGGCCGTCGGCGAGCGCTTTTGGCCGACCTATTTCGACAAGCTGCGGCAATCGCTGACCGACACCGGCATCGCCGTGCTGCAAGTCATCACCATTGCCGAAGAGCGGTTCACGGCTTACCGGCGGCGCCCCGATTTTATTCAGCGCTTCATTTTTCCCGGCGGCATGTTGCCGACGCTTTCGGTTGTGCGCCGCGAAGCCGCCCGCGCCGGATTGCGTCTGCTGTCCGAGGAATCCTTCGGCGCGAGCTATGCCAGGACGCTGGCCGAATGGCGGCGGCGCTTCCTGCAAGCGTGGCCCGAGATCGAGGCGCTCGGCTTCGACGCACGCTTCAAGCGGATGTGGGAATACTATCTGTCGTACTGCGAAGCAGGCTTTCGGATCGGCGCCATCGACGTGAGCCTGATCAAGCTCGTGCCGAACCGGTAACCGGCGCGCCAAGGAAATGCCGTTTGAGCCGCTCGCGCGCGGCCAGCGCCGCGGAAAGATCGAAGCCGTTGACGACCGCGAGACGGAAACCGCCCGGCGGCATGGCATGCTGCTCCGGCGGTAAATTCTCGTGGAATGTGATCTGGACGCTGGAAACGCCCGGCATGCGCCTGATCTCTTCGATCAGTGCGGCCGGCGGATGGCGATAATTAAGACCATTCGGCCCGAACAGCACGACGCTGTAGCCGCCGCGCCGGCCAGCATCGGCAAAATCCCAATTGCCGGTTTCGTAAAGCCGCACGATCGCGTCGATCCAACCGGCGCCGTAGAGATCGGGCCATTGATCAGCGAAGCGCAGATGCACCTCGATAATGGTGCCGCCGATGGTTTCCAGATTGAGCATACCGGTATAGCCGGCGAGATGCCGCTTCACCCAGGCGCCGGCGCGGCTTTCGATATCGGCATCGGGCTCCGCGTGCACCGTCCAGTAATCAAAGGTCCCCTCGCCCGCCGGTTTACCGTTGACGTGCCGCCACCAGCGTGGCTCGCCGTCGACCACCGCGAGATCGGAGGACACGTGGCGGCCTTCGAGCAGGGTCATCCAGAAATGACCGGGTATCGAATGTTGCTCGTACTCCGCCTGCGTGGCGAGCACGCGGCTGCCGGCGCCCATTCCCTTGAGATTGGTGATCGGCTTGGAGAACACAGGAAAACGCGGCGGCTTGGTGCCGTGAGGGCCGGCATCCAGCCCCTGGCTCAGCGCGACGCGAAGCTTGTCATAGACCCAGCGCCGTTCCGGATACCAAAGCCAGGCGTCGGTATCCTCGGTCGTGATATTCGCCGACGTCTTGACCTGCGCGAAATATTGCAAGCGCCAGGGATCGGCTTCGTGAAGCGGCATTGAAAATACCAGACCGAAGTCAGACCGAAGTCATCCGCAGCGCATGAACGGAGAACAGCCCGTCGGTCCACACCTGAAGCGGCGACCAGCCGCTGCCATCCGCCAGCGCCTGGAACGAGTCGATCGAGTATTTGTAGCTGTTCTCGGTATGGATAGTTTCGCCGGCGCGAAAGTCGACGGTGACCTCACCGATCCGGACCTTCTGCCGCTTGGTGCTGGCGAGATGCATTTCGATGCGGCATTTGTCGACATTATAGAAAGCGTGATGTTCGAAGGCGTCCAGATTGAAATTAGCCCCGAGCTCGCGATTGATCCGGGTCAGGAGATTGAGATTGAACTTGGCGGTGACGCCCTCTGCGTCGTTATAGGCGCGATAAAGAATATCGGGGGCCTTGGCCAGATCGACGCCGACGAGAAACACCGAATTGGGGCCGAGGATGCGGCCGGCGCGGCGCAGGAACGCCGCCGCATCATGCGGTTCGAAATTGCCGATGGTGGAGCCGGGGAAGAAGCCGGCGCGCGGCCTGTTCGCGATCTCGGCCGGAGGCTCGGTCATGATGGTGAAATCCGCCGCCACCGGATGGATGGCCAGATGCGGAAAGTCGCGGTGCAGCCGCGCTGCATCCTCGCGCAAAAAATCACCGGAAATGTCGATCGGGACGTAAGCCTCTATGTTTGCCGCCGCGCGCAGCAGGATGCGGGCCTTGCGGCTCGAGCCGCTGCCGAATTCAAGGAGCGCGGCGCCCGGCGGCAGCAGTGACGCCATCTCCGGCGCCCGCTTTTCGATCAATCCAAGCTCGCTGCGGGTCGGGTAGTATTCCGGCAACCGGGTGATGCGGTCGAATAAGGCGGAACCGGCGTGGTCGTAGAAATATTTCGGCGGCAGCGACTTCGGCTTCTTGGTCAGACCGGCAATGACATCGGCGGCAAATTCGCTCGCTGTATCGAGCGGCCGTGCAGCCGGAGCGCGGATAGCGGTTTGAATGCTCATGATGATTTTCTTTGGCCGGATCGCTCGGTAACGTTCAGCGTTCGAATTCCGCCAAACGCAGACCGCTGAACTGCCAGCGCGCCGACGGATAAAAGAAGTTGCGGTAAGTCTCGCGCGAGTGGCCGGCCGGCGTCGCCAGCGACGACCCGCGCAGCACCATCTGATTGACCATGAACTTGCCGTTGTACTCGCCAAGCGCGCCGGACGCGGCCACGTAACCCGGATAGGGCGAATAGGCGCTGCGCGTCCATTGCCAGACGATGCCAAAGGCGTCGTCGAGCGCACTGCCATTGGCGGCGACCTCCCATTCGGCTTCGCTCGGCAGATGCTTGCCCGCCCAGCGCGCGAATGCGTCGGCTTCGTAGTAACTGACGTGGCAGACCGGCAAGGCCGGATCGACCGGGCGCAAGCCGCCGAGCGTCATGGAAAACCAGGCGCCGTCACGCCGCCGCCAATAGCCCGGCGCGTACCAGCCTTGCGCCTCGACGACCGCCCAGCCGTCCGACAACCAGAGACTTGGCGTCTCGTAGCCGCCGTCGGCCATGAATTCGAGCCATTCGCCGTTGGTCACCAGTGCGCGCGACAGCCGCACCGGCTGCAAAAGCACTTCGTGCGCCGGCCGCTCGTTGTCGAATAAGAAACCCTGCCCCTGATGACCGATAGTATGGATGCCGGAGATCAGCACACCCGCGCCGCTCGCCGTACCGGCGCCTCTCTCGCTGCGCGGCCATTGCCAGCCTGGATCGTAGCTCGGATGCGTGGCGTTTTGCGCGAAGGCGTGCAGAAGATCGGTCAACATCAATTCCTGATGTTGCTGCTCGTGATTGAGTCCGATCTCGACAATGGGAAAAATCTGCTCGCCGTCTTGCGTCGTCTCGATCAACGCCGTCACCGCGGCGTCGACATGGGCGCGATAGCTGGTCGTCTCGGCCGCGCCGGGCCGCGTGATCAGGCCGCGCTGCGGCCGCGCCTGGCGCGGCCCGGCCGCCACGTAATAGGAGTTGAACAAAAAGCCGAACCGCTCGTCGAACGGCCGGTAGGACGGCGCGAATTGCCGCAACAGAAATTCCTCGAAGAACCAGGTCACGTGCGCGCGATGCCATTTTGCCGGGCTTGCTTCCGGCATCGATTGCACGACTTGGTCCTCGGCGGACAACAGCGCGGCGCGGCGCTCGGTTTCGGCGCGCACCGCGCGAAAGGCCTCGAGCCAGCGGAAACGCGAATCGCGCGCTAGCTCCGCAAACGCGGTGTTCTCACCAGGTGATTCGTGCCGTCGAACGGCGGGGCGTGACATTATTGAGGCCCGGAAAACCGCAAGAATTCGAATGGTTGAGCGTCGTCAATCGCAGCGATTCTAAGCAACCCGTAGGCCGAATAGTTCCATACCTATTCATACGGCCGGGGCAATGCCAAGGGTTCGCGCTAACGGGGATGTGATCACGCAAAGGAGTGCCTGCAAGGGGATTGACGTAACCGATAAATTACTTACGGCTTTGCGCGACCGGAGCGATGGAGCCTGCGATGGCCAACGCGATGCTGCCGCGCGAGCGCAGCGACTACTCGGCCATCGTCGACCGGCCGCCGCTCAAGCTGCCCGGTGGGGCGCGCCTCGTTTTCTGGACCATCGTCAATCTGGAAGTCTGGGATATCCGCAAGCCGATGGCGCGCCAGGTGCTGGCCCCACCCACCGGACAGACGCAGCTTCCCGACGTACCGAACTGGAGCTGGCACGAATACGGCATGCGCGTCGGCGTCTGGCGCTTTTTCGATTTGTTCAAGCGGCTGGCGATCCGTCCTACCCTGGCGCTTAACGCGCGCGTCTGCGAGGACTATCCGCGCGTCGCCGAACAGGCGCGCGCGGCGCGCTGGGAGTTCATGGGGCATTCCTACGAGCAGGGGCCGATCCACGCCGAGCCGGATCAAAAGGCGATGGTCGCGCGCTCGCTTGATATCATCGAGCGCTTCACCGGCAAGCGGCCGCTCGGCTGGCTCGGCCCCGGTCTGACCGAAACCTATGACACACCGGAAATCCTGGCCGCGGCCGGCGTCAAATATATCGGCGACTGGGTCTACGATGACGAGCCGACCATCATTCGCACCGCCGCCGGCCCGCTGCTGACGCTGCCCTATACGCTCGAACTCAATGACATCCCGATGATGATCGTTCAGCATCACGAGAGCGAATATCTGTGTCGCCGCGTCATCGATCAGTTCGACCGGCTTTATGCCGAGGGCGAGAGCCGCGCAAAAATACTCGCGCTCGCCATCCATCCCTATATCAGCGGACAACCGCACCGCATCAAATACCTCGAGCAAATCTACGATTATGCGCGCCGTTTCGACGGCGTCGTTTACTGGACCGGCGAGGAGATTGTGGATTGGTATTTGAAGTCGGGCGCGGTGGCGCCGTGAGTATTCGCTTCATGCGGGGGGCTGCGATTGCGGCCGCGATGTTTGCGAGCGCCACGGTCGGCACCGCGCATGCCGCGCCTTGCCGCACAAACGGCAGCTACGATGCGTGGCTGGCCGCTTTTGAGCGCGAGGCGATGGCGCAGGGCATCTCGCGAGCCACCATCGCCGCCGCCGCGCCGAGCCTCACCTACGACCAGAAGGTCGTCAATATAGACCGTGGGCAGCGCGTCTTCACCCAGACCTTTCTGGAATTCTCCGGCCGCATGGCGGCGGCTTATCGCATTCAGCGCGGGCAACAATTGATCAAGACGAACGCGCCGACATTCGCGCGCATCGAGCAGCAATTCGGCGTGCCGGCGCCGGTGATCGTGTCGTTCTGGGCGCTGGAAAGCGATTTCGGCGCCAACATGGGCAAATATCATTCGCTCTCCGCCATCGCCTCGCTCGCCTACGATTGCCGGCGCAGCGACCGATTCCGCGCGCAGCTTCTCGACGCGCTGCGTCTGATCGAGCGCGGTGATCTGTCTCCCGACGAGATGATCGGCTCCTGGGCCGGCGAACTCGGCCAGACCCAGATGATGCCGTCGGAATACAACCAATACGCCGTCGACTTCGACGGCAACGGCAAGCGCGATCTCATTCACAGCGTGCCGGATGTGCTGGCTTCGACCGCGAATTATTTGCATGGGCTTGGCTGGAAAAACGGCGAGCCCTGGCTCACCGAAGTGCGCGTACCGCAGACCCTGCCGTGGGCGCAGGCCGACCTTTCAATCGCGCTGCCGCGCGCCAAATGGGCGAGCTACGGCGTGACTTTCGCCGACGGCCGCCCGCTGCCGCCCGACAACCTGCCCGCCTCGCTCCTGCTGCCGATGGGCCGCCTCGGGCCGGCCTTCGTCGCCTACCAGAATTTCCAGGTTTATCTGCAGTGGAATAATTCGCTGGTCTACTCGACCACGGTTGCGTATCTCGCCACCCGCATTGCCGGCGCGCCGGCGCTCGTTCGCGGCACGCCTCCGCCGGCGCTCTCGTTCAACGACGTCAAGGAATTGCAGGCCCTGCTCACGCGCGCCGGCTACGATGTCGGCGCCATCGATGGATTTTTGGGATTGAAAACCCGCCAGGCCGTCAAAGCCATGCAGACGAAATACGGACTGCCCGCCGATTCGTACCCGACGGCGGAGTTGCTGGCGCGCATGAGCGGCCAGTAAACTCGACCCTTTGGGCGCTGTGATCCGTGTATTTAAGTGCCAGTGTCCGGTAGGCCGCTAGTTGCCGTTGCCGAGCGGCCGGGAATATGGGTCCGGCGGCGGCCCGTAGTTATTGCCACCCTGGTATCGGTTGAAGGGCGAGAAAGGCGAGAATGGCTGTCCCTGCTGCGCGCCGAACTGCACGGTCGGGCCGCCCGGGCCGAACGGCTGCGCGCCCTGGCCGAAGTTCTTGACCTGGTCGTCCGGATCGGCAAACCTCGAATTGCCGCCAACGCTGGCGTTGAAGTTTTCCTGGGTAAACGCCCGCGCTGCGGGAGCCGCGAGCGAAATCGCCGCAATCGCCAAAGCCAGCGCTGCAAAATGAAGCTGCGTCGATCGAAGCGTCATTGTTCCCCTTACCGTCACCCTCGAAGCGGAACACCCAAGCTAAAGTCGCGCGCGGCCTCGCGTCAAGCCATTGCCGCGCGCCGTAGTGTCTCACGGCCGCCGAGTCGCCACAATCGCATACAAGGAGTCATCATGCGCACCAAGCCGTCACTGACACTGACCGACGTGAAGAAAATGTTGGCTGCTTGCGAGGCCGAAGCCGTCAAGAACAAGTGGAATGTGGCGATCGCGATCGTCGACGAAGGCGCGCACCTTTTGGGCTTCCAGCGCATGGACGGCGCCGGGCCGATTTCCGCCGAAGTAGCGATCGGCAAGGCACATACCTCGGCCTTGACTAGGCGCCCGAGCAAATTCTTCGAGGACCGCGTCAAGGACCGGCCGGCGTTCGTGACGTTCCCCGCCGGCATGCTGATTCAAGGCGCGCTGCCGATCATGCACCAGAACGAATGTGTCGGCGCCATCGGCGTTTCCGGCGTCCAATCGCACGAAGACGAGCAGATCGCGCAAGCCGGCATCAACGCGCTCGGCTAACGCTTCTATCCGACGTCAGCCGTCGAGCTCCTTGAAGTAACGGTAGATGCCCCATTGCGAAAATGCGATGCGCCGCTTCGAGGTCATGTAGGCTTTGACGCGCGGCTTTTTAGCAACCCGGTCGTGCAGCGCGACCAGGCCCGGAATTTTCCTCTCAAACCGCTTCATGCGCTTTGGGAAGGCGTAGCGCAGCCCCTCGACGATCTGAAACAGCGACAGATCGATATAAGTCATTCGGCCGCCGACCAGATAATTACCGCCGTTTCGGTGCAGCACGCGCTCGAAATAACCCAGGAATTTCGGCACGCGATAGCGCCAGAAATCCTGGCTGCGCCGCTTGGCCGCCGGCCGCTGCTCTTCGTAATAGAGCCAGGAGGTGATCGGATGGTGGGTGTCGTGAATTTCGACCACCATGTCGGTGACGGTAAGCTGCAGTTGATGGATCCACAGCCGGGACGCCAAATCGCCGGGCGCGAGCTTTAGGCGCGGGCCGAGGTAATAGAGAACGTTGGCGGTCTGCGCGATGACGAGATTGCCGACTTTGAGAAACGGCGGCGCGAACGGCGGGCGCTTGCTGCGCCGGTCCTCGATGATTTTCATCATCGCCGCTTCGCCGCCCTTGCGGCGGGCGACATCGACATAGTCGGCGCCGGCGGCTTCGAGCGCGAGCCGCACGAACTCGCCGCGGCCCTGCACCGTCGGCCAATAATAAAGAAGGTAACGCATCGTGACCCTCGCGCTTCAAGGCTCGCCGCGTGCCACGCCGCGCTTACCGACGATCGTTTTCAGGTCGTGCCCGGCCGGGTCGCGACCCATGTACCGGTGCAATGGCCATCGGGCCCATCGCCGCTCCAGGTGCCGCCGCCGTGGGTCGGCGTCATGTGCCCGTGCGCTTCGCCGCGACCGTTGCCGGCCGTAACGTGAACGTGGGTGTCGCCATTTGGCTCGACACGGCCGGTCACCTCGACTGAGCCGTAGGCGTATGAGATTTCCCCGTTCACGATCTGCCCGCTGATACGGTAGGACGGATCGCATGGGCCGGTCGAGGTGTAGACGACGACGCTCCACATGCCGTCAAATTTGGTGGTTGCAAGCACGCCGGTAGCCTGCGTCAAGGCGAGCGCCACAAACGTTGCAACCAGCAATGCACTAGCGGTCGTGCGGATCATGATCGCCCCCGGATCGTTGCGCACATTAGCGAGCCAGATAATCTCACGACCCGTTGTATTGCGCGTCGGTAACTTTCTCCAGCCAATCCACGTGCTTGCCGTCGAGCGCTTCGTGGATGGCGACGTGCACCACAGCAGTTGCCGGGCCGGCCCCGTGCCAATGCTTCTCATTCGGCGTAAACCACACGACGTCGCCGGCGCGCACCTCATGCACCGGCCCGCCCCACGCCTGCACGCGGCCGCTGCCGGAAACGATGTAGAGCGTCTGGCCGAGCGGATGGGTGTGCCAGTTGGTGCGCGCGCCCGGCTCGAAACGCACGGTGGTCGCCCGCACCCGCGCCGGCTCAGGCGCCTCGATGATCGGGTCCTGCAAGACCGTGCCGGTGAACCACTCGGCCTTGCCGCGGCGGGTCGGCGTCGAACCACAAGCGTGAATGTCCATGTTGCCTTTTCCTCCCGTTTTTCGGGCCATTCGACCTGGCGAAGTAAGATAATGGAAATCAGCCGGCGGTATGCTCTTTTTTATCGGCTGCGCCGCAAGAAGGTCGCAGTCAGCGGTCAGTTAGAGTGGTATGACGCGCGGGGGGAAGGGGGCGGGTTTTGCGGCTTAGGCGGATGATCGCATCCATTTGCTTCGTGCTTGCCGCCGGGCTTGCGCTCGGCGCGTGCTCGAAATGCGACGTGCCGACCTGGCAGCCAAATAAGGCCCCGCAATCCTGTCACGACGGCCCGGCGGCGCAATAGTCACGCCGCCAGCGTTTCCTTCACCGCGGCAACGAGCTGCTTGAGCGTGAACGGTTTGGGCAGGAACGCGAAATGGCCGTGCTCCGGCAGATTTTTCTGGAACGCATCCTCGGCATAGCCGGACACGAAAATGATCTTGAGGCCCGGATTGCGCGCGCGCAATTCGCGCGCCAAGGTCGGCCCGTCCATTTCCGGCATGACCACGTCGGACACCACAAGATCTACCGGCTTGCCGGATTTCTCCAGCACATCGATCGCTTCCACGCCGTTGCCGGCCTCGAGCACAGTGTAGCCGCGTGAAGCGAGCCCGCGCGCGTTGAGGGCACGCAAGCCCTCTTCGTCCTCCACCAGAAGGATGGTGCCTTCGCCGGTGAGGTCGGCACCGGCGGCGGTCGCCGCGCGCGTGACCTTGTCGGCGGCGGCGATCGTGCCGGAAATGGCCGGCACCTCCAGTTCGCTTTCGGCCGCTTCCAGCGCGCTGGCGACGTGCCGCGGCAGGAAAATCCGGAAGGTCGAGCCCTCATGCAGAGCCGATTCCACATACACAAAGCCGCCGGTCTGTTTGATGATGCCGTAGACCGTGGAGAGGCCAAGCCCGGTGCCCTTGCCGACTTCCTTGGTCGAGAAGAACGGATCGAAAATCTTGTCGCGAATGGCATCCGGAATGCCGGTACCGGTGTCGGCGACCTCGACCAGCACGTAATCTGCGGGCGGCATGCCCTTGGCGTGGTACCGTTCGCATTCTTTCGCCGTCACATTGGCGGTACGCAACGTCAGCCGGCCGCCGTCCGGCATAGCGTCGCGCGCATTGACCGCGAGGTTAACGATCACCTGCTCGAATTGCGAGATGTCGACCTTGACCGGCCACAGGTCGCGGCCGTGTACCACGTCGAGCGTGACCTTCTCGCCGATCAACCGGCGCAGCAGCATGGTAAGGTCGCTCAACACCTCGCCGAGATCGAGTACCTGCGGCCGCAGCGTCTGCTTGCGCGAGAACGCGAGCAGATGCCGCACGAGGCTGGCCGCCCGGTTGGCGTTCTGCTTGATCTGCATGATGTCGCCGAACGACGGATCGGTCGGCTTGTGGGCGTTGAGGAGAAAATCGGTCGCCATGATGATGGCGGAAAGCACGTTGTTGAAATCGTGCGCGATGCCGCCGGCAAGCTGGCCGACCAGCTCCATCTTCTGTTGCTGGTTGAGCTTGGTCTCTAGTTCGCGCTGCGCGGTGGTTTCGAGCGTGTAAACGATTGCCGCTTCCTGGTCGCGCTCCTCTTCCTCGACCGCGGTGACGTAGAAGCGGCCGAAGCGTTCTCCGTCGCCGGCGAGCGCGGCGTCGACTGGCACAATGTCGCCCTTGCCGCGCGCCGCCTGTGCGATGGCGGCCACGAGCGCGCCGCGGTCGCGCTCGACAACGACGGCGCCGATCGAGCGGTTGCCGCTTTCGATGCTGAGCACATTATGAAACAGGCGCGCAAACAGCGGGTTGGTGCGCACGATGCCGCCGTCCCGGTCGACGGTAGCGATAGCCATCGGTGTGTTGTGGAAGAAGCGAAGGAAGCGGACTTCCGCGGCTCGCTGCGGATCGACGCCATGGTCGCGCGCGCGATTGATGACGAGCGTGCGCGAGGCGCCAGGGGCGCCGTCGGCGCCGAAGGCGAGCTTGTGAAACAGCCTCACCGGCAGGGTGCGGCCGCTACGGGTCTTCAGATCGAGATCGAGCACTTCCGTCTTGAGTTCGCCCGGAGCGGCACGCAACGTGGTGAGCAACGCCGCGCCGTCGCCGGCGACGAGGTCGGCCAGCTTCAGTCCACCGGAGCCGACCTGCGCCAGGTCCTGGTCGAGCCAATTGGCGAGCGTCGCATTGAGATAAATGACGTCGCCCTTGCCATCGACGGAGAAAAAGCCGGCGGGCGCGTGATCGAGATAATCGACGGCATGCTGCAATTCCTGAAAGACGTTTTCCTGCCGCTCGCGCTCGCGCGTCACGTCGGAAATCGACCAGACGGTAAGGCGGCGGGCACGACCGCTTTCGCCTAGCGGCCGCACGCGCAACCGCAGCCAGCGGGCCGGCCGGCTCTTGGTGGCGGCGACACGCACTTCTTCCTGCAATCGCTTGCCCTCGCGCGCCGCTTTCAGCAGCCGGTAGATCGCTTCGGAAGCGTCGGCGTCGCCGATGAACACGCGCTCGACCGGCCGCATGTCGTTTAAGTCGGCCGCGTCGATCAGATCGAGATAAGCCGCGTTGGCATAGATGACGCGTGCGTCGGCGTCGGTGACGAGAACGCCGTCGAAGGCGTCGTCGACCACCGATTTGATCAGCGAATTGGCGCCCTCCGCCGTCGACAGCCGCAGGATGCCGGCAGCGAGCGCGAACAGCGAGAACACGCCGACGGTGGCAAGCACCGCGAGGAAGATGAGGATGTAGGGCTCGGCATTGCCGCGACGCAGCAGCATGAGTACGCAAGCTGCCGCAACCAGCACACCCGCAACCACGAGCACCAGCACGATGCTGCCGGCGCCGGCCGCGGCGGCGCTGCGGTCCACCGCCTTGCGCGCGGAACTGCCGGCTTTGTCGGTGATGCCGTGTGTCGTCATCCCTGCCCTAGAACAATTGCCGGCTGGCCCTCAGTGCCCCTTGTGCGCCGTCTGCGCAAGAGGTTTCGCGCCGCATTTCACAGCGGCGCCGGCCTGGCCACCATCCGGCGCAGCCGCATGATGTAACCGATGATCTCCGCGACAGCGCGGTAATGTTCCGGCGGGATTTCCTGGTCGATCTCCACCGTGCCGTGCAGCGCCCGCGCCAGCGGCTGGTTCTCGACCACCGGAATGTCATGCGCTTCGGCGATCTCGCGAATCTTGCGAGCGATCAGGTCCACCCCCTTGGCGACGCAGACCGGCGCGTTCATGCCGCGCTCGTATTTGAGCGCGATGGCGAAATGGGTCGGGTTGGTGATCACCACCGAGGCTTTCGGCACGGCCGCCATGATACGCTTGCGCATACGGGTGTTGCGCAATTGCCGGAGCTTGCCTTTGACGGCCGGATCGCCTTCGGTCTGCCGAAACTCTTCCTTGATCTCCCGTAGCGACATCTTCTGCCGCTCGAACCATTGCTGGTACTGAAACAGGTAATCGGCGGTGGCAACGATGGCGAGGATGGCAACCACCGCCCCAAGCATCTGGATGGTGAGCGAGCGGGTAAACGGCAGGATGACGGCCGGATCGGTGGTAACCAGCCCGCCGAGCAGGTGACGCTGCGGCCATAGCAGCGCCACCATGACCGCGCCGATCACGCAAAGCTTCACGAGGCCCTTGGCGAAATTGGCGAGCGCCTGGCGCGAGAACAGCCGGGCGGCACCGGCCGCCGGCGAAATCCTCGCCAATTGCGGCTTGATCGGTTCGCTCGAGAGCACGATGCGGTGCTGAACGACGTTGCCGGCAAGCGCAGCAAGCGTAAGGAGCGCTAACGGAATGGCGAAAGCGGCCATGACCTCGGTCGCGAGCGTCTTCGCAAGCGCGACGAGCGCCGGTCCATCGGTGCGTATCTCGTAGGATTTGGCCAGCAAGCCGCGGAGCGTCGCTTCGAGGCTCGTCGCCATCGGCGTTGCGAAAATCATGACCATCAACGTACCGCCGGCGAGCATGAACCAGGTGTTCACCTCGGCGCTTTTGACGACGTCGCCGCGGCCGATCGCCTCCTCGAGTCGTTTCGGGGTGGGGTCTTCCGTATGTTCGCCGGCATCGCGCTCTTCGTCGGCCATGGC
>CAYVPC010000018.1:0-26453 GCA_964453555.1 uncultured Hyphomicrobiales bacterium | reverse complement strand
GCTCAGTGCTTTACCGAACATGCACTGGCTCGACATCACCTTGCCGGCGCGGATGTCGTCGCCCTTGCGGTCCTGCACGAGACGCACGTCGTAGCCGGCCGACAGAAGGCCGTTGCCGAGCTGCAAGCCCGATTGCCCACCGCCGACGATCGTGATCGTTCGCTTTGCCATCGCCCTCTCCTGTGCAGCCGAGCTACGGCCGCGTTTTATTCCATCAATAGGGGAATTGCCGGATCGGCGCGTTCCGGCCCCATGGCCGTGTAACCGCCGTCCACCCGAATGTCTGTGCCGGTGATGAAGCTGGCGTTGTCCGAGAGAAGAAACGCCACCGCTTCCGCGACTTCCGCTGGATTGCCGGTCCGGCCGAGCAGATGAAAGGGCTTGGCCACGCCGTCGGTCTTGGCGCGGTTACCCTTGGTCAATTCGACCATGATGTTGCTCCAGGTCCAGCCCGGCGAAACCGCATTGACGCGAATGCCGTCCGGCGCGAGGTCCATCGCCTGGTTGCGCGTCAGGATGGCGGCCTTCGAGACCGGATAGACCCAGCGGCCGGTCTGCGCCACCCGCGCGGAAATCGATCCGAAATTGACAATCGCGCCCTTGTTCTTCTTCAGGTGCGGCCGCACGGCCTGCATCAGCATGACCGAGCCGACGACGTTGACGTTGAACGCGGTCAGCCAGTCGGCGCGGGTGGTCTCGGCGCCATTATCCAGATACGTGCAGGCGACGTTGACCAGAAAATCGAGCCTGCCAGTTGCATCGACCGTGCCTTTGACCAGCGCGGCAATATCGGCATCGCTGGTAATGTCGCAGCGAATGAAACGGCCCCTGCCGCCGATCTTTTTCGCCGCCGCCTCGCCGTCGGCCGTATTGATGTCGGCGATGACAACGTTGCAGCTATAGCCGGCAAGGGTCTCGGCCACGGTTTGGCCGATTAGGGTCGAACCGCCCGAAACGATCGCTGTCTTGCCGTCCAATCCACGCATACCCAGCCCCACGCTACTCACGGCATCGAGTTACTGTGCGAAATTTATCGTTCCTTCGCAAGGAACAACGGAACGTTCAAAACGGCGATCGGGCTCACCCCAGCTCGACGATGGCTTCGGGAAACTTGTGCAGCCGCTCGCTCGGTCCGCCCGCTTCGATCAGATAATTGTCGCACACCCAGGACAGCACGTGGCCGCGAATGTAAGTCGGGTGCACGACGATGTTCATGTCCTTTACGATCGCCATCGGCTCGTCGTCGCGAATGAGCGGGCGCTCCACCAGGTCGTAGCCCTGGCCGTGAGCGTAGAGCCGTTTTTCCTCCGGCCGGCCGTTCTTGCGCATGAAGCCGTTATAGGCTTCGTAAATGTCCTTGCAGGGCGTGCCGGGCCTGAGCAGCGAAAGCGTGAATTTGCGCGCCTCCAGCGCAAAGGCGAACTCATCCTTGAGCTCGGCGGAGGCCTTGCCGACAACGCACGTACGGCCGAGCTCGGCGTACATGCCGCCGGGGCCGGAATCCTCGACCAGAAGCGCGACGGTGTCGCCTTCTTCGACGACTCGGTTCTGATAATGGCGCTGGTTGAACTTGTCCGGCTGGTCGGGCGGCATCGAGGCGCACAGATAGATGCCGTTTTCGCTGCCGTGGCGCTGGCTGTAGCACTGGGCGATGGCGGCGATCTCACGATCGCGCATCCCCGGCTGCACGGCGGCAAAGGCTTCGCGCATGGCGCCGTCTTGCATCGCAGCGGTGCGCCGGACCAGCTCGCGCTCCTCGGCGCTCTTGATGACTTTGATGCGATCGACAAGGTCGGAGGCATCGACGAAACGCGAGTTGGAAAAGCGGCCCTTCTGCAGATAATCGACCAGTGCGAAGGGCATCTGGTAGGTGCCGACGAGACCGATCGTGCCGCCGCCGTAAGGCGCCAGCGCCTTCGCCGCCAGCTCGGGATCGTAGCTCGCGGTGTAATAGCAGGACGCGAAACTTGGCGTGTTGAGCAATTGTTTGACCCCGCGAGCGGTACCGTCGCCATTCGCGGTCGGCGTGCTAGTGCCGCCGAACGGGCCCTGGCTCACCAGCGTCATGAGATCGTCGCGCGGGAACACCACGGTGAGCGGATAACCGTTGGTCGCCGGCAGATCGGTGAAATATTTGACGTAGCCGCCCATGTAATCGTTGTTGTTCTGCATGAGCAGAACGTCGATTTTGTCGCGCTCCATGGCCGCGCGCACCGCCGCCCAGCGGCGCTCAAGCTCGGTCGTCGAGATCGGGGTTTGCAGGCGCTCGGAAAGCTGTTCCATAGGCCGATATAGCGTCATGTAATGGCCGCGGCCAAGCCATCGCGCGGCGAAGGAAGCTCGGCTAGACTGCCCGCGGGCTGGTCGTTCACACGTCTATTTCCAGGAGCACAGGATGCCTATCGACTTCTTGTCGGCCGTACCTTGGCTGTTCGTTGCGTTGATGGCGGGACTTGCGTTCGTCGCCGCTTTGCTGGGCAGCATCATTGCATTCCGAAACCGCTTTGTCGGGGCCATTATCGCGGGCGTCCTTTTCGCCGCCGGCTTCGTGGCCTGGAACTACTACCCGCACAGCTTCGGGCTTCCGATCATCAAGATGATTGGTCTGGACGGCGGCGCCAGTTGACGTTTACGCCGGTCCCGCTATGCCTAGTCGAGTTCCCGGTGAGACAATGGAGCGGTCATGAACAAGGTCTATGCGGACGCTAAATCCGCGTTGGCCGGGTTGCTGAAGGACGGCATGATGATCATGGCCGGCGGCTTCGGCTTGTGCGGCATCCCCGAGAGCCTGATCCTTGCGATACGCGATTCCGGCGTCAAGAACCTGACCGTCGTGTCCAACAATTGCGGTATCGACGGCAAGGGTCTCGGCGTTCTGCTCGACACCAGGCAGATCAAGAAAATGATCGCGTCCTATGTGGGGGAGAACAAGACTTTCGCGCAGCAATATCTCGCCGGCGAACTCGAAATCGAATTCAATCCGCAGGGCACGCTCGCCGAGCGCATCCGCGCCGGCGGCGCCGGCGTGCCGGCTTTCTTCACCCGCACCGGCGTCGGCACCCTGATCGCCGAGGGCAAGGACGAGCGCGAATTCGACGGCCACCGCTATGTGATGGAGCGGGGACTGATCGCCGACCTTTCCATCGTCCACGCTTACTTGGCCGATACCGAGGGCAATCTCGTCTATCGCAAGACCGCGCGCAATTTTAATCCGATCATGGCGACCGCCGGGAGGGTGACAGTCGCCGAGGTCGAGCATCTGGTGGAGCCGGGTAAAATCGATCCTGATCACATCATCACGCCGGGAATCTACGTGCAGCGCATCGTCCACGTATCCAATGCGGTGAAATACATCGAGCAACGCACGGTTCGTAAACGCGAGAAAGCGGCCGCACCGGCCTGAACAGGAGGCAAGCATTATGCCCTGGACCCGCGATCAAATGGCGGCGCGCGCCGCCAAGGAGCTGCAAGACGGCTTCTACGTCAATCTCGGAATCGGCATCCCGACGCTGGTGTCGAACTTCATCCCCGACGGAATGAGCGTGCAGCTGCAGTCCGAGAATGGCATGCTCGGCACCGGCCCGTTCCCGTTCGAAGGCGAGGAGGACGCCGATCTCATCAATGCCGGTAAGCAAACGGTCACCGAGCTGCCGACCACCAGTTATTTCAGCTCGGCCGATTCGTTCGCCATGATTCGCGGCGGCCACATCGACATCGCCATTCTCGGCGCCATGCAGGTGGCGGAGAACGGCGATCTCGCCAACTGGATGATTCCAGGGAAAATGGTCAAGGGTATGGGCGGCGCCATGGACCTGGTCGGCGGCGTCAAGAAAGTCGTCGTGGTCATGGAGCATTCGGCCAAGAACGAACCGAAGCTCCTGCATAAATGCACGCTGCCGCTCACCGGCGCCGGAGTGGTCGATATGGTGATCACCGATCTCGGCGTGTTTACAGTCGATCGTCACGGCGGCGGCATGACGCTGATCGAGATTGCGCCCGATGTCACGCTCGACGACATCAAGGCCAAGACCGAAGCGAGCTACAAGGTCGCCAATACGGTAAAGCACTGACGGCGCTGCCGGTCGCTGTTTAGACTTGCAGGGAACGCGCCGGGAAATGGCGTTGGGGATATAGCGTGCCTGCAGCGCCGATTCTCGAAACCGAAGGCCTGACCAAGGAATTCGCCGGTTTCGTCGCGGTACGCTCGGTGAATCTGCGGGTCGCGCGCGGCAGCATTCACGCTTTGATCGGACCGAACGGCGCCGGCAAGACCACCTGCTTCAATCTTCTCACCAAGTTCCTTGCGCCGACACGCGGACGCATCGTGTTCGACGGCCGCGACATCACTGCGCTCAAGCCGGCGGATGTCGCGCAGCTCGGGCTCGGGCGCTCGTTCCAGATCTCGGCGGTTTTTCCGCACCTGACCGTGCTGGAAAACGTGCGGATCGCGCTCCAGCGCCGGCGCGGCAATTCATTCGATTTCTGGCGCTCCAAACGCGCGCTGGCTGCGCTCGACGAACGGGCGAATGCGATCATCGCCGACGTCGGGCTGTCGCCTTACGCGGCCAAGCTCGCGGTCGAGTTGCCTTACGGCCGCAAGCGGGCGCTGGAAATCGCCACCACGCTGGCGCTCGACCCCGAGCTTCTTCTGCTCGACGAGCCGATGGCGGGCATGGCGCGCGAGGACATCGTGCGTATCAGCGCGCTGATCAAATCGGTCGCTGCCGACCGCACCGTGCTTATGGTCGAGCACAACCTCAGCGTTGTCGCCGACCTGTGCGACCGCATTACCGTGCTCACGCGCGGGCAGGTGTTGGCCGAAGACGACTATGCAACGGTGTCGGCAAATCCGGCCGTGCGCGAAGCCTATCTCGGGACCGGCCATGCCTGACGTCAGTCCGCTGCTCGCAGTGAGAGACCTCGAGGCCTGGTACGGCGAATCCCACGTCCTGCACGGCGTCACGTTCGACGTGCAGGCGGGCGAAGTGGTGACGCTGCTCGGCCGCAATGGCGTCGGCAAGACGACGACATTGAAAGCCATCATGGGAATTATCGAGAGCCGCGCCGGCTCGGTGCGGTTCGAAGGCGCCGAACTGATCGACCGGCCCTCCGACGTGATCGCGCGCGCCGGCATCGCTTTCTGTCCGGAAGAACGCGGCATTTTCTCCACGCTCGACGTCAGGGAGAATCTGCTGCTGCCCCGGCAGGTGCGCCCCGGCGGGCTCGATCTCGACCGCATCTTCGAACTGTTTCCCAATTTGCGCGAGCGGCTCGACAGCCAGGGCACCAAACTTTCCGGCGGCGAGCAGCAGATGCTGGCGATCGGCCGCATCCTTCGTACCGGCGCGCCCCTTCTTCTGCTTGACGAGCCGACCGAGGGTCTCGCTCCCGTCATCATCCAGCAGATCGGCCGCACCATTGGCGCGCTCAAGGCGCAAGGCTTCACGATCCTCCTGGTCGAGCAGAATTTCCATTTCGCAGCGACCTTGGCCGATCGTTACTACGTGATGGAACATGGCCGCATCGTCGACCATTTCTCGGCCGCAGAACTAAAGGCCAATACGGAAAAGCTGCACGAATATCTGGGAGTTTGATAATCAGGATCGAGGCTGTATCGCCGCTCGCCGACGGCGAATGTCCGCTGGTTAGCGGTTAGACCGGTCCTGAAGGGAGACGGCCGCTTGTGAGCGGGGCCGCCGCTGAGGAGCAGGGGCATGTTCGAGATTTTCGGCATTCCCTCGCAGGCGCTGTTCGGGCAGCTGTTGCTCGGCCTGATCAACGGATCGTTCTACGCGCTGTTGAGCCTTGGGCTCGCCGTCATCTTCGGCATGCTCAACATTATCAATTTCACCCACGGCGCGCAGTACATGATGGGTGCCTTCGCCGCCGATCTGCTGCTGCAATACGTCGGCATCAATTATTGGGGAGCGCTGGTGATCGCGCCGATCCTGATCGGCGCCACCGGCATCGTCATCGAGCGGCTTCTCCTCCAACATTTGCGCAAGCTCGATCCGCTTTACGGCCTTCTTCTCACCTTTGGTCTCGCTTTGGTCATCGAAGGGCTGTTCCGCAACTACTATGGCTCCTCCGGCTTACCCTATCAGGTGCCGGACGCGCTGCGGGGCGGCCGCAACCTCGGCTTCATGTTCCTGCCGAACTATCGCGGTTGGGTGATCGTGCTCTCGCTGGCGGTGTGCCTGGCCACCTGGTTTGCGATCGAGCGCACGCGGCTCGGCTCGTATCTGCGCGCCGCGACCGAAAATCCGGTGCTTGTGCGCGCCTTCGGCATCAACGTGCCGCGCATGGTGACGCTGACCTACGGACTCGGCGTGGGGCTGGCGGCGCTCGCCGGCGTCATGGCGGCGCCGATCTACAACGTCTCGCTGCAGATGGGTTCCGACCTGATCATCGTCGTGTTTGCGGTGGTGGTGATCGGCGGCATGGGCTCGATCCTTGGCGCGATCGTCACCGGTTTCGTGCTCGGCATCGTCGAAGGACTGACCAAGGTCTTTTATCCGGAAGCCTCGAACACCGTGATCTTCGTCATCATGGCGGTCGTGCTGCTCATTCGTCCCGGCGGGCTGTTCGGACGGAGCGCATGATGGAGGATGTGATCGAGCCCACCGCCGCGAAGCTGCGACGCGAACGAAGTTTGAGTCTTGAAGCGGCGTTCATTGTGATGGTCGCGTTGTTCATCGTCGGGCCGTTCGTGCTCTATCCGGTATTTTTGATGAAGGCGCTGTGCTTTGCGCTGTTCGCCTGCGCCTTCAATCTCTTGATCGGCTATGTGGGCCTCGCTTCGTTCGGTCATGCGCTGTTCTTCGGCTGGGCGAGCTACCTCACCGCCTACGCCGCCAAGACGTGGGGCGCTTCGCCGGAGCTTGCGATCTTGGCCGGCGTGGCCGTCGCCGCCTTGCTCGGCGTCGTCGTCGGCGGGCTCGCCATCCGCCGGCAGGGCATCTACTTCGCCATGATCACGCTCGCTCTCTCGCAGATGATGTATTTCTTCGCGCTCGAAGCGAAATTCACTGGCGGCGAGGATGGCATCCAGGGCGTGCCGCGCGGCCGCCTGTTCGGCGTTTTCAACTTGTCGAATGAAATGACGATGTATGCCTTCGTGCTTGTCGTCGTTGTCGCCGGTTTTCTTCTTGTCTACCGCATCATCAATTCGCCGTTCGGCGAAGTGCTCAAGGCGATCCGCGAGAACGAGCAGCGCGCCATCTCGCTCGGCTACCGAACCGAGCGCTACAAGCTCGTCGCCTTCGTGCTGTCGGCGACGCTGGCGGGGCTCGCCGGCTCGCTCAAGGCGCTGGTCTTTCAGCTGGCTTCACTGACCGACGTGCATTGGACGATGTCGGGCGACGTCCTGCTGATGACGCTGCTCGGTGGCCTTGGCACGGTGTTCGGCCCTGTGGTCGGCGCTTTCGCCGTCGTTGCAATGCAGAACTATCTGGCGCCGTTCGGCCAATGGGTGCTGGTGATCCAGGGGGCTATCTTCGTGGTCTGCGTGCTGGCGTTCCGGCGCGGCATAGTCGGCGAACTGGCGCGCGTCTTGCGCGTGCCGCTATAAGCCCGGCCCGTTTTTACACGAAGTTATCCACAGGCTCCTGCGATCATCGGGCGCTTCTTCACAGGCCGGTCGCCGCGTGCGGCCGTATTTTGGTTGCCGAATCAATTTGCGCCGGGGTACATGCGAGAAGCGCCGATTCCACGGGCGCTTCTGGCTGCTCCATGTCGTCCCGGCAACCCGGTCCGTACGACAGTGTTGCGCGCAAATGGCTCGCACTTGCGGAGCGTCGTCGCGCGCACGTCATCGAGTTGCGCGAAAGCGGCCGCTGGAAACACTATTACACGCCGGACGAATTTCTCGACGCATTGCGCGAGGCGGTGAGCACCCGTAACCAATGGGCGAGGCTGGCCGGCCTGGAAAATAGCGAAGCATCCGCCTAATTCTCGGCTTACCGGGCTCCACTTTCCTTATCGGCGCCGCCGGCTTATGTGACGGTGATGACGAGTGCTTTATTTTCGCCGCTGCGCCTTGCCGGTCTTAATCTCGCCAACCGCATCGTCGTCTCGCCAATGTGCCAATACAGCGCCAACGACGGCGTCGCGACCGATTGGCACATGACCCACCTAGGTATGCTGGCGAATTCCGGGGCCGGTCTGCTGGTCGTCGAATCGACCCATGTCGAGCGTTTCGGCCGTATTACCCACGGCTGCCTCGGGCTCTATTCCGATGCGTGCGAGGTGGCACTGACGCGGGTGGTCGACCATTGCCGGCGGATCGGTAGCGCCAAGCTTGCCATTCAGCTGTCGCATGCGGGCCGGAAAGCTTCTTCGCAACGGCCGTGGGAAGGCGGCAAGGCATTATCGTCCGACGAAGATCCTTGGCCGACGATCGCGCCGTCGGCGTTTCCGTTTGGTCCGGGCTGGCATATTCCGCGCGCCATGACCGAGGAGGACATGGTGCTCGTGCGCTCCGCTTTCGTGCGGGCCGCCAAACGCGCAGTGCGGATCGGCTTCGATGCCATCGAGCTGCACTTCGCCCACGGCTATTTAATGCACAGCTTCATTTCGCCGATTTCTAATACCCGCAATGACGAATGGGGCGGCTCGCTCGACAGCCGCCTGTATTTTCCGATCGAGGTCGTCCGCGCCGTCCGCGCCGTTGTTCCGCGCCCAACGCCGCTTGGCGCCCGTCTCACCGGCAGCGACTGGCTCGACGGCGGGCTGACCGTTTCGGATGCGGTGATTGTCGCGCATGCGCTCAAGCTCGCCGGCCTCGATTACATCGACGTCTCTTCCGGTGGGGTCAGCACGCAAGGTCAGGCGAGCGTACCCAGGGAGCCTGGCTACAACGTGCCACTCGCCGAGCAGATTCGGCGGGAAGCCGAGATGCCGACTCGCGTCGTCGGGTTGATCGTCAATGCGGCGCAAGCCGAGGCGATTGTCGCCGAGGGCCGCGCCGATATGGTGGCGCTTGCCCGTGCTTTCATCGACGATCCGCATTGGGGCTGGCATGCCGCCCAGGCGCTCGGCGGCGAGGTGGCTCGTCCGCCGCAATATCAGCGCGCCGGGCCGGGCCTCTGGCCCGGAGCCGCAAAGCGTGCGTGAAAACGATAATGAAGCTGCGGCGCGCGTCCCGTCGCGCTCAACGCACGCGGTTGCCGCCGATCGATAATTGCGCGTAGCGCGCCGCGCCGTCTTTCGAAAGGTCGCCGGTGACCGGTTTGTTCCACTCCATGCCGACGATGGCGCCGCTGCGCACGCCGGAAATCATATTGTCGGCGATCACTGCGGCGCCCGCTCCCGGCGCGACCGACACCGTGATGCCGAACTCGACGCCGCGGATCAAATTCGCGCTGATCGCGACATCGCGCAGATAAGCGCCCCAACCCGCGGCGATGCCGGCATGCGGGGCGTTTTCGACGACATTGCCGTTCACGACCGTGTCGGCTTCGATGCCGATGCCGACACCGGCCAGATCCTTCGGATCGGTGCCGGGCGGGCGGCGGCCGACCAGATTGCGGATAAGATTGCCCTGTACGACGGCGAGCCGGCCGCCCTGGTTGAAGTTGGTTACCGAAACGCCGAGCGCCGCGCCGTCGACAATATTGTTGGCGATCAGCGCGCCTTCGAACCCGAATTCCGCATAGAGCGCGACCTCGCCGAGGCCCGTGCAGTTGTTGCCGACGATCTGCAAATTGGAGGCCGCGTTGCCGCGCACCGCGGAGAACGCTGCATTACGGATGCGATTGCCGCGCACGATGACGTTGCCGGCGCGGAAGATGCCGATCGCGTTGCCATACTGGCCGGAACCGCCGGCCTTGTTCATGATGTCTTCGATCCGGTTATCGACGACGAGCGTGCCGTCGTCGCCGGTTTCGCTGCGCCAGACCAAGATGCCGCCATTGCCGGCGCCGCGCACGACATTGCCGGCAATGCGCAGCCCGCGCGCATCAAGCGAGAAGATGGCCGCGTCGGCCGCGACGATCGAGTTGCCAGTCACTTCGCCCTCGATCGCTTCGAGCGCGATGCCGTTGCCGCCAGCGTTCACGATCTCGCAATCGGCGATGCGCAGGGCGCGGCCCTGGGCAAGATGCAGGAGGCCGCGCCGTTCCGGCAGCTGGATGTTCGCGCCATCGAGAACAAGTCCGTTGATGCGAACGTAGTCGCTACCCGCGGCTGACAGCAGCGACGGTCCGCCCGACATGATGATGCGGGTCGCTCCTGCTGTTCCGGCGATTGCGGCGTAGGGCGGCAGCGTCAGCGCGCCGGCGCGGTAGGCGCCGGGCGGCAGTCGCAGCACGGTGCGCGCTGCGGCCGCCTGGTCGATGGCCCGCTGGAAGGCCGCCGTCTGATCCTCGGTGGCGCTCGGCCGGATGCCGAGCGAAAGAGCGTCTATTTCGGCGCGCGGGGTAAATTCGCGGGCCGCCGCCGGCAACGCTTCGGCGGGCGCGGCGGCGACGCCGGCGGCTCCGGCGAGGGCCGCGAAAATGCGGCGGCGATCGAGCTTCATTGAAGGGGACCCTCCGGCAGCGGCGGAGTATCCCCCCGGCTGGGTTAACGGCGGCTTGCCGCCATCAGCGCGATTGGCATGGCTTCGGCGGCGATCACGGCGCTGGGGAGGGGTCTGAGGCCGACGAGCGGGACGCGCATCGCCGTTAGCGCCCGAGCATGCCGGCGATTTCCTCAACCGCGGCATTGGGCGCCAGTTGGCCCGTGGCGACGGCCGCTTCGATACGCGGCAACGCGGCTTTAAGCGCGCGTTCGGATCGCAACGGTGCGAAGAGACGCTCTTCGAGCATCTCCCACATCCATTTCACCTGTTGTTCGCCGCGTCGCGCCGCGAGTTCCCCTGATGCGGTGAGCCTGTCGCGGTGCTCGAGGACTTTGTCCCATAGCGCGCCGGTGCCGTCGCCGGTCAGTGCCGAATAGGTAACCACCGGCGGCGACCAGTGCGGCGAGCGCGGCACGAGAATATGAAGCGCGGCGCGATACTCGGCCGCGGCCGCCTTGGCGCGCACGATGTTGTCGCCGTCGGCCTTGTTGACTGCGATCATGTCGGCGAGCTCGACCACGCCTTTCTTCAACCCTTGCAGTTCGTCGCCGGCGCCAGGCAGCATGAGCACCAGGAAAAAGTCGGTCATGTCGGCGACAGCGATCTCCGACTGGCCGACCCCGACCGTCTCGACCAACACCACATCGTGGCCTGCGGCCTCGCATAGCAGCATGGTCTCGCGGGTCTTGGCCGCGACGCCGCCTAGCGTGCCGGAAGCCGGCGACGGCCGGATAAAGGCGTTGGCATCGTTGGCGAGATGCGCCATGCGCGTCTTGTCGGCGAGGATCGAGCCGCCGGTGCGCCGCGACGAAGGATCCACCGCCAGTACCGCGACCCTGTGGCCCTGCTTGGTGAGCATGCTGCCGAGCGCATCGATGGTGGTGGATTTGCCTACACCGGGCGCGCCGGTGATGCCGACGCGTACCGCTTTGCCGGTCGCGGCGATCAGTGCCTGCGTGAGCGCGGCGGCAGTGCGGCGATGGTCGGCGCGTTTGCTTTCGATCAGCGTGATTGCGCGCGACAAAACGCTGCGGTCGCCGGCGCGGATGTCGCGGGCGAGCCGGCCGACGTCGAAAGATGGAGCCGTCGAGCTCATGCCGTCTCTTCGGCGAGCCGGCGCCTTCCGTCAAGCACGTGTATGCTTGTTCATTTACCTCCTGCTAGCCGCGCCCGACGGTGACCCGGATTCTTCGCCGAATGACCGCGATGTCGCCGAATTGCGGCCGTATCGCTCGGCTGACGTTCGGTCGTTCCCGCAAGGGCAATTCTCGAAAACCAGGGAGAATACCGATGAACTGGGATCAGATTCAGGGCGACTGGATGCAATTCAAGAGCAAGGTGCGGATGAATTGGGCCAAGCTGACCGACGAAGATCTGACCCGCATCGGCGGCCGCCGCGAGGCACTGGCCAGGTGCCTGCAGGCGCGTTACGGCTTTGCCAGGGGGGAAGCCGAGCGCGAAATCGACGCCTGGATGAAAACGCAGCGTTACGCGGCGTGAAGTTTCCTCTCATCATGGCCGGCTCGTGCCGGCCATGATGAGTTTCGCTTATCCCCAAAGCTGGCGGCTGGCGAGCGCCGCCCCCTCGGCGAGTGCGTCCAGCTTGGCCCAGGCAATCGACGGGTGAACCCGGCCGCCAAGGCCGCAATCGGTTGCGGCGATGACACGCTCGCGGCCGACACTTTTGGTGAAGCGCAGAATGCGTTGCGCAACCAGCTCGGGGTGTTCGACCACGTTGGTGGCGTGGCTCACCACGCCGGGCAATATGACTTTGCCGTCGGGAAGCTTGACGTCCTCCCACACGACCCATTCGTGCTCGTGGCGAACGTTGCCGGCTTCGAACGAATAGCCCTGGCATTTGACCGCAAGCATGACATCGACGATGTCCCGCATCGGGATATCGGTGGTGTGCGGCCCGTGCCAGCTGCCCCAGCATAGATGAAAGCGGATGCGGTCTTCCGGCAGGCCGCGCAGCGCGTGATTAAGCGCTTCGACACGGACGATCGAAAATTTCTTGTAGTCATCCACCGAAGGTTCGGGATTGATCATGTCCCAATTCTCGGCGATGGCCGGGTCGTCAAGTTGCAGGATCAGGCCGGCATCGACGATAGCCTTGTATTCCTCGCGCATCGCTTCGGCGCAGGCGAACAGGAACTCCTCATCGCTTTTGTAGTATCTATTCGCGATCCGAACCGCGCTGGCCGGCGCGATCGAGGTCATGAAGCCTTCTTGCACGCCGTTCGCCGCCAACGCGGCTTTGAAATTAGCGATGTCGGTCTGTATAGCGTCGCGTCCCTTGTAGACCACCGGACCGACACAGATCGGCCAGTGCGCCTTTCTCGGGCCGGTGCTCGCCGGACCTTCCGGGTCGCCGTAGATTTCGGGGAAGCGATTTCGGTCCCGACGATCGGCCATGCTGGTCAGCATCAGGTCGCCCGGGCGGCTTCGCTTTGGCGGTTGCGCGTAAAGCCCAGGTCCACTCGCCAGATCGAGCCCGCCGAGGCGATTGAAGCAATAATTCCACCACGCGCCGTAATTGACTTTGCTGCCCATCGACTTGCCGAATTCACCGTCGCCGGGGATGTCGATGCCGCACTCCTTTTGCCGGCGCACGACGCCGGTCACGGCCGCCCGCAATTGCTGCTGGAAATGCGGCTCGTCGGTCGTTTCGCCCGCCTCGCGGGCGCGGTTGGCTTCGATCAAATCGTCCGGCCGCGGCAGGCTGCCGGCCTGGCTGGTCAGGATATGATCGTGGCTCATCCGCATCGCGCATCTCGACGGCCCGTTCACCGCCAGAGTGTGCGGCTTGCCAGCGCGGCGCCTTGGGCGAGGGCTTCGAGCTTCGCCCAGGCGATCATCGGATGTACGCGGCCGCCGAGTCCGCAATCGGTCGAGGCAATAACGCGCTCCCGGCCGACACTTTTGGTGAAGCGCAGAATGCGTTGCGCAACCAAGTCCGGGTGCTCCACGACATTGGTGGCGTGGCTTACCACGCCGGGCAGGATGATTTTGTCGTCGGGTAGTTTTACATCTTCCCAGACCGTCCACTCGTGCTCGTGGCGGACGTTACCCGCCTCGAACGAATAGCCTTGGCATTTCGCCGCCAGCATCACGTTGACGATGTCCTTCATTGGGATGTCGGTCGTATGCGGGCCGTGCCAACTGCCCCAGCACAGGTGGAGGCGGATGCGGTCCTGCGGCAGGCCCCTGATGGCGTGGTTGAGCGCCTCGACCCGCACCATGGTGAATTTCTGATAATCCTCTATCGGCGGCTCGGGATTGATCACATCCCAGCTTTCGGCGAGCGAGGGATCGTCGAGCTGGAGAATCAGTCCGGCGTCGACGATGGCCTTGTACTCTTCCCGCATCGCGTCGGCGCAGGCGAAGACGAACTCCTCGTTGGTCTTGTAGTAGGCGTTGGCGAGCCGCGCGGCGCTGCCCGGTCCAACCGACGTCATGAAGCCTTCTTCGACGCCCGCCGCTTTCAGCGCGGCTTTGAAACTGGCGACGTCGGCCTTGATCGCCTCCTGGCCTTTGTAGACGATCGGGCCGACGCAGACCGGCCACTGAGGTAACGGCGGGCCGGTATAAATGCCGCCCTCCGGGTCGGTATAGACCGCAAGGAACTTCTGTCGGTCGCGGCGATCGGCGTTGCTCGAGAGCACGATTTCGCCAGGGCGGCTGCGCTGCGGGGGAATTGCGTTGATGCCTGGTCCGGCCAGATCGAGGCCGCCGAGGCGGTTGAACGAGTAGCTCCACCACGCCCGGTAGTTCACCTTGTGCCCCATGGCCTTGCCGAATTCGCCGTCGCCGGGGATGTCGATGCCGATTTCCCTCTGACGACGCACCACGCCGGTGATGGCGGCCTGCAGCAGTCCCTTGAGGCGCTCATCGCTGGCGGCAGTCGGGTTGGCCTCGCGGCCCTGGTTGGCTTCGATCAGTTCTTCCGGACGCGGCAAACTGCCGGCCTGGCTGGTCAGAATATGGTCGCGGCTCATTCGCATGATGCTGTGCAAGTTACAGATGGACAATGAGGACGGACCTCAGTCCGTCCTCATCCGTCCGTCGTCCACCCTCTTTAGTTGTCGTCAGATTGCGTGGAACGGCTGTTGCTTCACCGACTCGACGAAGCCGTAGAATACTTCGTTGATCTTGCCCCAGTTGGGCAGCTTCTTCATGTTGTTGAGCCAGCGCTGGACATTGGGATACTTCGAGAAGTCTACCCGCACCGTCTCGCCCAGGGTGACGAGCGCGGCGCCGAAATAATCGGCGATGGTGATCTGGTCACCGATCAGATACTGATTCTTCGGGCCGATGAAGTGATCGTTGAGGACCTTCAGCCACTTTTTGGCGTTGCTCTGACCAAGCTCGACAGTCGCGGCCTGCGCCTCGTCGCTGCGCCGCTTGTTGTTAGGGAATATCTGCGGATAAATCATGTTGTACGCCCAGTCGCGGTAGAACTGGGTATTGATCCAGTCCATGACCTCGTTGACCTTGGCACGCTGTTTGAGGTCTTTCGGATAGGCGGGCGAGCCGATCTTGTCGGCGAGATATTTGAGAATCGCCGAGCTTTCGGTGAGCCGCAGATCGCCGTCCTCGATCATCGGGACGAGGGCGTTCGGATTCATGTCCGTATAGGGCGGCTTCATGTGCTCGCCCGTGAACAGGTCGACGGTTACCTCTTCGACCGGAATTTTGTTTTCGGCGATGAACAGCCGGACCGGACGGCTCGTCATCGACACCGGATGCATATACAGCTTCATGGCAATGGTCCTCCCAATTGAATTCTTATATTCCATTCTAGTGCATGTTTGTGAACGCTGAAAAGCGTACTCCTGCCCACTTCAAATAGATGTGTGATGTGGGCAGCGCGTGCCAGGCCATCTAACAATCGAGCAAACTCGTCATAAGGGTCCCGTTTTTGCCACCAGATCGGCGATAAACCGCGGCAGCGCAAAAGCGGCGGCGTGCACTTCCGGAGTCCAATATTCCGTAGCAAAGCCGCCGGCCCGCCGATAGCGCGCGGTCAGCATCTTGACTGAAACCCGGCGCAATCGCCGGTCATTGCTCGCCCAACCCATGGCCATGTGACCGCCGACATAGGTCGGGATCGCGGCCACGTAACAGGTTCCGTCGGCGAACAGCCGCCGAAACTTTGCCACGCTCGATGTCAATTCGCGCGGCTGAAAGATCGGCACGCCGTTTTGCGTCACCAAGACCCCGCCGGTATTCAGGCAGCGTTTGCAGGCGGCGTAGAATTTCCGGCTGAACAGGATTTTTCCGGGCCCGTGCGGGTCCGTTGAATCCACGATAATGACGTCGAAGCGCCGCCCGGTCCGCGCGACATATTCCATTCCGTCGCCGATCACGCCTTCGAAGCGCGCATCGGCGAAGACCGGCTTGGTGAACTCCCCCAGATGCTCCTTGGCGAATTCGATGACCGCCGGATCGATCTCCACCTGGGTGAGGCGCCGCACGGTTTTGTGCTTGAGAACCTCTTTGGCAATGGCACAATCGCCGCCGCCGACGATCAAAACCTCGCGCGCACGGCCGTGGGCGAACAACGGTACGTGCGCCATCATTTCGTGATAAACGAACTCGTCGCGTTCGGTGATCTGGGTCGCGCCGTCGAGCATCAGCATCTTGCCGAAGAACTTCTGCTCGAACAGCACCAGGTGCTGATGCCCGGTTCGGGCCTCGTAAAGCACCTTGTCGACTTGGTAGCTCATGCGAAAGCCAAGCTCGTCGAACAGAGTCTCGGCGATCCAGCGCTTGTCGGTCATGACACCCTCTGCCGCGCGTCGGAAATAGAAAACGGCCGGGACTTAGCCCCGGCCGTTCGAGTCCGGTCAAGCCTTGCTCCGCTCAGGGGGAGCCGTGGCCGCGCAGAATTTCGTTCACACCGACGCGCTTTGCGGCAAATGCCTCGCGCAGAACCGGAATGCACGCATCGGGATCCGCGACGCCGCACATGAACACGTCGAGTGCGGCATAGCCGGCGTCGGGCCAAGTATGGATGGAGATGTGGCTTTCAGCCAGCACCGCCACGCCGGACACACCGTTTGGCTGAAAGTGATGCAGGTGGATGTGCAAGAGGGTCGCGCGCGCGGCTTCGACGCAGCGTCGCAAGGTGGTCTCGATGTGGTCGATGTCGTCGAGCCGTTCCGCGCCGTGCAAATCGATGATCAGATGCACGCCCGCGCAACGAACGCCTTTGCGAACCGCGAAATGATTCTGGCGGTCGTCCGCCGCGGCCGGAACCGCCATTTTCAGCTTGGCCCTCTTGTCCGCCCTTCGGGCGGCGCCTGGGATTCCCAATCCCTTCCCCGATCGTAAGGCGGCGTTCTGGCTACTCATGCCGTCCTCCCCAACCAGAGATAAGAACCCGAGATGCCGTCAGGCCGGCGCCGCGGAAAGTGAAGACCACTCGACCGACTCCACGCAGACTCAATCGGCAGCGTCAAGGTCCCCACTTAAATGCAAACCCCTGAGAGTCAAGCTGATTCGCGACAACAACCGGTAAACGTTTAAGCGCGCAATTCGTTCGCGTGGCTTCCTGTCAGTCGATGCCGGTCCGGCGGCGCAGGGGCAAATCATTTTCTGTTGAGGCGGCACGGCAGCTAAGCCACGCGTCCGCGAATTGCTGGCGCTTGGTCGCCACTGCTGACGCCGGATTATTGCGGCTACTAAGGCGTGTGAAGCCGCGTATCGTCGGCTAGCCGTTGACCGCCACTGCCGGCGGAATCATCGGCTCCGCCGGCTTTTTCACCCTAGTGCGGAAGAAGCCGAGCACGCGGCGGGCGGTATCGGGCTGCAAGCGGTTGAAGCTTGCCAGCGCATTGTCGAGATCCTTCGCCGACATGCCGCGGTCGGCCGCGCGCAGCAGCAAGACCGCCTTGGTCGTTGTTGACGACAGGCCGGCGACCTTGGCGAGAATGAGCGCGATCTCGGCGCCGGGGTCGAGCAGCGCCCGCTCGACGACGTCGATCGGCGTGTCGCATAGGAGCGACAGCGCGATGGCGGTCTCTTCGAATTTGCGCTCGCGCGCATATTGATAGATTTCAGCTTCACCGATGCGGCGGACACGGTTTTGCCGCTCGACCGCGGCCTGCGCGGCGGCAAAATCGGGCGACGCGTTGCGGGCGTCGTCGCGAATGCCGCCGACGACTTCGGCGACCACGCCCTCGATGGCCATGCTGGCTTCCGGGTTTTCGGCGGCGAGCCGCGCTCGTACCGCGCTTGATGCTTTTTCCAAAAGGACGAGGAAATGCGGACGCGGGATGTCGCTGCGCTTGCCGACGTCGGTCGCGAGGTCGTCGTCGCTGGCGGAGCGGTTGACCAGCATGCGAAAGCCGGCGTCGGAAAACCGCGCGCCGACATTCTTGACCACCGAATGAACCACCTCACGGTCTCCGCGCTCGACCAGCACGTCGGTCAGCGCTTCGCTCAGCCACGGGCGCAGCGAGATGGCGAACAGGTGGCGCTGGCTCTTCGTGCTGGCGTTGGCGAGCAGCGCGGGTTCTTCAAGCCGCGCGGATTCCTGCAGGACCGGCTGCGCGACGTCGATGTCGTCGTCGAAGGCCAGCATGTGGATCACGTTCGACGGGGCGTTGGCGATCGGCGCCAGCCGTTGCGCCAGTTTGGCACGCGCCTTGGCTTCGATGGTACTCACCAGGCGGACCATGATGTCGTCGAAGATGCCGATCTGCTCTTCGGAATAACGTCCGGCGCCCCCGACGAAGAGATCGGTGATGCGGGTCAGCATCTCAATGCGGCGCGCGTTGGTTCCCGAGGTCAGCGCGGCCTCGAGCTCGTCAATGAGAGGAAGAGTCCGCATCATAGCTGTGGGCGCCGCCGCCTTTGAAAACGCCGATAACAATGCCGTGAGAACGGTGAAGAAAGGCTTGCGGCAGGGCGGCCTAGCCGTCGGCCGCCGCTTAAGAAATGGTGAATCGCGTCACGCTTGCGCTGGGCGCCCACTATTGCCGACCACGCCCATGCGGTTTTGCACCTCGCGCGGCACGCCATAGTCGCGGACAATCAACCTCTGGTCGCGCAGGCCGCAGGCTTCCCGCTGGACGACGAAGCACCAGAGCGCATAGCCCGCTTGCCGCAGCAGCCGCTCGCGCGCGGCGGACGATGCGGCTTTGGTGCCGGCTGTGCGGTCATGATCGGCAAGGGCGGCCCGCGCCGCTTCGAGTGCGCGGCCCAGCCGGCCAAGCGCGGCCGCCTTTTCCTGCGCGATTTCGTAATTGAGCGCGCCGTCGCGCGGCTTCATTTGCGGTTGCGGCGCGCGAAGCGTCATTTGCGCTCCCAAGTGATGAGTGCAATGCCGGCGGCGGCGTCGATCTCGCGGCGCGGGCCCGGCGCGAGGCCATGGCCGGCGAGGATTTGCTCCGGCGTCGCCTGCGCGCTCACCGTGGGGAAAACCGGCCGCCCGCCGGGAATTTTTGCATGAGCGGCGCGCGTGAGGTGGAAGGCGTCATAATGCGGCAGGAACAGCCCGAATACGTCGGTGCCGCCGATGATGGCGACGATTCCCCCGGCGGTGCCGAGTTCCGCGAGCGCATTTTCAATTGTCGCGCCGGCGGGATTCCATAACAGCGCGTTGGGATGCGACGGATCGACGGCGATGGCGGCGATTGCCCGCGTCACGATCAGGCGCCTGCGGCGCGCGGCCCGCGGTCCGCCTTCATACGAGTGCCGGCCGTGCACGATCGCGGCAGCGCGGTCGAGCTCGGCTTGCAGAAATTGCTGGTCGGTGTCGTTGCGGAGCGAATCCGGTATCACTGCGCTTGCGTCGGCGATCATTCCGTCGGCGGAAACGATGGCATAGCCCGCGATTCGGTGCGTTCCGATCATGACCGCGACGATAGCCCGGTGGGCCGATAGTGTCATTTGCCGCATGCATAATTGGGCCCGCCGCCGTCGCGGGCCTGCGGGCTTGCTTAAGTGAATTTCGAACGGTAGTTTGAAAAAAAGGCCGGGGCCATGACGCGACCGTCCGAAATCACCCGCGAGCGCATCCTCAGCGCGGCCGAGCGACTGTTCGCCGAGCGTGGCTACGACGCCACCAGCGTCCGCGCCATCGTCGCCAAGGCGCGCGTCAACCAGGCGGCCATCAACTATCATTTCGGCGGCAAGGATGGGCTCTATCGCGAAATCCTGCGCGGCGCCTTCCGCGCGCTCACCGAGCATCAGATTGGCCATGCGGAGCAGACCAGGGCGATGTCGCGCGAGGAGGCGCTCGCCCAATTCGTTCGTCACCAGCTGCGGCCGCTGCTCGCGCGCGACGATCTCAGCCGTCGCATCCGGCTGTTCAACTGGGAGGCCGCGCATCCGACCGCGGTCTTTCGCAAGCTTCTGAGCGAGGAAGCGGTGCCTTTCATGGGATTGGCGGTCGATCTGGTGCGCCGCTTCATGCCCAAGGCGGACCAGCGCACGCTCACCGTCGCCGCGATCTGGCTGATCGGGCAGTGCAGCGTTTTCGTGCGCAACCGCGAACAGCTCGCCGGGCCGCCGATTTCGCTCGCCCTCGACGAAGCTGATGTGGAAAAGCTCGCCACGCTGGTCAGCCGCTGGGCGGTCGCCGGCCTGGCGCCGCCGGCCTAAAGCCGGTTGTTTCAGGAAATCCGCGGGGTTACCGCAAAAATTCCTTTTTCCCGGCCATTGGCCGCCCATAACGCGTGTTTGAAATTCAATCAGCCGTTTGAAAAATACCGCCGGCGGGAGAGCAAGGCCATGCGACTGGATCTGGTGCGGCGCTTCTTTGCCAAAGTCCTCCACGATGTATTGCCAGCGGCGCTGGCAAGCCTGATCGGCGGCTTCTTGCTCACGCACTACGGTTTCGGCCGCCAGCCGGTGCTGGCGCAGGCGACGCCTGCCTCGGCGGAAATGATGGATCTTTTGCGTGATGAGCACGCGCTGGTCGTGAACTACCTCAGGGCCCAGATGGCCAACGAGAGGAGGCAAGCGCTGGCCGCGAAGGACGACGCGCAAGCCGCCGCGGCAAACATCGCGACCGCCGAACCGTCCGTTCCGGCCGCCGCTCCGGGACCGCAGCCGGTCATTGCCGCGGTCAAGCCGCCGCATGCCAAGCCGGTGGTCGTCGGCGCTTCCCTGCCGCCGCTGGTGATCGCGCAAACGCAGCCGAGCGAAGACGCCAAATCCGCGCCGCTTAACGACGAGCCGCTGTTCGCCAAAACGTTCAAGGATCAGGTGATTGCCGCCACACAGCGTGCCGTTTCAGTGATCGGCGTCATTCCGGCCTGGTTCGGCGCGATCGGCGACCGTATCGGTGGCGAGAACGCCAATCCGCGGCCGCGGGCCGACCTTGTGAGTGCGTCGTAGCGTTGCTTCCCGGCGGCTGTTGCGCGTTGTCAACAGCCGCCGACATTCGCTTTTGGGCGCCTTGCAGGCGTTTTCGATGATCGGTAACCATTTCTCACCGGAAACAGGAACCGGCTCCGCCGTCGACGCGTTTGGCTTTCGGCAGCGGCCTAGCACCTAGTGGGGCAACTTCGGCTTGCCTCGGAGGTCGTCATGCGTTCAGCCGGCAATTTCAGTCCGGAATGGGGCTATCTCGCCCCGGCGCCGAGTTTCTTGCGCACCGCGCGGATCGTGATCGTTGCGGCCACGGTCGGCGCGACCGCAGGCGCCGCTGTGGTGTTTTCGCTGGTGGATCGCCCCGCAGCTGACCAATCGGTGGCATTGCGTACCTTGGCTGTCGACACTCCGGCGCCGCCCCCGACCGCGCCGGCCGTCATACGGGCGCAGGAACAGCGGCCCTTGCCACCGCCGCCAAGCAGCCAAGTCGGGCGTCCGGCCACGGCCGAGTCCGGCACCACGACGACGATTGTGCGGCCTGCAAGCCTTGCGGCCTTGGCCGAATCGCCGCCGGCCGCCGACACGGCCACGCCTCCGCCCAGTACCTTTGCGCAAAAGCGGCCGGTCACTCAGTTGCAGTTGAGCGGGCGTAACGTGGCGCCGGCACAGCCCTCGAAACCGGTGGATCACGGGCCGCTGGCGCTCGTTCGTTCGCTGGGTCTGCCGCCCGCTTCCGGCGTGAACCCGCCGCCTGGCGAATATTAAAAGCGGCGCGCCGCTTTGGCGGCAGAGCTGCTGCGCTTGAGCCGCCGGCGCGCATGAAAAAACGCCGCCCGCGGTAAGGCGGGCGGCGTTGGAAACCGTGTTTTCCTAGATGAACGATTTACACCAGTGGTGGGCCAGCGCGTAATGCTTCTTCGTCAGCGCGAAGTCCCAGCTCTTGAGGTGCACCCAATGATATTTCCAGCCCGGCTGTACGGGGTTGCCAACCTCATTCCATGCCCGGCAAGTGCCGTCTTTGAACATCACGACGGCATAGTCGGCGCGCGCCGCCGTCGTCGCGGAGAATCCAAGCACCAATACTCCAATCGCAAACGCAATTCGCTTCATCGTCCAACTCCCTTGTAGCGACCCACCGGAGTCCGATAGACGGAACCCGATCCTGAGACAAGCCGATACGCGTCTGTTGCATGCAAATGTGGGCCAGGCGATGAGGCGTGGAAAAAACGGAGGGATATATGCCGGAAGTTGTCGTCTATCTCCTTGAAGGCCGCACGGTCGAGGACAAGCGCGGGCTGGTCAAAGATCTCACCAGCGCGGTGGTCAAAAATCTCAGCGTGCCGCAAGAATCGGTCACGGTTTCGCTGGTCGAGACGGCGCGGACCGATAAAGGCAAGGGCGGCGTCCTGTTTAGCGATATGAAGCCGCACTAATGCCCGTCCTGCGTGTGCAGGCGCTCCGGTGCCCCTTTTGGGCTCCGGAACCCTCGACAAATTCATGTGTTTAGTCGTGGGTGCGTTGCACAATTTCCTTGCTGCAATGCGGTAGGAGTCGGATAATCCGCCGCAAAGCAGGAAAACGCAGGTGCGGATATGAGCGACATCTGGGACACCAAGGACGGACGGCGGCGCGTGCGGCGTGATCCGCCGACCGTCGAAGAGGCCGTGGTCGCGGCGCAGGGCCTTACCGACGATCTCAAGGAGCAGATCGAGATCGTCGCAGCGCTGATGGAAGTCCCGGCCGAAGAGGCGCGCGGCGTCGTGCTCCGCATGGGGCAGCGCAAGGACGTCAATCATGTCACGGTGACCGGGCGGATCGGCGCGCCGCGCGCAGTCGTGGTCGAGCGGCGGACGCCGCGCTTTGCAAGCGTGCCGCGGCGCTCGATCGGACGCTAAACGTCCCGCTAGAGGTAACGGCGTCCCGGATCGGGGATCGCGCGGCTCGACACCAATCGGTGCCAGACAAACAGCACGACAAGCGCACCAATGACGGCGCCGATCAGGCCGGCGCCCTGATTGGGACCGTACCAGCCGATCGCCTGGCCGATAAACGTCGCGACGAAGGCGCCGATGATGCCGAGGATCGTGGTGAGAATGAACCCGGCCGGATTGTTCGGGCCCGGCGCCAGAATGCGGGCAATGATGCCTGCGACGAAGCCGATGATGATGATCCAGACAAAGTGCATGGCGTTCTCCGGGCGATGCGGTGATCACATGCCACACGTTTGACGGCGTTTTCATAACGGAATATCGGCGCTGTACGCAACCGCCGCCGCGCGGATTATAATCCCCGGGCGCACTGAACGTTCAGCTGCGGAGCGTCTTTCGATGTCCAAGACCCTCGTCAAGCCGCGCACTCAGGTCAAGACCAAGACGCAGCGGCCGCCGCTCTACAAGGTGATCCTGCTCAACGACGATTACACGCCGCGCGAGTTCGTCGTGCTGGTGCTCAAAGCGGTGTTTCGAATGAATGAGGATCAGGCTTACCGGGTGATGATGACCGCGCACCAGAAAGGCGCCTGCGTGATCGCCGTCTATGTCCGCGACGTCGCCGAGACCAAGGCCAAGGAAGCGACCGACCTCGGCAAGCAAAAAGGCTACCCGCTGTTTTTCACCACCGAGCCGGAAGAATAGCACTTCCGCTGCGAAACGCGGCTGGTGCAGAAAGCGGCAGTGTTGATTTTCATCACGGCGTGACTGTCGCCGGCGGAGTGGTGCTGAGAGCCGTCCGCAACGGCGGCTCGCCTTGCGACGCGAACAGGGAGCCGCCGAGCGCGATGCCGGCGAAAAATACCGCAGCGACCGCGAGCATCAGCACGCCATTGCTGCGCGGGGCAGGGCTGATATGCCCCATCTGCTTATCCAAAAGCTCCAGATCGCGGCGATCCATTGGAACCTCCATCGCAATGCTCCAAGAAAACACAACATAAACGCGCGGCTGGCGGTCGCGTTCCGCAGCGAGACCCGTGATGCCCGGCGAACCAAGCCGCGTCCTGCGCGGCGCAGCCATTCGCTTTCTGCAACTTCAGGGCTTCGTGAAGTGCGTGTGAGTCCGATTGCCGTTAGCTGAGGCCCGCCGGGGACCAAAGGGGGATTTTTCCCAATGAATTATGTATCGAGCCTGCCGACCAGCCAGGCTTCCACTGCGTCGTCCACGGCGCCACTCATCAGCGTCGCGCCTTACGTCCTCAGCAGCCTTCGCATCATGGCAGCGCTCCTGTTTCTCCAGCACGGGCTGGCGAAGTTCTTTGGCTTCCCGGCGCGGACGATGGACGCGCCGGTATTGTTCGACATGGAATGGTTCGCCGCCTTGATCGAATTCGGCGGCGGCATCCTCTTGACGCTCGGCCTGTTCACGCGGCCGGTGGCGCTGATCGTGTCGGGAGAGATGGCCATCGGCTATTTTCTCTTTCACGCGCCGCAGGGCTTCTATCCGTATTTGAACCACGGTGAACTGGCGATCATGTATTGCTTCGTGTTTCTGTATTTTGTGTTCGCCGGCGCGGGACCATTAAGCCTCGATGCGCTCATCTGGCGGCGAAACCGCACCTGAGCCGTCCTCTTAATCTCGTCATTGCGAGCGTCAGCGAAGCAATCCAATGCATTGCCTGTTCGCCCACGTCCCTGTAGCTTTTTCAGAACGCCCGCGACGGGCATCGATCCATGCGGCAACGGGGACGCCCGGACATGACCCTGATCCACGATCCCGCGGCCTGGCAGGAGAAGCTCGCCGCGCTTCCGCTTGAAAGCTACGACACCGGCGAGATCGTATTCGCCGAGGGCACCAAGACCGGTCGGCTGATGATTCTCAAAAGCGGCACGGTCGGCATTTACAAGGGCGATGTCGAGTTCGCCCAGGTGGCGGAACCGGGCGCGGTGTTCGGCGAACTCTCGGCGCTGCTCGATGCGCCGCACAGCGCGGATGTGCGCGCACTGGAGCCGTCGGAGTTTCACGTCGCCGACGCCGCGACCTTGCTGCAAGACCCAACGGCGCTGCTCTACGTTACGGTCGTGCTGGCGCGGCGGATCGACGCCGCCAACCAGGGACTTCTCCAGCTCAAGATCATGCTGGAGTCCGGCGAACCGCGCGGCCTGATCGACAAGGCGCTCGACGGAGTCGAGGGACTGTTGAGTGCGATTGGCACCGGCTACATCCGCGCCGGCGCCGGGTATTCCGGCTATCCGTTTGCATAGCTGCTGCCTTCGTCATGGCCGGACTTTTTCCGGCCATCCACGTCTTGGTTTGCTGCCGCTTATTGCGAGCCAAGCGAAGAGGCAATCCACGTTGGCGAGGCCGTGGCGGAGCTGGTCGTGGGTTCGGCCGCGCTGCTCAAGTGGCCGCACAGGTAGACCACGTTGACCATGCAGGCGGTAAACAGGGCGACGACAAGGATTTTGTACATCGCGAGCTCCGAGGATGGCACGCGGAGCATGAGCCGAGTCTCGCCCTAGAGTCCCAAAGTTTGTTTTTTCCGGGATTCATCTCTCGTTTACGGAAAGCGGCGCGATTCTCGGACAGCGCGTGCCTCCCGGCTAGTCGTCAGCCCGATCAACAAGACACTCGACGGGATCGAGGGATTGTTGGGCGCCATCGGCACCGGCCATATCCGCGCCGGGCCGGACATTCCGGTTATCCGTTTGCTTGAGGGAAGCTAGCGCAGAAGCATTGGTCCGCTGCGTTCCAACTCGCTGGTGGCAACCGAACCGGCGGTAACACAAGCTCCAGCCGACGGGAATGCGTAGTTTTCAGTGAATCTTCGGCCGGCCATTTAGATGTTCGCGACGCTCCTTCACCATTTTTAGGATTTCGTCGCGGGATAGACGAATGCCGGTCTCGCTTTCAATTAACACAGGAGTGCCTCCGCGGGCGTCGAGGTTGAGTGCCGCCCCGAGAGCATCATCAAGTTCGTTGTAGACGATTGGAGTCAGATTCCCAAGTAAGGTCGCGGCAACTGGTCGTCCAATCGTTCCGTAGAACTTGTACATCTTTGCTCCTCGTTCCTACGAACATCCCGTCGTTGAGCCGCACGTATCGCATTTGAGGCACGTGCCGTTGCGCACGAGGGTGAAGTTGCCGCATTCGCCGCAGGCTTCGCCTTCGTAGCCCTTTGCCTTTGCTTCGGCGCGTTTCTCGGCTGCAGCGGCGCGGGCGTCGCGATGCGTCCATTGCTGCTGCCCCAGCGCCTGCGCGGGCGAGAGCTTCTGCTCCGGCTCGGCTTTCAGCGCGGTAGAGCCGGCGACTTCGGTGCGAGGCGCCGACGACAGCGCAGTGACGTTGGAGGCGCTGTCGCCGCGGTCTCCGCCGCCCTGCATCACTTTCAGGCGGTCGGTGCGCGAGCGGGTCAACCCCTTCGACACATAGCGCGTCTCGGATGTCGGCTTGCCTTCCTCGACGCCCTTGCCGAGCGCATCGAAACCTTCGCCCGACGGATCGACGTGCGCAAGGTCGAAGCGCTCCATGTAGCTCACCGCCAGCTCGCGGAACACGTAATCGAGGATCGAGGTGGCGTATTTGATCGAGTCGTTGCCCTGCACCGGGCCGGACGGCTCGAAGCGGGTGAAGGTGA
>CAYVPC010000017.1:0-26926 GCA_964453555.1 uncultured Hyphomicrobiales bacterium | reverse complement strand
CAATCCCGCGGCCTCTTGACCCGGTGGAACCATTGAAACCTCCGTGTCACAAAGGAGCGATGAAAGTCTTGGACCCGGGACCGGAATTGTCAAGCGGAGTGCGATGATCCGGCGTGCAGGATGGAGCGGATGCCGGTGTTGGATTTATGCCGTTTTCAGTCAGCAGGATGATGGGCGAGGCCGCCAACTGAGGGCGGCTATATCGCCTTTCGACGTTACGCCGAAAAGGCCAAGGGGAGAGCTAGTAATGGCAATTCCATACCTAGAACAATTAGAAACGGACCCGGAGTGGATTAACAGGGACGCAGATTGGTCGAACAGGGCGGCCTACTACGTTGTGGAGGAATTAGTCCTTACGAAGCTTTTGTCACCAGATCGGGAGGGTCTCGCGCGCCAATTCGTTTCAAAGGAACTGCTTGATCTGCTGACTTCGGGAGTACGACCGAGGGGACCACCGTGAAATTCCAAAGGGAGTCTGGCTTCCAAGGGAAGCCTACCAACTTACTTGGCTTGCCAGAGAACTGCGTGATGAGCCAATATCCCAGTTATTACGCGCTCGTGGGGCAAAGCGGGCATGACAAAAATCACCGTATCATACCGACGTAACGACTCGGACGCGATCACGGGTCGGATTTTTGATCGGCTTGTTGCGCACTACGGAGCGGATGCCGTTTTTCGAGACATAGACAATATTCCGCCCGGCATTGATTTCCGAAAACACATCAGCGGAGCATTGGCGAGCACTGACATTCTGTTGGCGATTGTCGGCCCCCAATGGACGGGGAGGACATCAGACGGAAACGTTCGGATACAGCAGGTGACAGACCTCGTCCGAGTAGAGGTTGAGACGGCTTTACGAAAGGATATCCCGGTTGTCCCGGTGCTCGTGGGCAACGCGACGATGCCGCCACCGACCGACCTACCCGATGGATTGCAGGATTTCCCATTTCGGCACGCGGTCAAGGTAGATGCGCTAGAAGATTTTGAAGATCACGTGAGGCGCTTCATCGGAAGCGTTGACCGCTTGTTGAAGACTCAAGTGTCCTCAGCGCAGCAAGAGGCGGAGCCGCATATAGTGCCTACTGCGATCTCAGAAAAGGCAACCGAAGGAGCAACGAACCAGTTCCGTCTGCCGACTGCCGAGGGGCCGACTCTATCTGAACCCGTTACAGTCGCTCAGCTTGAGCAGAAAGGTAACGCACAGAGAGCGGAACCGATTGTCCAGACCACAAGTGACGCGGTGCCAGACAATCAAAACGCAGAACTCAACAGGTCTGACGGCTGGAGACCGCCTCGTGAGCTAATCATCGGGATTTTGGTATGGGCTGTGATGATACTTGGCCTAGCCACTGTTGCTTTCCGGCTTAGTGGAAGATGGTGACCGTTGCGGCATAGCCTTCGTTGCACTTACCCGCCGGGCGCTGCTGGCCGGAACCGGCCACTCGCGAAACCGAAACCGGCCACATAACTATGCATTCTGGGTTCAGACGGTTTTTGCGAGGTGTCCATGTTCTCGGAAAGCAAAGAGTACGGGGATTACGAGATTCAAGTCACTGAATATGCTGGCGGCTATCAGGCGGCCGTTCATCCAAGGAAACAGGAGGTGAAATCAATCGATTGGGAGACCAAAATGATTTGGTCTCGTGACGTCATGGGTGCCTTTGCTCTTGCGGAGCAACGTATCAACGAAGCTCTAGCCGTTTAGGCTTTGCCACCCTCGATTAACCGGCCGTCAGGCGACCCTTGATATGATGACTTTGCCGATGCTAGCCAGCATCTGGTGCGAAATTTTCCACTGCGCTCCGCGAGGTAAGTCGTCACCAGCATTGGGGAGAGAGTCGTGATTGAGATCGTGTGTCTCTATTTCTACGCCGGTTTCAGCATCGCGGTCGGAACCGCAGCGGGACCGCGTGGGCGTTCTCAGGGAGCATGGCTATTGTTGGCTTTGTTGCTCAGTCCAATAATGGCCGCTGCATTCCTTTTTGCACTTCCCCGGAAAGACACCGTGACCGACGAGCCTGTCGAGGAAAGCCCGGAGTTGCGTGAGCGCGTTAGCCGCTGGTCGAGAGCCTTGCCGTAGGCACCCTTGTTGGAGCGCAGTGATGCAATCCTGCAAGTCTCACTCGGCGCAAGCCGTTTACGCCGCTGATGCCGGGCCGCCCTGCTATGGAACGACTTCAAGTTTGACCTTTGCGATACCCTGTTCGGTCATTCCGAGGCTTTCCGCCGCAAAATATGATACGTCGACTACCCGTCCGGGGACGAACGGGCCTCGGTCATTTATCCGAACTGTCACGGATCGCCCATTTGTTACGTTCGTAATGCGCACCCGCGTGCCGAATGGCAGTGTAGGGTGCGCCGCAGTCAATTGGTGACCATCAAACTTTTCACCGCTCGCGGTCTGTGATCCTTCCGTATAGAAACTGGCGATCCCAAACGTCTCACCGGGCGTTCCGGCTGGGCGTTTGTTAGTTGCGAGCGAGGCACGCCTATTCGTTAGGGGTGATGCTGTGAGGTTGGGACCAAGCAATGCCTGCGGTTTGGCGGCGAGTGATGCGGTCTTGTTGGTGGGGGATTGGGCGCAGGCCGCAAGGGTCACCGCTGTCAGGGCGATGAAAAAGAACTGAACGGCTTTCCGACCACCAAACAAAATTTCCGGACAACTGGCGCAAAACATGACGCTCTCCCCACCAAGCCGAATCCGATTGGTTAGGCGGGGCAGAAGGGTGGCCAGATGTGAGCAACATCTGGGCGCTATCGATTTTCACTTACGTGTAGCTTTTTTGTCGCAGCCGGTGAAATGTCACGGCCGGTGAAATGATGACTCGTCGATTTCTGGGCCATTAGAACCGCAGACATCGGCGCCACAGGTTCGCCACAGGTTAAGCGGTCTAAATCGCGAACGTTCGTCCACAAGCGCAGCAAAAATCCGTGAAAATTCAAGCCCGAGTACGTAAGCTGGCTCGTTCGGGACGAGGGGGTCGCAGGTTCAAATCCTGCCACTCCGACCAATACTCAACCTCTGTTATATTTCGCGACCGATCGCGCCGGCAGCAATGCACATTTTGTTGTCCGCGCCTTTGGGGCCGGCAACGGACTGCCCTGCACGTTGCGGCAGTCAAGCCGTCCCTATTTGGGCTCCGGCGAACCGACGCTGCCCGTTGATATTTCAGCAAGCAATAGGTTCGACTGGTTCCTCGAGTATCGATAACCGATCCCGAAGTCGATCGGCGTTGGATTGCCCTTGCGGTACAACTCCGCCATCCGGGCTTGATAGGCGTAGCGGAAAATAGGAATAGGCCTGAAATAGTGGCCGAACAGCTTGAGCCGCCATTTCTGGGGATCGAAGTCGATGACCGGAACGCCGGTGTCGTCCTGAAGGATCATCGCGCTGTGATCGAGAAGGAAATTGCGCATGCTCGAAAAGTTGCTGCCGTGCAGGAGATAGGAAGCGCTTTTGACGAGGCTGTCGGCCACGCTGAACTTGTCCAGGAACTTCAGAAAGCCGCTCCTCATTAGCCCCGTGTCGGTAAGATCGGTGCTGAAATAGTAAAGCGTTTGCCTTGGGCCATCGCCGTCTGAAAACACGATCCTAACGCCCTTGGCGAAGCTTTTCGGAGCGTTCCTGAGGGCGCTTTCATCTGTTGAATCGATCGGCGGTCGGGGTTCGCCGTTGTTATCGAGGTTTACATAGCTCATCTCGTGAATGGTCTTGCCGGTGCGCGCCAAAAACACATACAGCACCGGCAACGTTCCGTAGACCGGACCCATGTGCAATTGAGACTGCATGCGACTGGTGATGAAGAAGCCGACGCCGAGCAGCGAATGCAGTGAGTTCTCGAGGTTTTGCAGGGAGCGCGCGACGACGAGGTGCGGCAGTGTGGTCAATTGCGGGATTTCACCCGGCGGCTCTAGGCCGGCCAAAACGTATGTCGAGGCAGTAGGAAACAGAGAAGTGGCGTAAAGGAAATCCGGACCGCCGAACATGTAAAGCATCGTGTCGTGCTTATGGGTCAGCTGGGCGTTCGAAAATGCCCGGACCTTGGAAAGGGCTTCGGTTTCCTTCCGCGCGAAGACAACGTTGAAATAGTTGGCGTGCTGCTGCCAGTACGGATTCTTGGCAAGCGCGACGAGGGGCGAGTCCGGCGATGGCGGCAATCCGGCCAAGAAGCGCGCCGTATCATCGGGAGTTGCGGTGTCGGCGCTCAGTGCCGCCGCAGTCGTCAGAGACAGCAAGCATCCAACAAGCGCGACCTTGATCAACTTCGATATCGTCGGGAGCATCTGCTCACGTCGTGGTTTGATGCGCGTCGGGGACGTCGAATATCCGAGTGATACGCCGAGTGCGACCGGAGACACAATCGCTGATTTTTGGGAAAGCGCCAGAGACAAAAGGCTTGACGGCCGCCATTCAACTTCGATAGCGGACATACACGCTCAGGTCACCCCAAGCGGTGACACTTGTCAAAAGGTTTGAATGTCGGGGGCCTTGTAATAGAGTAACGGTGGGGGTCGGTCCGATGGTGTACCGGTCGGGCACGATTGCGTGGATGGGCCGCTTGCGCCGATCCCGGTTTGGCTTCGGGGGCGTGTCCGCCACCGCAAGGTTCGACGGGACTTTCTTCCGTCGGCCGGCGAAGCTGACGACCGGCCAGCGCAGAATTTCCTGGCGTTTAGCAGGCGCCGCCGGCGCTGTTTTGTGCGTTCCCCTCTTTCTGCATCCGATCGCGAGCGCCGCCGAAACTCATGAAGCGAATGTCACAATCAAGATCGCTTTCGCCGGCGACTCGCTCGTCGACAACTACTGGGCGGGCATAACACGACTTGTTGCCGCTAATCCGTGCCCGAAAATCACCTTCGAACTTGGTCGCTTCGCCAGGAACAGTACGGGTCTCGCCCGCGGCGACCGGGTTTACTGGCCGCGCGAGATCAGGCGGATTAACGACAAGTTCAAGCCGACACTGACGGTTATTTCGATTGGTTTGAACGATCGTCAGTTCATCGTCGACGGTAAGGGTGCCCGCACCGCCTGGGGCGCTCCGGAATGGAGCGACAAATACCGGCACGAGATCATGGAATTTTTCGAGGGCGCGATCGCCAGCGACGCAATCGTCCTCGTCATGGGCCTTCCGGTGATGCGCGACAGAGTCGCCAATGCCGACGCTACCGAGAAAGACAGCATGTTCATGGAAGCGATCAACGCGATCGGGGCTCCCAATTTGCACTACGTCGAACCGTGGAAGCTTAGCGGGTCCGAGCCTGACACCTTTTCATCCTATGGCCGCGCCAAAAATGGCAGAATCTTGCAGATCCGGTCGCCGGACGGCGAGCATTTTGCCACCGACGGCGAGGACCTTCTGGCGCAATATCTCTTACCTGTGATTATCGGTTCGCTGAAAGAGGCCGGATTTTCAGTCGATCAGTGCCCGAATATGCCGCAGACCAAGGCCGAGAATTAACTCCGCTCATCTGACCGAGTGCCTCCGCGCCGAACCATCAGATGCTTTTTCCCACCATCGATTTTGCGTTGTTTTTTGCCGTCGTCTTTCCAATCACCTGGCTGCTGAACGGATACAACACTTGGAAAAAATGCTTTCTGGTGGCTGCAAGTTATTTTTTCTACGCGTTTTGGCGGCTGGATTTTACCCTGCTGTTGTTTGCGAGCTCATTAGGAAACTACCTGATGGCGCTTGCGCTCGGTCGGCTCAAGGATGGCGCGGCGCGCCGGACTCTGTTCTGGGCCGCGATTGCCGGCAATCTGGGGCTGCTCGGATATTTCAAATATTATAATTTCTTTGTTGCTTCATTCGTCAACGCGCTCGAAGCGATCGGTTTCAAGGTTGAGATCGGCTTCATCGAGGTGGCGCTGCCAATAGCAATCTCCTTCGTCACCTTCCACGCGCTTTCTTACATTATCGACGTCTACCGGGGCGTGCTGAAGCCGACCACTTCACTGCTCGATATTCTCTTCTACATCAGTTTTTTCCCGCATCTGATCGCCGGACCGATCGTGCGCGCCAACAAATTCCTGGCTCAAACCGTAGGGCCGCGGGACCCGGCCAACATCAGATTGGGCCAAAGCATTTTTCTGATTCTCGGTGGATTGTTCAAGAAGGTGATTATCGCAAACTATTTATCGACGAACTTCGTGGACGACATCTTTCGTGATCCTGCGGCAAATTCGAGCCTCGACCTTATTTTCGGAATGTACGGCTATTCGTTGCTGATCTACTGCGACTTTAGCGCGTACACGGACATTGCGATCGGAGTCGCCAACCTGCTCGGCTATGAGTTTCCGCAAAACTTCAATTACCCCTACCGGGCAATCTCGGTGCAGGACTTTTGGCGTCGCTGGCACATGTCGCTTTCGAGCTGGCTGCGCGACTATCTCTACATCCCGTTGGGCGGCAGCCGTTTCGGTACATTAGCGACCTTCCGGAACATCATGATTACGATGATGCTGGGAGGGCTTTGGCACGGCGCCAGCTGGAATTTCTTGCTCTGGGGCGGCCTGCACGGGGCGGCGCTCGTCATCGAGCGCGCCTTTGGTCAGACCGGCCAAGCGGACGCCGTCCGGCGCTCGCCGGCCGCCACCGCGCTTCGATGGTTCGTGACCTTTCAATTCGTCAGTGTCGCCTGGGTATTCTTCCGCGCCTCTTCAACCGACACCTGGCTCGCCTATTTCTCGACGCTGTTCTCCGGGGCAAATTGGAGCACGAGTATCACGCCATTCGTGGCGGTTATCTTCGTTCTTGGCGCACTCTCTCATATCATTCCGCCCCGATGGTTCGAAACTTGGGAGGCGCGTTACGATCGTGCCTCGCTGCCGGTGAAGATACTCGTGCCGTTCGTGGTGATCTTTCTCATCTCGGTTGCAGCTCCGAACGGCATCGCACCGTTCATCTATTTCCAGTTCTAAGGTGTCGCCATGCTCAAAACTAACCCGCCCGATCTTGCACCACCATCCCCGCCGCAACCTCTGCGCACGTCTGCGTTCGTCGTCTACGCGACTTTGGCGCTGCTGGCGCTGACGATCCCACAGAGTCTCGTCGGCTGGCTACAAGACAAGAACAGCAGCGAGCTTCAAGAAATAATGCTGAAAGGCGCCAATGTTTTGCAACGCGTCTCGCAGCAGACAGGTATTGCGATCCCGTATCAGAGGGCTCGCGACTTCTTTCTTGCTGCAACCGGCAAGACAGACGATTGAGCCGGGACGGTATTCCGGAGCCTGCTGGCGAAGCGGTCGCACAATAGCCGCATCAACGAGTGTCATGGAACGTGGCCGTGGTTCAACCGTGGCAGCATGAAGGCGGTCGCAGGTTCCACCGATTTCTCGCCGGAGCGGCCATATTGCGGCCGCTTAATTCTTCTTTCACCATATTTGCCCCAAAAAGTCGCATACGGATCCAGGTGGACGTAATGCCCATGTTGCGATCGAAATGGCTGATGGTCGGCGTCTTGACGTTGGCTTGGCCATCGCTCGCGGGCGCTGCCTCCTATGTGCTTGGCGACAGCATTGGCGAAGGCGTAGCCATCGCCTCGGGCGTCAAAGGTCTTGCTAAGATCGGCATTCACATCCGCGGCCCCAAGGCACTGGAGCAAATCCAAAAGACGCCGCGCGGGTCGACGGTCTTCATTTTTCTCGGGACCAACGACGCCGACGGCAGTATCCAGAATATCGGCAAAAGCATCGACGACATCGTGGTAGCCGCCGAGCGCCGGGCGCTTACCGTGGTCTGGGCCGGCCCGCCTTGCGTGCGCCGAGCGTGGGATACGCGTTCGCGCGATCTCGACGAGATCCTGCGCGTCAGGCTCGCAAGCACTTCGGTGAAGTACGTAAGCATGCGCGACACCCGCATCTGTTCCGGAGTTTTCCAGGAACCCGACGGCGTCCACCTGAAAATGCCGGGCTACCGCTACATGTGGGAAAAGGCCCTCGGCGCCGCCAACTCTCCGGCAACCGTCGTAGCGGACGCGCCGCCGCCGAAGGACAACCTCGCCGGAAGCTCACGGAACGTCACAGGCTCAATTGCGCCGGTCGGGCCTTCCGTGCCGACGCAACAGGTTCGCGGCGACATTGCCGGCACGACGCATCGTCTGGTTATGGAAGTGCACGTTCCCGTGTCGCCCTCCGAACCGTTGATATGGTTCAAGAGCTCGAACTGATTGGGGGATGAACGGGTGCCGGAGGCTTGCGGCGGCGCCCAAAATTGTCGCAATTAGCGACGACGGTCCTGCCGCCGCCGATTGGCCGTGCGAAAACACAGCGGAAACGGTTTATGGATGATCTGCCCCGTGACCGGCTGATGCTGGGCGCCGCGATTTTGGCGATCACATGCGCCTCGCTGGTCGCCGGCACTGTGCTGGTTGTTCTCGGCTCCTCGGCGTTTCCCAAGCTGCGGAACAAAGCCCCGCCTTATCAGGTGGCGACGCCCGTCGTTACACCAGCGCAGGTGCCGGTTGTTGATGACCACCTCTCGCCGGTGGCTGACACGCAAGACCGGGCGACCGTGCCGTCGGAGGCGCCCGTCGGAACGCCTCATGCCGCCGAATCGCCGAGTGGCACCCCGGCGCCCGCTGACCGTTTAGCCTCTGATCAAGGTATCCCGCCGCTTGAAACTCCGGGTCAGCTGGAAACCAGCACCGTTCAAATCACGTCAAGCACAATAACCCGCAACGCCAGACCGCGACGCAAATCGTCCGGAGATACTCAGACCCGGCGCGGGTTGGAGATCCTGCAAATCGGCGACAGCCACACGTCCGCAGATTTCTTCAGCGGTGATCTGCGGCGGCTGCTGCAACAGCGTTATGGCAATGGCGGCGCCGGCTATATTACGGCAGGCCACCCACATATTGGCGTGCGTAGTTCTGCGCTGAAGGTCACCGCATCGTCAGGCTGGACGTATAAGGGGATACAAAAATCCGAGAGTCCGTCGGAATTCTGGTTATCCGGCTTCAATGCACTGGCCAGTGAGCCGGGGGAGACGCTGACCTTTACGGCGGAAAGTCCCTTCGTTTTCGATTCGATCGAGATCGAGGCTCAGCGCCGGCCGGGCGGTGGTGCGATCGGCATCAGTCTGGATGGTGTCGTGCAAGCGACCTTCGACCTCGATGCCAAGGCGGTTGAACCGCTGGTGATGCGACTGAGCCCGGACGGAATTCCGAAAGACCGCGTCCGCCAAATCGAGATCCGCACGACGAAGGATGGCGCGGTCAGCATCGCAAGCGTTGCCGTTTACAACAAACAGTCGGGCGTGTCGTACAACAGTGTTGGCTATCCTGGCGCCACCGTCGACTTGCTCAACAAATTCGATCAGACCCTCTTCGCGGATGGCCTTCGCCGACTCAATCCACAGATTGTGGTGCTGTCTTTCGGTACGAACGAGGCGTCCAAGGAGGATCTCGATCCGGACCGTTATCGACGCAACTTCGAGAAAGCGATCAATAAAATCGTATCGGTTCTGCCGGACGCCAAAATTGTGCTGATTGGACCGCCGGACGGCGCAGAGAGAGCTTCGCATTGCGCGAAACCATCGTTGGAAGCGGCCTGCCACTCCCTGCCGCGAGCGGACATGCCGTCAGGTGAATTGGCGCCGGCCGGCACAAGGCCACCCGATGGGGCGACCCCGGTATCCTCGAAGACTGATGAATGTGATTGGCACCCGCTGCCGAAGCTCGAACTCGTACGCACGATCGAGCGGAACATCGCCGAACAGCGCGGCTTCACGTTTTGGAACTGGGCGTCGATCATGCCGGCGAAGTGCGGGTCCCATATTTGGGCGACCGCAAATCCACCCCTGATGATGCCGGACCACGTTCATTTCACCATTGCCGGCTATAACAAGGGCGCGGAGCAATTTCTCACCGTGCTAATTCCGGTGATCGAAAAGTTGCAGGTCAGGCCGAACATCACGGCCGACAACTGAATTCGCCATTCGTCCACAAACGCAAAATCTGCCCGAAAATTCGAGCTAGAACATGTTAAGATGCCTCCGTGGGACGATGGAGGTCGCAGGCTTAAATCCTGCCATTCCGACCAACGTTTCGCACACGGTGAATAAGGCAAAACCGAAATGGGGAAGGCGCGCGTGGTCCTTACCTTCCTGCGCCACGGCTCCAATATCTGGCTCGCGCTCGGGCTCACCGTGCTCGTTGCCGGCTTCATAGCGGGCGCCTGGTCCTTTTCCCTGTTCTGGGTCGTGATCGGGGCGCTCACCTTCTACGTTAGCGAATACGGCTTCCACCGTTTCAGTTTCCACGCCGAGCCGTCACGCTTTGCGTTTGTCCGCAAATTGCAGCACCGCCTGCACTACGATCACCACGCCGAGCCCGACCGGCTCGACCTCCTGTTCCTGCCGATCTGGTTCCTCGCCCCCAATCTGGCAATCACCGCGCTCGGCTATGCGCTCATCTTCGGCTGGGCCGCGGTTGCTTCGGCGATATTTGGCGTGTTGCTGGCGACCTTTCACTACGAATGGGTGCATTACATCGCCCACATTCCATACCAGCCGTGGACGCGTATCGGCCGCTGGCTGAAGCAATATCATCTGCGCCATCACTACATCAGCGAGAAATTCTGGTTCGGGGTCTCAAATCCGTCGATGGATTTCCTCGGCCGCACGTTTAAGGCCGCGCGCGACGTTGAGCGCAGCGGCACCACCCGCAAGCTTTACGGCTAGTGTCGCGCGCGCCGGCGCTTTAAGCTCGTCGCCGCTGCGGAACAGCCAAGTGGCCGAAACCGAAACTACAGACGTTGTCATTGTCGGCGCAGGCCCGGCCGGGCTCGCGGTCGGCGCCTGCCTGCGCCGGGCGGGCGTGGATTTCGTCATGCTGGAAAGGGAAAGCCAGCTTGCGCCGTCCTGGCGCCGGCATTACCTGCGCCTGCATCTGCACACCGTCAAACGGCTTTCTTCGCTGCCGTTTGTGCCGTTTCCGGAAAATTATCCGCGCTATGTACCGCGCGCGCAAATGGTCGAGTATCTCGATTCATACGCCAAGAGGTTCGATCTGCAGCCTCGCCTCGGCGAAACCGTGCGCTCGATCCGCAAAGACGGTGACGACTGGATCGTGGAAAGCACGTCGACGTCTGCTCGCGCGCCATTTGTTGTCATCGCTTCCGGCTACAACGCCGAGCCGTTCACCCCGTCAATCCCCGGCATCGAGAGATTTAAAGGCAAGATCGTCCACGCCAGGGATTACGCCAATGCCAAACCATACGCCGGTCAACCGGTGCTGGTGATCGGCATGGGCAATACCGGCGCTGAGATTGCGCTCGACCTCGCGGAGCAGGGCGCGCGGCCGACCATCTCGCTGCGCGGCGGCGTGCACATCGTGCCGCGCGAGCTTTACGGCATCCCGATTCAAATGCTGTCGATTCTCTCCGCAATCCTGCCGCTTGGCGGCAACTCGCCGCTGCTGCTGCGGATCGTCGATCATGCGCTGGGCGACCTGTCGCGCTACGGCATCAGGCGGCCGCCAGGGCCGATTATGCAAAAGACCGGCGGTCGCGCCCGGATTCCGGTTATCGACGTCGGCACGGTCAGGAAAATCCAGGACGATATGATCAAGGTAAAGCCCGGTGTCAGCGAAGTGACCGCGGACGGCGTCATCTTCAACGACGGGAGCAGAGGCGCGTTCGACGCCATCATCTTCGCCACCGGCTATCGGGTTAATTATTCGACCTTTCTACAGACGCACGATGGCGCCGATGCAGTCGGCGACAAGCCGGTGAACGAAGTCAGCCGGAGGTCGAGAGTCTATTTGGTCGGGCTGCGGAATTCTGCGGCGGGGTTGCTGCGCGACATATCCAAAGAAGCGATGCTGGTCGCCGGCGACATCGCCCGGCAAAAGCAAAATCGCCTCGCCGCCTGATCTGACGCCATGACCAGCGACAAAGCCGCGCCGGCGCGATTACGCTCCTTTTCCACGCACCGCCGTTCATTTGCGCCGCCATATTGATCGCAGCGCCGTTCATTCCCCACCATTTGGCCAACCGCCATTGGTTGCACACGGCGCTGATCGCATTGATGGTGTTGTTGACCTACGATCTGGCGGAACTCAATCAAGGCGTCGCCAAGCTCCTGCCGGAGCGGGTCATCGACATGCTGATCGGCTGCACCATGGCGCCGGTGGGCACCGCGTTCGCCTTTCCGCGCGCGGCAGTCGTGGAGCTCGACAGCCTAGTCCACGATGCCCCGCGCGGCGAAAGTCCGCACGGCCGCAAGAGCAGAGCCGCAGGCCACGACGACGGCTCCGACTAGGCCATTTACTCGACGCGGGGGCCATTGCCGGGACCCGGATTCAGTGATTACTGGCTCCCGCCATGGCCGCGCGCATCTCCATCCGCAAACCCGACGACTGGCACCTGCACGTCCGCGACGGCGAAATGCTCAAAGCGGTGTTGCCCTACACGGCAAAGGATTTCGGACGCGCCATCCTGATGCCGAATCTCGTACCGCCGGTACGCAGCCGGCAGGATGCGATGGCCTACCGCGCGCGGGTTATGGCCGCGTTGCCGGCGGGATCGCGCTTTACGCCGCTGATGACCTCCTACCTCACCGACGACACCGATCCCGATGACGTCGAGCGCGGCTTCCGCGACGGCGAGCTGACCGGCGTCAAGCTCTATCCGGCGAACGCCACCACCAATTCGGCGGCTGGCGTTACCGACTACCGCAAAATCACGCGCGTGCTCGAACGCATGGAGAAAATCGGGATGCCGTTCCTCATGCACGGTGAGGAAGTCGGCCCCGATATCGACATTTTCGACCGCGAGGCGGCGTTCATCGACCGGAGGCTGTCGAATTGGGTGAAGGAATTTCCCGGCCTGCGCTTCGTGCTGGAGCATCTGTCTTCGAAGGAAGGCGCCGACTTCGTCAAGAGCGCCGCGCCGCAGGTCGCCGGCACCATCACGCCCTATCATCTCAATCTGACGCGTACCGACTGGCTCGGCGCGGGCTTAAAGCCGATGATGTATGCGATGCCGGTGATCAAGACCGCGCGCGACCGCGCCGCGTTGCGCAAGGCTGCGACCTCGGGCGACGTCTGCTATTTCCTCGGCACCGATTCGGCGCCGCATCCGTTCGCGCGCAAGGTGGCGGTCAACAGCGTGCCCGGCATCTTCAACGCGCCGGTCGCGCTTGCGACCTACGCCAAGGTGTTCGAGGAAGAAGGCGCGCTCGACAAACTCGAAGCTTTTGCCTCGTTGAACGGGCCGAAGCATTACCGCCTGCCGCCAAACGGGGATAAAATCGTGCTGGAGAAGTCGCCATGGACGGCGCCGGTCGAGATCAAGGTGGCGGGCCCCGACGAACGCACGCTGCTTTATCGCGGCGGCGAGACGATCGAGTGGAAGGTGGTGGAGTGAAACTGTACTATGTGCCCGAAACGGATCGATACATGACGGGCTTCCCCGACAAAGAAGTGATCGCCACGATGACGGCGAAGATGCTCATCGAGGTGGAAGCGGTCCGTTTCATGACCGACAAGCCGTTCATTTTCACCTCGGGCTGGGCAAGCCCGGTTTACACCGATTGCCGCCGGCTCATCTCATTCCCGCGCGTGCGCCGGACGCTGATCGATTTCGCGGTGACGACGGTTGAGCGCGAGATCGGCTTCGAGCAATTCGATGCCATAGCCGGCGGCGAAACCGCCGGTATTCCCTTTGCCGCCTGGATGGCGGACCGCTTGATGCTCCCGATGCAATATGTGCGCAAGAAGGCGAAGGGTTTCGGCCGCAACGCACAGATTGAGGGACAGATCGAAGCGGGCGATCGCGTGCTCCTGGTCGAAGACATGACAACCGACGGCCGCAGCAAGGTCAATTTTTGCCAGGCGCTGCGGGCAGCAGGCGCAACCGTCGAGCACTGTTTCGTTTTTTTCTTCTACGACATCTTTCCCGAGGGCAAAAAGATCCTGAGCGATCTCGACATCAAGCTGCATGCGCTCGCCACCTGGTGGGACGTGCTCGAGGTCGCGAAGAAAAGCGGCCGGTTCGACAAGGCCAAGCTCAAGGAAGCGGAAAAGTTCATGAAAAACCCGGCCGGCTGGTCGAAAGCGCACGGCGGCGCCGCTCAGGCGGCGGAGTAGGTAGTGCCCGGCAGCGATGCGGACGTGATTGTCGTCGGCGCCGGCAATGCCGCGTTTTGCGCTGCGCTGGCGGCGGCCGAGCACGGCGTCAGGGTGGTGATGCTGGAAGCGGCGCCGGAGGAGGAATCTGGCGGCAACAGCCGCTTCACGGCGGGTGCGATAAGGGTCGTCTATAACGGCGTTGAAGATATAAAAGCACTGGTCCCCGATCTGACGCCGGCGGAAATCGACAGCACCGATTTCGGCACTTACGCCGCCGCGCAGTTTTTCGACGACATGGCGCGTGTCACGCAAGCGCGCGCCGATCCCGATCTGGTCGAGCTTCTGGTCACCAGGAGCTTTCCGACGCTGGAATGGATGCGCGGCAACGGCGTGCGCTTCATACCGATCTACGGCCGCCAGGCGTTCAAGATCGACGGCAAGTTCAAGTTCTGGGGCGGGCTGACGGTCGAGGCCGTCGGCGGCGGGCCCGGATTGGTCGCCATGCTGACCGAAGCGGCGCGCAAACGCGGCGTCGAAGTGCGCTACCGCACCCGTGTTCTCGATCTCATCTACGACGGCAGCCGCATTGAAGGCGTGCGGGTGCGCGCGGATGGCGCAATATGCGAATTGCGCGGACGGTCGGTGGTGCTCGCCTGCGGCGGCTTCGAGGCAAATCCGGAATGGCGCACGCGCTATCTCGGGCCGGGATGGGATCTCGCCAAAGTGCGCGGCTCGCGTTTCAACACCGGCGACGGCATCCGCATGGCGCTCGACATCGGCGCAAGCCCGGCAGGCAATTGGTCGGGCTGTCATGCCGTGCAATGGGAAATGAACGCGCCGGAATTCGGCGACCTCGCGGTCGGCGACCAGTTCCAGAAGCACTCCTATCCGTTCGGCATCATGGTCAACGCAACCGGCAGGCGCTTTGTCGACGAAGGCGCCGATTTCCGCAATTACACCTATGCCAAATACGGCCGCATCGTACTGGAGCAGCCGGGCCAGTTCGCCTGGCAGGTTTTCGATCGCAAGGTGAAGCATCTGCTGCGCGACGAATACAAAATCCGCCAGGTTACCAAGGTGACAGCAAATACCATCGAGGAGTTTGCGCAAAAGCTTGAAGGCGTGAACGCTGCCGAGTTTCTCAAAACGATCAAGGCATGGAACGGGGCGGTGCGCACCGAAATCCCGTTCAATCCGAACGTCAAGGACGGGCGCCGCACCCAAGGCCTTGCCGTGGACAAGAGTAATTGGGCAAATACCATCGATGCGCCGCCATTCGAGGGCTATGCGGTGACCTGCGGCGTGACGTTTACCTTCGGCGGGCTACGCATCAATTCGGATGCCGCCGTGCTCAATACCGACTACCGGCCGATCGAGGGCCTTTACGCCGCAGGTGAGCTGATCGGCGGCCTGTTCTATTTCAACTATCCAGGCGGCACCGGGCTCATGTCAGGCGCCGTGTTCGGCCGGATCGCCGGGATATCGGCCGCCGCCGCGGGCAAGCTTCGCGCATGAGCAATCCATGGCCGACGGAATTGCGCCTTCATAAGGATCGCAAGTCTCTCAGCGTCACGTTCGACAATGGCGCGAGCTTTGTGCTGCCGGCGGAATACTTACGCGTGCGCAGCCCGAGCGCCGAGGTCCAAGGCCATTCACCCGCCGAGCGCCGTGTTGTTGCTGGAAAGCGCGAGGTGCAGATTCTGGAGCTTCAGCTGGTCGGCAATTACGCGGTGCGGCCGGTTTTCGACGACATGCATTCGACCGGAATTTTCAGCTGGGATTATCTGTTCGAGCTTGGGCAAAATCGCGACAATTACTGGCGTGAATATCTCGGCGAGCTGAAGCAAAAAAATCTTTCGCGCGACACGCCAGCGCGCTGACGCCCGGCGCGAGCAGCGCTTCATCGTTCGCATCGCGGCTTACGCGCAATGTTGGTGGGCGTGTCGGGCGATGCATTGGGTCGGCCGCGGCCGGCATCAAACCGGTGTCGCCCGCCTTCGGCGTACCGCGTTATCGTAACGATCGGTCAACTTCACCCCGCTATCCTTGATCGCAGTGTCGGGAGGGGCGTAACGATGGGGCGCCTGCCGACATCAGGGCGGTCTCGGTCTCCACTCCCTCGGCACCGAGGCCGTCCGCGTCCTGCCGTTCGGGAAATCGCGGGCCGGCGCTGGACGACGTGATCGCCTCGCGCGGCGGCATTCCCCTCATCGAAGACGGCAAGCTCATCGGCGGGATCGGCTGCTCGGGCGGCACCGGCTCGCAGGACGAAGTTGTGTGTACCGCCGGTGCGGCAACGATCAACAAATAGCCGCAAGTCCGGGGTTTGCTCCCGCCCGATTTGAAAGGCCGGGCCAGCCTGGGCCCGGCCCAGGATTGAGGGTGGAATATGAAACGCCGCGATTTCATTGTGCTTTTCGGCGGTGGGGTGGCGGTTTGGCCGCTGTCGCTCTTTTGGTCGGCACTAGCACGCGCGCAAAATCCGCCGGCAGCCGATCAGCCGGCGGCCGGGCCGGCGGGGCAGGTGGGTCAAGTCGCGACCGTGCAAGGCATCGCCACCGTGACCCGGGCCAATGCGGCCCCCATCCCGCTGCAAGTCGCCGATCCCATCTTCAAGAACGATACGCTCGCGACCGGTCCGAACTCGACGCTCGGCGTCACGTTCGATGACGAAACCACCTTCAGCCTCTCGGCCGACACGCGTATCGTCGTCAACGAGTTTGTTTTCCAGGACGGCGGAAGCGCTAATTCGGCGCTGTTCACTGTCGCCGTTGGCACCGCCGCCTTTGTCGCAGGCCAGGTCGCCAAGACCGGCGACATGAGGATCGCGACGCCGGTCGCGACGCTCGGCATCCGCGGTACGACCGGCGTGGTTGATGTGCCGCAGGGCGGCACCGCCGGCGAAGAGCCTAAAATCAAACTCTACGCGGACAGCGATGGACATGTCGGACGGATCGAAGTGTTCAACCCGCAGGGTGGGCGGCTAGGCCTCCTGACCGAGGGTTCGAGCGCATTTGCGCTTCGTCCCGGCCCCGGTGGCCGTTTCCTGGCGGTGCCGTTCCGGATTCCGCCGGCCGAGGCGGCGCGCGATCGCGGCGTGCTGCAACGCCTGTTCGCCTCCCATACGATCGGACGACGGATGACCATCCAACGCATGCGCTCGCGCGGCTTCAATCGGCAGCCCGGCCGGCCGGGCGGCCCGCGGCAGCCGTTCAACCGCAATCCGCGCGGCGGTCCGCCGCCGCGCCGGGGAAATCCGGGGGGGCGCGGGCGGCGGCAATAGGCGAAGGGGGGTAAGGAGATTGGGTTTCGCTCCACTGAACCATCGCCTCGGATATTTCTTGGCGGCCGCGATCTTCTTGTCGCCAGCGGCATCCTGGGCTCAATCGGCCGATTTCGCGGCGGCGATGGCGCAATACCGCCGCGCCTTGTCCGAATACCTAAGCGCGCGGGCAAGCTACGAATCCACCGCCGAAGCCTATTGGAATTCGATCGCCGAAAAACGGCGGCTGCGCAACGCAAAGCGCGCGAGCCATCAGCCGCTTTCGATCGGCGACTACGTGCTGGAGCAGCCGCCGGTCTACACCGGCCCGCCGAAACCGCGCGACCCGTCGAAACCGCCGGAAGAAGCGCCGCCCGAGCGCTATGTGCCGGTGGTGAGCGATTTTCTCGCCGCTGCGCAGCGCGAATTCAAATTTGCGCCAAGCCCGCCGCAAAGCGAAAACGAATTCAAACACGCTTATGTCGAGGCCGCGCTCGCGGCCGGACTGACTCGGGAGCAAATCGTCCGCATCTACAGTTTCGAGGCTGGCGGCAACGGCGAATACGACGTGCAGGCCGGGCTTGAATACAACAAACGGGCACGCGCCATCACCACGGCGCTCGGCTACAATCAGTTGCTGGCGACAAACTCCGTCGAGATCATGGCCGAGAGCGGCCAGGGTTTCGTCAAAACCTTGCTCGGGCGCACCGCGCAATTGCCGGCCGACCGCGTGAGCGCGTTCGAGCGCAAAATCGCCGTCGTTCGCAAGATGATAGGTTTCGCACGCAGCGTTCCGGACGACTGGAAGGAGCATCAGGCGCTGGCCGATACGCCGAAAGGGCTCGCCGTCCATGCGATGAATCTTGACATCGACGTCGGGCCGCTGTTGCAGACGCAGAAGCTTATGGATTCCGTCGTGTTCGCGCGCCGCAAGGGCTGGAGCGGGACGCTTACCGCCGCCGAACTGGAGATGATGAACCTGACCGGCGACGGCAACGGCTTCGATATGATCACCATGCCGCAGGCTTGGCGCGACAAAGTACCGACCGCGAATTTCTTTCAGCGCGGGGGCTATCGCGACAATCCGGTCACACAAAGAAACAACGTCGTCGCCACGCTGATCGCGGCGACTGACGCCCTCATGGACCGGGAGATGAAAAAGCCGGGCGCGAAGGAACTGGCGGCTGCGTTACATTGATCGCCGCCGCGGTTGGCCGCTAGACGACGATCTCGGAGACGGAACTGCTTGCCGCCGGCGCCGGCTGCTCGCCCGCCGCCTGCGCGCAAGTCTGCAATTCGACTGGCTTGTCGAGCCGCCGCGACAGGCCCTCGAACAGCACGTTCTCCTCGACCGTCAGCGACTTGCTGAACACTTCGCCGTCGACCGTGGCGCTGCCCTTGAGCCGGACGGTGGTGCGGCGAATAGTCCCCTTGAGAGCGCCGAGAATGCCGACCTCCTGCGCCGTGATATTGCCCTCGACCCGCGCGCCTTCGCCGATCACGATTTCGACGGCCTGGATGTCGCCGATCACCCGGCCGAAAATATGCGCCGAACCCTCGCACACGATATTGCCGGTAATCAGCATGCCGGGACCGAGCGTAGAGACTGTGCCGGTCACCCCGTTTCCGACGTTGGTCACGTTTTTCCTGACGGGTGCCTCGTCGCCCTGCTTGGCCGTGCTCCCCGTTCCGTTAAGGCCGGTTTTGGACTGCCCAGCTTTGTCTTGTGAAAAATACCCCACGACACCCTCCTGTTTCACACCTGACTGTTGCCGTGCGCGCCGGCGCTGAACGCCTCTTTCGTGCGTAATCCGGATCATCGGCGATGAAAAGGAAAACCATATGACATCGATAACGCGCGCCGGCGCCGCCGGTATTAACTAACTTCCGCCGCTCGGCTGCTACGGCATTCCTCGACCTGTATCGGCTGGTGCTTGAAGGTGGGACATGAGCGACGAGGCGATTGCGGCGGCGGTGGAGCGGTTTGTCAAAAAGGTCAGCTTTTCCGCTCAGCAGGAGCTCGAACGGCTGCTGCGAACGGCGATCGCCAGCGGCAAATTGCAGGGCCATGAAAGCCTCACCGCCGCCGTTACGGTGACGAGCGAGAAGATCGGACTGATGGCGACGATCTATTCAAAGATCGAGCTTTGATCGTCGATTCGACTTGGAGCGTTCGCGTCGCTTGACACCCCGATAAGCCGTTCCTTAAATCCGATGCCGGCTGCGGCCGGGCGCTTAGCTCAGCGGGAGAGCGTTCCCTTCACACGGGAGAGGTCGTAGGTTCAATCCCTACAGCGCCCACCAGCTTTCGCTCGCGGGGCGAGTGAAAGCTGCCGCGCCGGAGCCAAAGGCAAAGGCGGGCAAGGCGCCGCGAGCTTCAGCTCGGCAAGCCAGCTTTAATTCGCATCAATTCGGCACGCGCGAGGCGGTGTTTTGCAGCGCGCGAATGCGATCGGCGAGCGTGCCCTTACCTTGCTCCGGCGTATCGATCGCCGCGGCCTCGGCCTCGCCGGTCGTGCCGTTAAGGGCGGATGTCGGCTCCGCGAGGCCGGTACCGAGCGCCGGAACGGCCTCGGCCAGTATCGACTCGATCGGCGAGCCGGGGCCTTCGAGCACTGCGGTGAGCCGCGCTACTTCGGCGGCGACGTCGTTGATGCGCTCACGCAACATCGCGTTCTCGACCCGCTCGGTCGCCCACGACGTTTCGGCTTCGCGCCGCATCGTCGCCAGCTCGCGTTGCAGCTTGTCGCGCTCGTCGACCGTGGTGGCAAGCTGCGCTTCAAGCTGGCTGATGTCGGCACGAAGCTTGTCCTGGGCGCCGCTGGAACGGCCGCCGGCATTCTCAAGTTCCTCGCGCAGATCGTTTTCGACCTTGGCCGCCGCCGCAATATCGCTGCGCAGCCGGCCGACCTCGAAGTCACGCTCGGCGAGGAGCCGGCCCTGGTCGCCGAGCCTTGCTTCGAGCTCCTGCACGCGGCGGCTCATGACCTCCGCTTCGGTGGTCTGCACCAAAAGATGCCGCTCGAGCTCCGCGGTGCGCGTTGCAAAAGAATCGAGTTTACTGCGCACCTCGTTCGAGATGGCGGCGGCCGCCTCGGCCTCGCCGCGCTCACGCGCCAAGCGCTCTTCGGTCACTCGTACCGCGCGGTCGTAGTCGGCGACGCTGACTTTCATCGCCTCGACCTGGGTGCGCATGGCCGCGAGCTCGACACGCTGACTGTCGGCCATGATCGAGCGCTCGCCGAGCTCGGCGACGAGCTTGGCGAGATCCGCCTGCTTATCGGCGAGCCCGCGCTCGGCCTCGCGCAAGGCGCTCGACTTGTGTTCGAACTCTTCCTCGGTGGCGCGCAACTGATCGCGCAGACTCTTGTCGCGCGATTCCAGCGCCAGGATCGTCGCGGTCTTCTCGCCGAGTTCCTTCTTGAGATGATTGATCGCGTCGGACTTCTTGCCCAGCTCGGCGAGCTGGTTGGTCGTCTTCGCCTTCATCTGCTCGACGCTCAATTCGAGCCGGCGCGTCGACATGGCGAATTCGGCGCGAAGCTGATCCTTGTCGGCGCGGATTTCGGCGACCGAGAGGGGGGTAGCGGCTTCGAGCCGCCGCATCGTCAGCCGGACGGCGCGGTTATGAACTAGCGGGACGAACAAAAGTCCAAGTAGCGCCGCGACGAGAAAGCCGATCCCGAAATACATGACCGGTTCGACCATGACACCACTCTCAAACCCGGGCTGCCGTCAGGCGTCATCTTGCCATGCGGGGACGGGCCAGCACCATATTGACGAAATGTTAACCTCAACCGCGAACGGCGCCAGCACCGGATTAAAGACAATAGGCTCTTGGCGACCGGCTCGTGACGCCGGCAGTCTTCTGTCGCCGGCGGAGGGTATCGATCAGAACGGATTCCACGTCGGTTGGGTGGTGAATTTGAGATAGCCCAGATTGGCCCCGAGCCGTAGTCCCACTCCGGACCGGATCGGCACGACCACGATGTTGTCGGCGGTAAGCGCGGTCATGCCCAGGCCGCCGACGAAATAGGCAGAGCCGTCAATGCCGCCGAACCGTTCGAAAATCGCCTGGGTGCGCGGCAGGTTGTAGACCAGCATCATGGTGCGGGCGCCGTCGGCGCCGGCATCGAAGCCGAGCGAGGGTCCCTGCCAGTAGACTCGTACGTCGCCGGCGTTTTTGGTGTAAAGCGTTCCGTCGCCGTAGCGGAGCCCGCCGATAAACGCGCCGCCCGCTTCTTCGCCCAGGATGTAGCCGTTCGGCAGTCCCCACTGGCTGCCGGCCTTCTCGACGATCGCGGCCAACCCGCGCGAGACGCCGCCGAAGAAATGGTGGCCCGCCTCGATGATCTCGTTGGGTGAAAACTGGTTGTTAGCCGGCGGCTGAGCGGGTGGCGGTGGCGGCGGGGCCGGTCCGACTGCCGCCGGTGGCGTCGGCGTCTGCGCGCCGGCCGGCAAGGCTTGGAGCCCGGCGAGGGCCAGGGCGACGATGGCGAACCGCCAGGCGAGATTCATCGAGCTTCCCCCGGTTAACCCCTTGCTCACACCCGCCGGCTAAGTCTCGGCGCAAGCTTCACCCAGCAAGCCGAAGCGAATCAGTCGATCTTTCGCCGAGACTATGACCGCAGCACGGCAACAACGGAAGCGGCACCGCGCGATCCTCGCCGCCATCGCCGGCCTGGTGGTTATCCTGTCGGGTATCATCGCCGCCGGGCGCGCGGACGCGACCGAAAGGATCGTGGTCGACTGGCATACCGGACTTGCCATCGACGGCTACGACCCGGTCGCTTTTTACACCGACGGTAAACCGGTACTTGGCAGTCCGGACTTCGAATTGTCTTACGGCGGCGCGGTCTGGCGTTTCCGCAACCTCGGCAATCGAGAAGCTTTCGCGGCCCGGCCCGACGTCTACATGCCGCAATTCGGCGGCTATGATCCGGTTGGCGTCGCGCGCGGCGTCGCGGTCGCGGGCAACCCCGGCGTCTGGGTCATCTCCGGCGAGCGGCTATTCCTGTTTTACGATCGCGAGCGGCTGGAAACCTTTACGGCCAATGCCGAGCGCATCACGGCTGCGGCAGAGCGCAAATGGCAGGACGTGCAGCGGACGCTCAGCCCCTGATGCGCCTTCAGTAATTGAGCACTCCTTCGCTCAGCGCCGGCCCGCCCCAGGCGAGAAACGCCGGGATGAGAAGCTGCGGTGTGCCGTAGTGTAAAGCCGCGCCGCCAGGCTCCGTAACGCTGCCGCCCGCTGCCGCCAACACGGCGTGACCCGCCGCGACATCCCAATCCCGCGTCGGCCCCAGCCGCGGATAATGGTCAGCCGTTCCTTCGGCCAGGCGGCAGAATTTGATAGAAGAGCCGCAAGCAATAAGGCGCGTATGCGGCAGGCTGCCGAGATAGCGCTGCGTCGGCCCGTCGAGATGCGAGCGGCTGACCATGACGATGAGCTCGCCTTCGGGGCGCCGCCGCGTGTGAATTTGTCGGGCTGCCGAGATTGTCTGCGCTGAAAATTCCAGCCGCTCGGCGCCGCGGCCGACAATGCCGCGCCAGATCAGGCCAAGCGCCGGCGCGACGACGACGCCGAGCACCGGCGCGCCGTCGGCAACCAGGGCGATGTTGATGCTGTATTCTGCGCGCCCGGCGACGAATTCCCGCGTGCCGTCGAGCGGATCGACCAGGAAGTAGCTCGGGGCCCCGACTGGCGGGTTTTCCCGCGCGGCGTGCTCTTCCGAAATAATCGGCAAAGCCGGGGCAAGTTGCGCCAGCGCGTCGCGGATCACCGCTTCCGCGGCTTCATCGGCGGCAGTGACCGGCGAACCGTCGGCCTTGGTACGAATATCGGTTTGTCCGCTAGCGCGAGCGATCGCCGCCGCTGCCGCTAGGCTGATGGCGGTCAACGGCTTAAGCAGATCGGCGCAGGCACGGATGTCGAAGGCGGGCACGAGCGCTCCCGAATGTTTAATTTACACGCGCTGGAGCAAGGGGATGCCGTGTAGCACAGGGCGGCGGAAACGGCACGATTGCCGAATCGCGCGCGCTGTGACACGGACGGGTCCATCCCATTTGCTCGGAGCCCGTCATGTCTGCTCCTGTTTCCGCTCCCATTGCCATCGGAGCGCTCGACCTTGCGGCGCTTCTGTGTTCCCGCGTCTGCCACGATTTGATCAGCCCGGTCGGCGCGATCGTCAATGGCATCGAGGTGATGGAGGAGGACAAAGGCGAGGAGACCAAGACGTTTGCGCTCGACCTGATCAAAAAAAGCGCGCGGCAGGCCTCGGCCAAGCTGCAATTTTGCCGGCTCGCTTTCGGCGCGGCCGGCTCGGCCGGCGCGCAGATCGATCTTGGCGATGCGGAAAGGGCGGTCCGCGGACTGTTCGAAGACGGCAAAACGAATCTTGTTTGGAATCTGCCCCGCCAATTGCTGATCAAGAACCGGGTCAAGCTCCTGTTGAACATGCTGCTGATCGCCGCCGGGACCATCTCGCGGGGAGGGACGTTGAACGTTGAGCCGGTTCCCGGTGAGGGGATTGCGGGCTTTGTGGTCACCGCGACCGGCCTCAACGCCAGGTTGAGTCCGGCAACTGCCGAGCTTCTCGCCGGTACCCCGGCCCACGCCGTCGACGCCCACGCCATTCAGCCCCTGTATGCCGGCATCTTGGCCCGGGATTGCGGCTTGGCCCTTTCGGCCGGTGGCGAGGTCGGTACGGTCGTTTTGACCGCCCGTTGAGGGCCGTTTCGGCGGAAAAGGGGCTGCTTGCGGCGTGCGCGGCGGCCTTCCGCAACCGAAATTAAACGCTTTGACAACACACTGACCCGGTCGGTCAGGCGTCCCTCGCGCCTGGCGGCGATGGCACGCGTCCCGCGTGCCGCCAGTATGTGTCGGACAAGGCGCGTAGTATGGACGACCTGCTCCGGGAGTTCCTGACCGAGACGCGTGAGAGCCTCGAACGGGTCGACGCCGAGCTTGTGCGCTTTGAGCAGGAGCCGAACAACCGCGAAATCCTCGGTAACATTTTTCGCCTCGTCCACACCGTCAAAGGCACCTGCGGCTTCCTCGCTTTACCGCGGCTAGAGACCCTGGCGCACGCCGCCGAAAACCTGATGGGCAAATTCCGCGACGGCATGCCGGTTACCACCGATGCTGTTACGCTCGTTCTCTTCACCATCGACCGCATCAAGGCCATCCTGGACGAAATCGAGGCGAATGAGCGTGAGCCCGCGGGCCAGGATGCCGATCTGATCGAGCAACTCGATCGCTTGGCCCAACTCGGCGGTCGCAAACCGCAACCGCCCGCTCGCGCCGAGGTAGCCGCGGCGGAGGCTGCGCCAGCCGCGCCGCAGGAAGACAAAAAGCCGCCGGCGGCCACGCGCGACAAGTCGGCCGCCGAGCGGCCAGACGACGAGCGTGGCGAACGGCTTGCCGCAAACTCGATCCGCGTCCATGTCCAGACGCTCGATCACCTGATGACCACGGTTTCGGAGCTGGTCCTGACCCGCAACCAGCTCCTCGAGATCGTCCGCCGCCACGAAGATTCCGACTTCAAGGTGCCGTTGCAGCGACTCTCCAACGTCACCGCCGAGCTGCAGGAAGGCGTGATGAAGACGCGCATGCAGCCGATCGGCAACGCCTGGCAGAAACTGCCGCGCATCGTGCGCGATTTGTCCGCCGAACTGGGCAAGCAGATCGAGTTGGAAATGCATGGCGCCGACACCGAACTCGACCGCCAGGTGCTGGAACTGATCAAGGATCCGCTGACCCATTTGGTACGCAACTGCGCCGATCACGGCATCGAAACCGCCGCCGAGCGGTTGGCTGCCGGCAAGCCGCAGAAGGGAACCATCCGGCTGTCCGCCAGCCATCAGGGCGGCCACATCATCATCGAAATCTCCGATGATGGCCGCGGGCTCGATCTCGCGCGCATTCGCGCCAAGGCCGTGGAGAGCGGCTTCCTGAGCGAAGCCGAGGTTGCGCAGAAGTCGGAAGCCGACATCTGCAATTTGATCTTCATGCCCGGCTTTTCCACCGCAAGCCGCGTCACCAGCGTATCCGGCCGCGGCGTCGGGATGGACGTCGTGCGCGCCAACATGGAGCAGATCGGCGGCACGGTGGATTTGAAGTCCATTCGAGGCGCCGGCACATCGTTCACGATCAAGATTCCGCTGACGTTGGCGATTGTCTCGGCGCTCATCGTCGAAGCGGGCGGCGAACGATTCGCCATCCCGCAGCTCGCCGTGCTCGAACTGGTGCGCGCCTCGGCCAATGGCGAGCATCGCATCGAGCGGATCAAGGACACGCCGGTGCTGCGGTTGCGCAACAAGCTGCTGCCGCTGATCCAGCTGAAAGAGATCCTGCAACTCGGCCAAGGCGAAGGCGACACCGGCTTCGTCGTGGTGACGCAAGTCGGCAGCCAGGTGTTCGGCGTCGTCGTCGACGGCGTTTTCCATACCGAGGAGATCGTGATCAAGCCGATGTCTTCGCGATTGCGCGACATCGCGGCCTTCTCCGGCACTACGATCCTTGGCGACGGCACTGTGATCATGATCATCGATCCGAACGGCGTCGCCCAGGCACTTGGCCGTGTCACGCCGGTCGGACAAGCCGACAAGGCGGAAAGCGACGTCAGCGAAGACGCGGTGCGTGAAGACCTTACGCCGCTCCTCGTCTTCCGTGCCGGCTCGCAGCAGCCCAAGGCGGTGCTGCTGTCGCTCGTCTCGCGCCTTGAGGAAATCGATTGCGGGCGGATCGAAGTCTCCGATGGTCATTACCTGGTGCAGTATCGCGATCAGCTCATGCCCCTGCTTCGCGTCGATGCGCGGGCCGACATCAAACAGGAGGGCGCTCAGCCGATCCTGGTGTTTTCCGATCAAGGCCGCTCGATGGGGCTGGTGGTCGATGAAATTGTGGATATCGTCGAGCAGCGGCTCGACATCGAAGTGGCAAGCGAGCGCCCTGGCGTACTCGGCTGCGCGGTGGTCAAAGGCAGCGCCACCGAAATCATCGATGTCGCCCATTTCCTGCCGCAAGCCTTCGCCGACTGGTTCCGCCGGCGCGACTCGCATGCGACGCCGGTCGCCCGCAAGGTGATGTTGGTCGACGATTCTGCCTTCTTCCGCGACATGCTCGCGCCCTTGATCAAGGCCGCCGGGTATCAGGTGGTCACCGCCGCTTCCGCCGCCCAGGCGCTGGCAGCGATCAGGTCCGGCGCGCGTGTCGACATAGTCGTCACCGATATCGAGATGCCGCAGATGGACGGTTTCGAGCTCGCCGCGGCATTGCGCGAAAATTCTGGCACCGCCGGCATTCCGGTCATTGCCCTGTCGGCCATGGTTTCCGCCGACGCGATCGAACGCGGTCGACGCGTCGGCTTCCACGATTTCGTCGCCAAGTTCGACCGAACCGGCCTCATCGCGGCGCTAAAAGAGCAGAGCGACGATCTGCACCAGGCGGCTTGAACCATGCACGACGACACCAATCTCGCCGAATTCGTCACCTTTACGGTCGCCGGGCAGCTTTTTGGCCTGCCGATCGCGTGCGTACAGGATGTGTTCAAGCCTACACGGATCACCAAAGTGCCGCTGGCTGGGGCGGAG